>CAZNOJ010000005.1:0-2737 GCA_964574665.1 uncultured Gemmatimonadaceae bacterium
TGCGGATGCCGATCTCGCGCGTGCGCTCGGTGACCGACACCAGCATGATGTTCATGATGCCGATGCCGCCCACCAGCAGCGACACCGCCGCGATCGAGAGCAGCAGCGCCGAGAAGGTCTTGGTGGTCTCCTCGGCGGTGGCGAGGAAGTCGCTCGGGGCGCGCAGCGTGAAGTCGTTGGCAACCCCCGGGCGGATCCGGTGCTCGCGCCGCATGATCCGCTCCAGCTCCACCTCGGCCTGCGCCTTGGGGATGCCGTCGCGCACCGTGACGGAGATGGTGCGGAGCCGGTCGGTGCCCATCACCCGGTACTGCGCCGTGGTGAGCGGGATCAGGATCTGCTCGTCGGGGTTCTGGAACCCCTGGGCACCCTTCTCGCTCAGGATCCCCACCACCTCGAAGGGGATGGACCGGATCACGATCTGCCGGCCGATCATCGCGGCCGGGTTCTGGCCGAGCATCTCGGGCACGGCGGAACCGATCACGGCGTAGCGCTGGCGCGATGCGTCGTCGCCCTCGGTGAACATCCGGCCGTGGGTGATCGTGTAGTTGCGCGCGCGCAGGTACTCGCTGGTGGTGCCGACGATCGAGACGTTGATGTTGCGGCCGTCCATCTCCACCTGCTGGCGGCGCTCCATCTCCGGGGCCATGGCGTCCACCACCCCGGCGGCGTCGCGGCGGATCGCCGTGGCGTCGTCGGTGGTGAGCGGGGCACCGCCCTCGCGCGACACGCCGGCCATGCGGTCCTGGCCGGCGTTGATCTGGATCAGGTTGGCCCCGAGGGCGTTGATCCGGGCCTCCACCGAGCGCTGTGCGCCGGTGCCCATGGCCACCACGGTGATCACCGCGGCCACGCCGATGATCACGCCCAGCATGGTGAGCGTGGCGCGGAGCTTGTTGGCGCGGATGCTCCCGAAGGCCACCCGCACCGTCTCGCCGATCATCATGACAGCATCTCCTTTCGGCGGATCACCGGGGCGTCTGGCCCGGGAGGCCCGTGTTGCGGCTCATCCGCTCCTGCAGCGACTGCTGCGACTGGATCAGTGACGCGCTGGGCAGCAGCAGCACCGAGTCCTGCGCGGTGAGGCCGCTCTTGACCTCGCTCCAGTCGAGGTCGGTGATCCCGGTGGTCACGTACACCGCCGTGGGCTTGCCGTCGCGCATCGCGAACACCACGTAGCGACCACCGAAGAGGGCGTCCTGCCCCCCGTTGCCGCCACCCATCCGGTTGCCGCCGTTGCGCCCGCCACCCATCTGCGACCGAACCCGCTGCATCAGCGCCTGCTCCTCGGCGGTGAGTTGCTGGCCGGAGCGTTGCTTCTGGAAGAGCGCCTGCATCTGCTCGCGCGACGGCATGGCCGCCTGGGCGTTGCTGTCGGGGAGCGCCTGCCGGGCGCCGGTGTCGCCCTGCGGCTGCTGCGCGGCATTGCGCGACGCCTCCAGCTGGCGCTGCAGCTCGTCCTCGGCGATGCCGAGGACGCTCGCCGCCGAGGCGACGTCGCGCTCCGTGCGGAGCGCCGCATTGGGCACCGCGAGCACGCCCTGGGCGCTGCCCACGGCGATGTTCACCTCGGCGTTCATGCCGGGCTTGAGGAGGCCGTCGCGGTTGTTGATCCGCACCAGCACCGGGAACATGGTCACGTTGGAGATCGTGTCGGCCTGCGGCTCGATCTTGATCACCTCGCCCACGAACGGCCGGTTGGGGAACGCCTCCACCGTGACACGCGCCTCCATGCCCGGGCGGAGCTTGCCGATGTCGGTCTCGTCCACGTAGGTCTTGACCTGCACCAGCGACAGGTCGGCCATGCGGAGCAGCACCGTGCCGCCGCCGACGTCGCCGCCCGGCGCCACGATCACCGCGCCGCGCTCCACGTTCTTGGCGATGATGGTGCCGGTGATCGGTGCCCGCACCTCGGTGTCGTCGAGGGAGATCTTGGTGTTCTCCACCTCGGTCCGCGCCGAGATCACGGCCGCGTTGGCATTGGCCACCTCGAGGGCGGAGGTCTCCATCTCCTGCTCGGTGATCGCCTGCGCCTTGAACAGCTCCTGCGCGCGGCGGTTCTGCGCCTCGGCGTTGCGCTGGCGCGCCTCGGCGACCTCGAGCTGGGCCTGCGCCTGCTCGAAGCGGTTCTGCGGCACGCGACGGTCGATGCGGGCCAGCAGCTGGCCGCGCTGCACCAGCTGGCCGGTCTCCACGGAGAAGTCGAGAATCTCGCCCGACGCCTTCGACTTCACCTCCACCACGGTGTCGGGGAGGATCGCCCCGGCGGCCTGGGCGGTCACCGAGATGTCGCGGGTGGCCACGGCCACGGCCTGGTACACCGGGGCCGCCTCCTCCTGCGCGCACGCGGCGAGCACGAGGGCGAGCGGGGCGATGCGGGTCCAACGCACGGCGTTCACGCAATTACCTCCGAATACTTGGCGGTGCCGTCACTCGCAACCTTGCCGTCCCGGAGGATGATCTGGCGCTTGGCGTGCTCGGCGATGTCGGGTTCGTGGGTCACCAGGATGATCGTCTGCCCCTGGCGGTGCAGGGTCTCGAACAGGTTCATGATCTCGACCGAGGTGGCCGAGTCGAGGTTGCCGGTGGGCTCGTCGGCCAGCAGGATCGACGGCCGGTTGACCAGCGCGCGGGCCACGGCCACGCGCTGCCGCTGGCCGCCCGAGAGCTCGTTGGGCTTGTGGTGCATCCGCTCGCCCAGCCCCACCTGGGTGAGCGCCTCCTCGGCCCGCTGGCG
>CAZNOJ010000005.1:2747-40735 GCA_964574665.1 uncultured Gemmatimonadaceae bacterium
GACCATCGGCAGCTCCACGTTGGCCAGCGCCGTGGCGCGGGGCAGCAGGTTGAAGGTCTGGAAGACGAAGCCGATCTCCTTGTTCCGGATCCGGGCCAGGGCGTCGTCGCCCAGCTCGCTCACCCGGTGGCCGTTGAGCCAGTACTCGCCCTCGGTGGGCGTGTCGAGGCAGCCGATCATGTTCATCAGCGTGGACTTGCCCGACCCCGACGGTCCCATGATCGCCACGAACTCGTTGCGGCGGATGGTGATGTCCACGCCGTTGAGGGCGTGCACCACCTCGCCCCCCATCTGGTACTCCCGATGGAGGTTGCGGGTGACGATCACCGCATCGCGCGGCACGTCGGTGGGGAGGAGCGCCATCCGCTCCGCGGTGTCGAGCATGTCACGCGCCATCTAGAGACTCCGTCCGATCAGGGCTTCGATCTGCGCCTTGGCGCGGATGTAGGAAAAGCGGGCCTGCACCTCGCTCACCTGCGCGGAAGTGAGCTGCTCCTGCGCCTGGGTGAGCTCGAACACCGTGGCCACGCCGAGCCGGTAGCGCTGTTCGGTGACCCGGACGTTCTCCTCCGACGCCTGCACCGATATCCGTGCTACGTCGATCGACTCCCGGGCGTTGGAGAGGGCGGCGTAGTACTGCGTCAGGGCCGCCCCGATCTGTCGCTTCTGGTCGGCCAGGGTCGCGATCCGGTTGTCCACGTTGATCGAGGCCTGCTCGATCTGCGTCTCCCGCTGGAGCGAGGTCCACGGCGAGAACGCGAAGCCGAGCCGGAGCTGCCGGCGGGGCTCGAGCGAGTAGTCGTTGCTCTTCTGGGCGGTCCAGGTGTTCGACGCGCTCGCCGTGATCGTCGGCCAGTAGTTGGTCTTCTGCGACCGCAGCTGCGCCTGGGCCGCGAGGAGGTTGGCCTCCGCGGTCCGCACCGCGGGTGAGGCCGCCTCGGCGTCGCGGCGGATGCTCGTGGTGTCGAGGAGCGCCGGCTGGCGGTAGAACGAGGAATCGTCCACCGCCGCGACGCGGCCATCCTGGCCCACCAGCCGGCCGAGGTTGGCCTCGTTGGTGGCCAAGGTGGCCTGGGCCTGCAGCAGTTGCTGCCGCGCCTGGCCGAGCTGGACCAGCGCGGTGAGCGAGTCGGTCCGCTGGCCCGCGCCGGCCTGCATGCGCGCGGACGCCACCTGGAGCTGCTGCTGGGCACGCTGCACGGCCGCCTCGTTGACGCGCAGCAACTCCTGCGCCGCCAGGGCGTCGAAGAAGGCGTTGGTCACCTGCAACGCGTTCTGGAACCGGGCGGAAACCAGGCCCGCGTCCGCAGCCACTTCGTTGGCCCGGGCGGCGCGCATGTCATGCGTGCGACCAAAGCCGTCGAAAAGCACCAGCGAGGCCGTCGCCCCGATCGAGTAGGACGGATTGGTGGTGTTGCCGGAGATGATGTCCCCGGTCACCGGATCCACGCGCGATGGCCCTGACGACAGCAACAGGTCGGCGTTCACCGGAAAGCTGAGCTGCGGGATGTACTGCCAGTACTGGGTCCGCACCCCGAGCTCGGCGGTGCGCACCTGGCCGCGCGCGGACAGGATCGTGGGGCTCACCTCTTCCGAGCGCCTGAGCGCCTCGGCAAGGGTGATCCGCTCGACCGCCTGCGCCTGCAGCACGGCCGGCAGGGCCAGCGCCGCCACGGCGGCCCAGAGGTTACGGACGGCCACGCGGCGGCCCTCCCGGGATGCCTGGCCCGCTCGGCGACCGCTCGCGTTCACGGCGCCGGTTCTCGTCCATCGCGGTGTTGACAGAGTCATACTTCGCTCGCTGCTCGGGGGTGAGGAGTGGGCGGACCTGCTCCCGGATCGCCAGACGCTGGGCATCCACCGCCGGGCGGATGCGCTGGTAGATGGTGTCCATCGCCGGCCGGATGGTGCGCTGGATCGAATCCATGGTCGCTTCCCCGGCGTGATAGACCGTCTCGAGGCGTTCCTGCTGGTCCGTCGAGAGTTGCAGCTCCCTTGCCCAGTAGCAGACACGCTGGTGCCGCACGGCGCACTCGCTGCGCCGCTCGCGACGCTCACCGGACTTGCCGGTGAACTGCATCACCGCCCCGCCGGCCACGCCGCCGAGGAGGAATGCCGCCCCGAGCAAGACCACCGCCCGGGTCGTGGAGGTGGTGGTCATCGGATCCCCGCCATCGAGGCGAGGATCACGTCGGTGCCGGGACGCTGGGCATCGATCAGCTGCACCGCCACGGATTCCTCAGTCGTCGTGGTGGTTGCAGGGGTGCCCAGGGTGTTCCAGCCGGCCAGCGCCGCCACCAAGGCGAGCGAGGCCGCCAGCACCCCCTGCCAGAACCACCCCGCCAGCACCTCGTCCCAGGTCCGCTCGCGGCGCTGGCGCACCAACGCGCGCAACCGGGTGACGAACGCCCCGTCGTGGGGCATCGCCAGGGCCCGCGTGATCGCGGTGCCCAGCTCCATGTCGCGCTGCAGCTCCCTCTCCTGCTCAGTCATCCCATTCCTCCTTCACACTCTCGAGCGCCTTGCGGAGCGCCCGCCGCCCGTGGAAGACATCCGATTTCACCGTCCCCTCGGGGATTCCCAGCATCCGGGCAATCTCGGACTGGGGATACCCCTCGGCGTCGAACAACACCACCGCGAGCCGCTGCCGCTCCGGCAAGGTGGCCAGCGCCTCCCTGAGCCGATCGCCCAGGTCGAGCGCCCCCACTTCCCGGGCCGGGTCGTCGCGCGCCGCCGCCGCCACGTGCTCCAGCGGTTCCGCGCTCCGGACCCGGCGCTTGCGACGAAGATCCCGCGCCGCGTTGACGACGATCTGCATCAGCCACGGCCGGAACGCCCGCCTCGGGTCGTATCGGCCGAGGGCCTGCCAGGCGGAGAGAAACCCCTCCTGCGCGGCATCATCGGCGTCCTCCTGGTCCTCCAGGACGGCATAGGCCACGCGACGCGCCATCGGCGCGTGGCGGGCGACGAGCTCTCCGAAGGCCTCGGGGTCGCCCCGGGAAGCCCGGGCGGCCAGCTCGCTGTCGTCCACGCCGGTCATACGCGGGGTTTCGGGGGGAGGTTGAGGTCAGCCACGGGGCCGTCGGGCCAGTGCCGTGACCAGCAGGGTGACCCCCGTGATGGCCGCGATCGCCGCCGTGGTGTAGGCCGCCACCTCGGGAAAGACCAGCAGGATCGCGGCAAAGACCAGCAGGGTGAGCGCCAGCGGACCCAGGAGCGCCGCCTGCGCCGCCCGGGCGAGGACCGCAGCCCTGAGGAACGCGTTCCGCCGCCGCTCCAGCCGGCCCGGCCGGTGGGTGGCCCGCTCCTTGGCCGGTGCGGTGGCCACGATCGCAGCCGGCACCTTCCACCGTGAGAAGCGGAACTGGCTCCGGTCCCGGGCCACAACCTCGCTCGATTCGGCCAGGTCCTCCTGGTACCGGAGGTCGAACTCCTGGGCCAGCTCCGCCGAATCCACGAAGACATCGATCTCCCAGTTGGCGATCAGCGACGAGGGGTTGAGGTTGCTCGACCCCACCCGGATCCAGCGCGAATCCACGGACAGGGTCTTGGCATGCAGCATCGAACCACCCCACTCCCAGAGCCGCACTCCGGCGCGTAGTAGTCTGCGATACCCCGTACGGGAGAGGTTGCGCACCATCGGGACGTCGCTGGCGCCGGGCATCAGCAGCCGGACGTCCACCCCGTCCCTGGCCGCATCCTCCAGCACCTGAAAGACGCGCCGCGCCCCGGCCAGGTAGGGCTCGGTGACCCAGATCCGCTCTGCCCCCACCCCGAGCAGCATTTCCATGGTGCGCGAGGCCCGCTGCTCGCCGGGCTCGGTGGCCACCACCCGCACCAGCAGCTCGCCCGCCTCGGCCACCTCGGAGGGAACCTCGGCGCCATCGTCGATCGGGGGCCCTCCCGCGGCCCTCCACACCCGCTGAAACGCCTGGTCGAGGACCCGTGCCGCAGGGCCCGTGAGCTCCACCGCGGTGTCGCGCCACGGCCGCTGGCCCCGCGCCGGGTCGCCGGCCCACTCATCGCCGATGCAATGGCCGCCGGTGATGCCGCGGTCGCCGTCCACCACCATCACCTTCCGGTGGTCGCGCGTGATGAAGGCAAAGGGATCCCTGACCTGCGGCGGGCCGAAGACCCGCACCTCGATGCCGGCGTCGGTCATGCGACGCCAGAACCGCCGCGGCGTGCTGAAGCAGCCCAGCCAGTCGTAGAGCACCCGCACCGTGATGCCCTCGCGGGCGCGGGCGATCAGTGCCTCGGCGAACCGCTCGCCGGTGGCATCGCAGCGGAAGATGTAGTTCTCGAAGTGGATGCGCCGGCGCGCGCCGGCGATCTGCTCGAACATCGCGGCGTAGATGTCGGGCCCGTCGAACAGCAGGCGGACGCCGTTGCCGGGCACGGCGACGGTGCCGGAGGCGCGGTCGGCCGCACGCTCCAGCGAGGCCACCGCGGAATGCATCGCGGCGACCCGAGTCACCCCGCGCCCAACCCCAGCTCCCGTTCGTGCGGGCGCAGCGCGGCGATCACCTCGCCGATCACCTCGTCGAGCGGCAGGCCGAGCTGCTCGGCGCCCTGGCGCACGTCGTCGCGACTCACCCCGCGCGCAAACGCCTTGTCCTTGAGCTTCTTCCGGACCGAGGCCACCTCGAGGTCGGCGAGCGATCGCGAGGGCCGCACCAAGGCGCACGCCACCACGAACCCGGCCAGCTCATCCACCGCGAAGAGCACCCGCGCGAGGTCGGTCGTCCGCGGCGCGCCGGTGAACTCGGCGTGACCGAGGATCGCCTGGCAACCCTCCTCGGGAAAGCCAAGGGCACGGAGGTGTCGCACCCCCTCGGTGGGGTGCTCCCGATCGGCGGCGCGGGTGTCGTTGGGGAAACGCTCGTAGTCGAAATCGTGGAGCAACCCCACCGTGCCCCACCATTCCGGATCGCCGCCGTACCGAGGGGCGAAGTGCCGCATGACCAACTCGACCGCCCGCATGTGGGCCCGCAGGGCGGGGGAGGCGGTCCAGTCGCACATGAGGGACCAGGCGGCGTCGCGGGTCAGGGGCATGCGGAAAGGTACAGCGAGGACGGAGGACGGAGGACGGAGAACAGAGGGCGGAGGGCAGAGGGCAGAGGGCAGTGAACTTGTCCACTCTCCGCCCTCCGTCCTCCGTCCTCTGTTCTCGTCCGCTACCCGACGCGAATGCTGTTGACCACATCCCCCTGCTGGATCTTCATCACCACGTCGAGGCCGTCGGTCACCTTGCCGAACACGGTGTGGACACCGTCGAGGTGGGGCTGCGGCGAGTGGGCGATGAAGAACTGCGACCCGCCGGTGTCCTTGCCGGCGTGAGCCATGGAGAGCGACCCCGCTTCGTGCTTGTGGGGATTGCCGGCCGTCTCGCACTTGATCTTCCACCCGGGACCCCCGGTCCCCACCCGGGGATTCGACGGATCCTTGGAGAGGGGATCGCCGCCCTGGATCACGAAGTTCTTGATGACCCGGTGGAAGCGGGTGCCATCATAGAACTCGGAGTTGGCGAGCTTCTCGAAGTTGGCAACGGTGTTGGGAGCGGCCTCGTCGTACAGCTCGGCGGTGATGGTGCCCTTGGACGTGTCGAAGGTGGCGATTCTGGTCATGGACGGGATCCTGGTTGATTGCGAACGGCGAACAGCGAGACAAAGGTAACACCCACTTCGTGTCTGTTAGCCGTTCGCTGTTCGCTGTTCGCCGTTCGCTTCACAGCTCGGACACAGCGCACAGACCACGCAGGCGTCGTGCTTCGGCCGGTTCGCGATGCACACCCGCCGGCCGTGCCAGATCAGCAGGTGGGAGAGCAGCGCCCAGTCCTCGCGCGGAAAGAGCGGCATCAGGTCCTGCTCCACCTTCTCGGCGTCCTCGTGGCGGGTGAAGCCCAGGAGGCGGGCCAGCCGCTTCACGTGGGTGTCCACGGTGATGCCCTCGTTCTTGCCGAAGGCGTTGCCGAGGATCACGTTGGCGGTCTTGCGCCCCACGCCGGGAAGCGGACGCAGGGCCTCCATCGTGTCGGGTATCGCGCCGCCGTGGTCGGCCACCACCGCGCGCGCCATCCCGATCAGCGACTTCGCCTTGTTGCGGAAGAAGCCGGTGGAGCGGATCAGCTCCTCCACGTCGGCCTGGTCGGCCGCGGCGAGCGACTCGGCGTCGGGGTAGCGGCGGAAGAGCGCGGGGGTCACCAGGTTGACCCGGGCATCGGTGCACTGCGCGGAGAGGATGGTCGCCACCAGGAGCTGGTAGGGATCCTGGTGATCGAGTTCGCAGTGGGCATCGGGATACTCGCGCCGCAGGCGGGCCAGCACCTCGAGGGCGCGGGCCTGCCGCGCCGCCCTGGTTTCCCGCGGCATCAGCGGGGGCGGCGCTTCTGGGCAAAGCGCACGAAGGCATCCGCATCCAGGCAGTTGAGGATGTCGGCTGGGCCGAGTCCGCCCTTGCGGGCGATTCCCACCCCGTAGTCCACGTTGGCGAGGCCGGTGAGGTTGTGCGCGTCGGCGCCGATCGAGATCATCACCCCGGCCTCGCGGGCGCGAGCCAGCACCCGCCAGTCGAGGTCGAGCCGGTGCGGATCGGCATTGATCTCGATGGCGATCCCTGCCTCGCCGGCGGCCGCGAACACCCGGTCGAGATCCACCGGATACGGCTCGCGCGACAGCAGCAGCCGCCCCGTGGGGTGGCCGACGATCGAAAGGTACGGGGAGGCGATGGCCCGCAGGAAGCGCTGGGTCATCTCCTCCTCGCCAAGGTTGAAGCGCGAGTGCACCGAGGCGATGATGAAGTCGAAGCCCGCCAGCAGGTCGTCGGGGTAGTCGAGCGCGCCGTCCTGCAGGATGTCGCTTTCGATTCCCTTGAGCACCACGATGCCGGGATTGGTCGCATTGTACGCGTCAATCTCGTCCCACTGCCGCCGGAGGTCGTCGGGCTGCATCCCGCCGGCGTAGGCCGCGGCGCGCGAGTGGTCGGTGATGCCCACCCACGCATACCCGGCCGCCTTGCACCCCTCGGCGAGTTGTGCCACGGTGTTGGTGCCGTCGGAGTAGGTGGTGTGGCAGTGCAGGAATCCCTTGAGGTCGCCGCGTTCCAGCAGGCGGGGGACCGGGCGCCCCAGCTCGGCGCCGCTCTCGCGCAGCTCGGGGGGAATCCACGGCAGGTCAATGGCGCGGTAGAGCGTCTCCTCATCGGGCGTGGGGACGAAGGTGCTCCCCTTCCAGAGGGCCGCGCCGGCGAGGGTGAACCCCTTGGTCGCCGCCACGGCGGTGAGCCGCTCCAGATGCGCCTCGCTCCCCGTGGCCTGGGCCAGCACGGCGCCGAGGTTCTGCGGCGGAGTCACCACCACCTGCACGGTTGCGCCGGAACGGAATCGCAGCGTGGCACGCCGCTCGTCCTCGCCGGTCACCTCGCTCACCTCGGCAATGCCACCGAGGTTGCGGAACACCTCGGTCGGCGGCACGTCGGCCACCGCCACCAGCACCAGGTCGCGCACCACCTCGTTGCGGCGTCGCACCGCCCCCGCCGGGTGCACGGCCACGATGTGCGGCAGCGCCGCGAGCGCCTGGGCCAGCCCGTGCGCCTCGTCGTGGGCGTGATGGGCCAGTCGCCACTGGCTCGACTGGCGCAGGAACGCGATCCCCTTGAGGATGGCCTCGGCGGTTCGCGCCCCGAAGCGGGGCAGCGCGGCGAGCCGCCCGTCGCGGGCCGCCTCCTCGAGCTCGGGGAGGGTCTCGATGCCGAGCGTGGTGTGGAGCTGGCGGATCTTGGCGACCCCGAGCCCGGAGATCCCCGTCATCTCGACCAGGCCCGGGGGCACGTCCTCACGCAACTCTTCGAACAACTCGCTCCGCCCGGTTTCCACCACCTCGGTGATCACCTGCAGGATGGCGGGCCCGATCCCCTTGGCCTGGGCCAGCGTGCCGTCGGCGATCGCGTCGCGAAGTTCCGCGGGGAACCCCTCCACCGTCTTGGCGGCGTTGCGAAAGGCGCGCACCCGGAACTGGTTCTCGCCCTTGAGCTCCAGGTATGCCGCGATCCGGTCCAGGGTGTCGGCAACGGCCTTGCGATCCATGCTCATCCTCTCGCGCGCCAACCCAGCGTCAGCAGTTCGTCCACCGTGGCCACGCTCCAGAGTCCCGCGGCCGCGCCGCCCTCCATCTCGGGGGCGAAGGCCGGCGTTCCGTCGCCGCGCACCAGCTGGTCCGGCAGGGTGCCCTTCACCGCCAGCACCGACAACCCGGGGCGCGAGGGATGGACACCGAGACAGGCCACCATCCGGAGCGCCGGCCCCTCGGGGATGGCGAACCAGCCATCGAGCGGTTCGTGGATATCCGACGCGCCGAGTCGGCTCCACAGCAGGCGGGGATGGAGCTGAACATAACGCGAGACGGCCTGGTCATCCGCCGCGCCCGAGCCGGTCGTGGCGGTGGTCACGAGGGTCCGCGTGGCCTTGGCGTCCAGCGACGTGGTGTGCGCCCCGTCGCACCAGTGGAGGTAACAGGCGTGCACGAACGCGACGAAGTCGTCCACGCCGTCGCCCAGGCCCTCGTCGGGACGGAGCAGGTGCAGCAGGTCCACCATCGGGCGACACATGAGCAGCGGTTCGACTCCCCGCTCCTGCCCGGCGGCGTCGCGGATCGCGGCAAAGTGCTGGTCGGCCAGCTCACCGAACACCAGGCCGAAGGGATGCGGCCGGGACATCAGGCCCGCGGCAGGAAGCGGTCGAGCCCCGCCACGAACTGGTCCACTCCCTCGACGTACGGGACGTGACCCGCGCCGACGATCGGCACCAGCTCCGCGTGCAGGGCCTGGGCGGTGGCCCGCGCGCTCTCCATGGGAATCGGATCGTCGTCGCCGTGCAGCACGATGGCGGGCACCGACAGCGCGCGGAGGGCGGGCCGCAGGTCGAAGTCGTCGCCGAGCGAATCCCAGACCGCCTGCTGGGTGCGACCGGTCACGCGGAACGGCGTCAGCTCACCGGCCCGCGCGGGGTCGTGGAAGTAGCCGGCCACGGCCAGCGTGAAGAGCCGCCGGTTGTACTCGGCGAGGTCGCGCTGGCGCAGGTCGCTGGCCTGGAGGGCCGCGCGCTCGGCGCGCAGCGCCGGCGTCGCGTTGCGCGCCGCGAGGGTGGCTTCGTAGCCGGCGCGTTCCCGCTGTGCCGCGGGGGCCGGCGACACCAGGGCCAGCGACGCCACGCGATCGGGGTGCGCCACCGCATAGAGCATGGCGAGCAACGCGCCCCACGAGTATCCCAGCAGGTGGAGGCGATCCTCGCCCCAGATGTCGCGCAGCGCCTCGAGATCGTGCACGTGCTCCTGGGCGCCCACCGGCACGTCGCGACCGACGGGCGATCGTCCGCCGCCGCGCTGGTCGTAGTACACCAGGGTGCGACCGTGGGCCAGGCGATCGAAGCCGGGGAGGAGATAGTCGTGGTGGGCGCCGGGTCCCCCATGCAGCACCACCACCGTGGGACCGCTGCCGATCCGCCGCTCGAAGAGCGACACCCCGCGCACCTGACGGGTCAGGGTCTCCGCCTCGGTCACAGCAGGACCGCGAGCGCTTCGGCCACCTGGCGCACCGCGCGCACTTCCTCGTCGCTGAACGGGTCGAGCTGGTCGGAATCCACGTCAATCTGCCCGAGGATCTGCTGCCCGCGGCGGATCAGCACCACCAGCTCGGACCGGGTGAACAGGTTGCAGGCGATGTAGTTCTCGCGGGCGCGCACGTCGCCCACGTTCTGGTCGGTGCCGGTGGCCACCGCCGTGCCGCAGACGCCCTTGCCCACGGGAATCCGGTCGTGCTCGGTGTCGCGGCCGCTCCACGCCTCGAGGCGCAGTTCGTCGCCATGCAGCATGTAGAGATAGACCGAGGTGTAGGGCTCGCCGGCCTCGCGGATCAGTTCGGCGGCCATGCGCAGCAGCCCCTGGCGGTCGGTGCCGTGGTTGAATGCGCTGCGGAGCCGGGTCACCACCGGATCGGCGCGAAGCACGGCCACGGTCAGGCCCCGGGCCGGCTGCCCAGCACCACCTTGACCTTCTTCTCCTCGATGACGCGACGGAAGACCACCTCCACGGTGTCGCCCGGCGCGCGCTTGCGGAGCAGCTCGACCATCGCCCGGAGATCGGGCATCGCCTCGCCGCCGATGGAGAGGATCAGGTCCCCGGCGCGCAGCCCTGCCTTCTCGGCGGGCGACCCGGGCGAGGTTCCCGAGAGGAGGATGCCGTCGCCGGCATGGTCCAGGTTGGGGACCGAGCCGAACCACGCGCCGTACCCGGAGGTGGGGGCGGGGGTGGGTGGCGCCGGTGGAGGGGACTGGGCGGCGAGTGGGGCGGCGGCAATGACGGCCGCCAGGGCCACGGCAAGACGCTTCACGGATGGATCCCGATCGAGAGAGACACCGGATTCTAATCGGGCCGCTGCGGCAGCCGGCCGAGCGCCAGTGGCCGGGGCCGGATCGGTCGCGGCTAACTTGACGGCATGCGTCGCGTGATCGACACCCTCGCCTCGGCCTGGACCTGGTCCGTGCTGGTGCTGTCCGTGGTGGTGACCTTTCCCGTCATCCTGATCTGGCGGGTGGTGGGCTGGCCGGTGGACCGGTGGAACTACGCCGGCGGCCGCATCTTCCGCGGCATCGCCCTCGTGGTGGACCGGGTGACGCCGCGCTGGCGATTCGAGCGGCGCGGCCCGCTGCCCGACGATCCCCGGCGACCGTACGTGGTGGTGGCCAACCACGAATCGTTCGCCGACATCATCCTGCTCTCCACGCTGCCGTGGGAGATGAAGTGGCTCAGCAAGGCCGTGCTGATGCGGATCCCGATCTTCGGGTGGACGATGTGGGCGGTGCGCGACGTGCCGGTGCACCGGGGACAGTCAGCCAGCGCGCGGGAAGCGATGGCCGAGTGCGCCAAGCGGCTGCAGGGCCGGGTGTCGGTGATGATCTTCCCGGAAGGCACCCGGTCGCGGACCGCGGAGATGCTGCCGTTCAAGGATGGTGCCTTCCGCCTGGCGATCGAGCAGCAGGTGCCGATCCTGCCGATCGCCCTCTACGGCACGCGGCAGGCGATCGCCAAGCACGACTGGCGCATCGGCCCGACCCATGCCGTGGTGGAGCTGCTCGAGCCGGAGCCGGTGGAGGGACTGACGCTCGACGACGTGCCGGCGCTCAAGGCGCGGGTGCGGGAACGGATCCGCGAACGGCGGGATGCGCTGCGGGAAGAACTGGACGTGAAGGGTGAACGGTGAAGGGTGAAACGGGAGTCCTGTCCGCTTCACCCTTCACGCTTCCCGTGTCACCGGATGGCGTACGCCGTGCGGCGGCCCTGCGCATCGAAGGAATAGACCGTGTAGCGGTCCTTGACGGGCCCTTCCATCCCGGGTGATCCGCGCGGCATCCCCGGAGCGGCGAGTCCCTTCACCCCCGCCGGCTTGTCGCGCAGCACCTTGTGCACCAGGTCCGCGGGGACGTGGCCCTCCACCACATAGCCGCCCACGAAGGCGGTGTGGCACGACTCGAGCTGCGCCGTGACGCCATTGGCCCGCTTGAGGTCGGTGAAGTTGTCGCGGTTCTCCACCGTGACCGTGAATCCCTGGGTCTTCATGTAGTCGATCCACGCCTGGCAGCAACCGCACGTGGGCGACTTCACCACGTGGAGGACCGGCGGCGGCGGATCGTGCCGGAACGCGGCCAGCACCACCACGAACGGCAGCAGGAGGAGGGCGAATCGGGCCTTCACGGGAGACTCCGGAAGCAGGAGAAGGAAAGATAGCGACGGGCGACAGGCGACACGGAAACGGGCGACGGAGAGTGCTCCCCGTCGCCCGTCGCCTGTTGCCCGTCGCTCGCGCTCAGTCGCGCACGAGGATCAGGTACCGCCCACCATCCCAGAACTGCTGGGACGAGATGTGCAGGTCGCCCTTCACCTTGCCGTTCTGCATCACCGTCGAGGCCAGGAACTGCGGATCCTGGCGGGTCACGATCCGGTACTCCCGGGTCGGCTCCGGCACCGTGAGCACGGTGTCGCGGCGACGGTCGAGCCGCTGGAACATCTCCGGCTGGAGCGTGCGGCCCGGCTGGAGCGTCTTGCTGCCGAAGATCAGGAACTTGCTGCCTTCCTTGACCAGGATCCCGCGCTCGATCAGCTCGTCCTCGGTGCCCACCGCGTAGTACACGGTGTTGGCCTCGTCGGTGACGGCCGTGAGGGTGTCGGTCAGCGCCGCACGCTCGACCGAGAGGCGAGTGGTCTCCTGCGACAGCGTGTCGACCCGGCCCGCGAGGGTGCGGATCTCCTCGCGCTGCGTGGAGATCAGCGACTCCTGCTGCATCGCGGTGGCCTTGAGTTCCTCGATCGTGTTCTGGAAGGTCTCCAGCTGCGCCACCAGGCGGCGGCGCTCCGCGGTCATGTTGCCGATCCGCGACTTCTGCTCCTCGATCTGCTGCTCGGCGGCCTCGAGCCGCGAGATCACCTCGCGCACCTTGCCCAGCAGCACCGCGCGATCCTCGGCGCGGCCGGACGGAGGCGCCTCGCCCGCGGCGGCGGGAGCGACCCCGAGTCCCTTGACCCGCGCCAGGTCGGCATTGATCTCGGTCACCATCTGGGTCGCGGCCAGCACGTCGGCCACCAGCGAGTCCTTCTGTTCATTGATCCGCGACTGCTCCACCACCAGGTCGTCGTACCGCTTCTTGCTGACGCACCCGGTCAATGCTCCTGCCACCACTATGCCCATCAGTGCCTTGCGCATGGAAACGTCCTGTTTGGGTTGACGTGCGTTGGGACGAACCGGCCCCGGAAGGTTGCACAGGCGACAGGGTGACGGCAACGGCGCGACGGGCAACGAGGGACTGGTGACCAGTGCCGGGCGACAGCGGACAGGCGACAGGCGACGGGCTACCGGCAACCCGAGCGATAGGGTCCGGGGGTATGCGTCGCCCTCGTCACCCGTCGCCTGTTGCCCGTCGCCGGTCGCCCCCTATCCCTCCCCCCGCTGGAGCAGCTCGATCCGGTTCCCCTCAGGATCGGACAGCCAGGCGTGATCTCCATCCGGGGAGTCCTGCCGCTCGTCCACGGTGAGGCCGAGCTCGCCGAGCTGCTCCACGAAGGCGTCGAGGTCGTCCACCAGCCAGGTGATCTCGCAGTGGCGCCGTTCCTGGCCCATCGGGTGCTTGCTCTGGTGGATGGCGAAGGTGACCCCGCCGGGGAGGTCGCTCCACCACTGGTGGGAATCGGGCTCGCGGGTGAAGAAGATCCCCAGGTGACGTTCATACCAGTGGGCCAGCGTGTCGGCGTGACTCGCGAACAGGACGACTCCACCGATGCCAGCGACGTTGGGACGATTCACAGCGACCCCTCCCGTTCGGGTAGAAGAGAACGCAACAGGCGACGGGCGACAGGCGACAGGATCCGTGTCGCCCGTTGCCTGTCGCCGGTGCTACCACCGCATCCGCTCCCGCAGCGTCGTGATGTGCGCCACGTGGTGGCGAGCGTGCCAGTCATACAGCGCGGCCACCTTCCAGAGCGGCCAATGCGCTGCCGATTCCGGATGGTAATAGGCGCGCTGCCACGCCGCGTCGTCGAGCGACTCGAGCAGCGCCACCCAGCGGGTGTGGATCCCGTCCAGCACGGCGAACGACGGCGCCAGCGGCAGCCGGGCGTCGGGCAGGGCGGCCCACACCGCCTCGTCGTACGGCTTGATGGTCGGGACGTCCTCGGTGAGGGCGTGCTTGCTGCGCAGGTAGGCGTGGGTGTGCGAGTCCGCCACGTGATGGACCACTTGCCGTGGGGTCCAGCCGCCCTCGCGGTACGGCGTGTCGAGTCGCGTGGCGTCGAGGCCGGCCACCGCGGCGCGCAGGCGGTCCGGCAACTCCCTGAGCACCGCCAGGTGCGCCGCCACGGCGTGCGGCTGGTACCCGGGCGGGGCGACGAACTTGCCGATCGGAAACCGTGCCTCATCAACCATCGTGTTCACTCCGGCAGCCGGAACTTGACCGCGGCCCACGCGTCGTCCACGGCGATCTGGGTGAGCCGCGTGAGTCGGGTCTCGGAAGCGGCCTCCCACCCCACGTCGCGGGTCAGCGTGGTGGCCCGACCCGACCCCTGCTTGAGATAGGCCACCCAGAGGGCGCCGCCGGGCCGGGTGGCGCGGATCGCGGTGGGCAGTCGCCTGGCCAGGGCCGCGGCTGTCGGGGCGTAGAGCACCACGACGTCGCCGCAGCCACGGTCGGCGCGGGCGAGGAGCGTGGCGCCCTTCGGCAGGGCGCGCCACACCGCCTGGGCCTCCGCATCGGCGTCGAGCACCAGCACCTGGTGACCCGGCTTGATGCCCAGCTTGGCCACTGCCGGCCTGGTCGACACCGTGTTGCTGAGCGTCGGGCGATCCGACCTGAGTTTCTGCAGCATCGTGGCGATCCGGCGCTGGCGCGTCTCCGGCTTCTTGGCCCCGGTAATGCTCTCGGCGAATTCCTTGCGATGCGTGTAGGAGAGGGTCTCCCAGCGGGCCTTGGCGACGGGATCCCGGGCCAGGGCGGCCCGGGCGTCGGCGGGCAGGGTGATGGTCGGCCGACTGGAGCTGCTCGACGTGCGCTGCATCAACCTCCCTCCGCGTTCGGATCACCGTCCGCCAATACTACTCCGATCGCACCACCTGGTTCCAATGCTCCGGATCCGTGGCACCCTCAGTGGACCAGACCAGCACCCGTGTGTGCCTGCCGAGCCCCAGGTGGTCGCGCACCGGGGCAAGCGCCCCATGCCCCATCAGCGCCAGCAGCCCGGCGACCGACGCCGCGCCCGATTCGCCGGCCACCACCCGGGGATCGTGGCCGACCGGGATCGCCAGCCGACGCATCGCCTCGAGGGTCCAGGCATCGTCAATCGCGAAGAAGGCATCCACGCTCTGCTGCAGCACGGTGAGCGCCGTGGTGGAGGCGAGCGCACAGTCGAGCCCAGCCATCACGGTGCGACGGGAGTGGTCCACCATGACCGGTTCACCCGCCTCCACCGCGGCCAGCACGCACGGCGCCCGGGTCGGCTCCACGATGGCGATTCGCGGGCGCTGCGCCCCATAGCGGTGCCAGTAGTACTGCACCATCGCCGCGGCCCACGTCCCCACGCCGGCGTGCAGCAGCACCACATCCACCTCGGCCTTCCCGGGGGCGTGGGGCGTCGGTTCCATCTCCCGCGCGTGGGTCCAGTACCCGGCGCCGATCCACTCGGGGATCTCCACGTATCCCTGCTGCGCGGTGTCCTGGATCAGCACCCAGCCGTGCTCGGCGGCGGCCTCGTGGGCACGCGCCACGGCCGCGTCGTAGCCCTCCTCGACCAGGATCACCGTGGCCCCGAGGTCGCGGATCGCCTCGACCCGAGCCGGCCGCGCGTGGGCCGGGATGAACACCACAGCGCGATGGCCGGTGCGCCGCGCACTCCAGGCCACGGCGCGACCGTGGTTGCCATCGGTGGCGGTGGTGAAGGTCACGGGTTCGTCGGGTCGGTGTTCCGAGAGCCAGTGATCCATCGCGAACGAGGCGCCGAGTCCCTTGAAGGCGTTGAGCCCGAACCGGGGCGACTCGTCCTTGAGGAGCAGCGATCCCACGCCGGCGGCGTGGGCGAGGGCATCGAGTCGGTGCACCGGCGTGGGGGCGTATTCCGTGAGACTGCGGTGGAACTGCCACGCCTGCTCGGCCAACGCCGCGGCGGCCTCGAGTCCGGGCGGTGCGACGGGGCCGGACACGAGGTGGTGCACCCTCAGCGCTCGAGGCGGTGGATGCGGATGTGCTCCACGTCATTGGCGTCGCGCCACACGCCGAGCAACCGGTTGTCCGCCACCTGGTGGAGGTCGAAGCGGGCGGGCGTGGACACCGTGCCGAGCCAGACGCCATCGGCGCCGAGGACCACCCAGCTGCGCGCTTCGACTTGGCCGCGGCGGGTGCCGATGTCCTCGCGGAGCCAGATCGCGCCGGAATCGTCCACCAGGATCTGGTCGTGGGCGGGATACACCGGTGACACGCCGGCGCTGGCCAGCGCGCTGGCAATCGCGTCGGCCATGGTCAGCGGCAACTGGGCGAGCTGGGTCGCCAGTTGTTCACGTTGCGCGGCCAGTTCGGCCTGCGAGATCAGGCGCCTGGGACGGTCCAGCCGATAGATCGCGGCCAAGGTGCCGTCGTGGCGGTAGCGGCGCACCTCGTCGCGATCGCCGAGCCCCACGAGCACGTCATTGCCGCTGGTGGTGACCACAGTGCGCGCCCCGAACGGTCGCGGCACCAGGGTCACGAAGCTGGGGCCGCTGACCACCACGTTCTCGTGCCCCGGCACGCGCGCGATCACCTGCTCGAGCGCGCCCTCGGCGCTGGCGCGCGCCAGCGCGATGGTGTCGCGCCGGAGTCCCGACGCGCCACCGCTGAGCGCGCCGCTGCGGGAGGCCACCAGCAGGCGCCCGTCGGCAAACGGCGCCGTCACCGCGAAGCCGAACGGTGCCAGGGAATCGCTGTCGCCGGGCGTGAAGCGTCGCACCACCGCGCCGTCGGGACCGAGCACCGTGGCGCGGTCGAGCTGCTCGTCCCACGCCAGCACGGAATCGCCGAGCATCCCGGCGATGCGCACCGTGGCGAAGCGCCCCGGCGCGTCGCCCGGTCCACCCGCCTCGCGCGCCGGCGCGCCGTCGGGGGTGAACCAGCGCACCAGCTTGTCGTCGTTGGTCGAGGCGACGAGGCCGCCATCGCCCAGCCGCTGCACCGACGAAACGCCCAGCAGCAGCACCGCCGGGAGCTGGTCGGCGGCACCGATCACCAGCTCCGGCACGGTGTCCACCCGCCACTGCGGCGTGTCGCCCCAGGCCGGCATCGTGGCGGTCACCACCGTGATGCCGAGCGAGTCGGTGGTGGTGGCGGTCCCGGGCACGAGGTCGCGGCCGCCGCAGGCGGCGAGCAGCGCGGCGAGGGCGACACGCCGCCTCACAGCGACACCTGGATCCCCGACGTGAACAGCCGGTCGGTGGTCTCGAACCCGGTCGCCGGGAGGCCGTCATAGCGGATCACGTAGGAGAGCTTGACGGCGACACGCGAGGTGATCGGCGCGGTCACGGCACTCTCGGTGTTGACCCGGAGGTCCTCGCTCTCGCGGAAATTGGGCAGCACCTCGATCACCTGGGTGAGTGCGGCCTTGGGCGAGAACTGGTGGGTGTACGTGGAGGCAGCCCGCCCGCCGATGAAGTCGAGGTCGCGTCCGGTGTTGGTGGTGCTGCGCTGCCGGGTGAGCGACAGGCCGCCCTCGAGGACCAGTCGGTCGCGGTCGCCGCGGAGCACGTTGGCCGAGAGGCCTGCCGACCCCGACCACCGGGAGGAAAGGCCCGCGAACGTGTTGCGCTCGAAGTTGAGCAGCGTGAACGCCGATATCCGCGAGGTCCGCAGTCCCTTCTCGGCGCGCATCGAGCCGCGATACAGCGAGGTGACCGACTTGCCCTTGCTCTCCCCGTAGACCAGCGTGAAGGTCTGGGTCAGCGTGGCATCATCCACCTGCACACTGAAGCGGTCGCCCACGTTGAGGGTCTCCACCGAGGAGTTGCCGGACGTCGCCACGTAGCCGATGTCGCCGGTGAACCGCACCACTGGCGGCTTGCGGACCGGCACCGTGTCCGCCTGCATCGCGAGCAGGAGCGCGACGGCGATCATCGTGAGGAGATGATGAGCATGTCGAGAATATAGTCGCCGCGATGGTGCGGCCCGGCGACCTCAACGCCCCGGAACGCCCCAGATCACGGCGCTGGGCTGGCTGGCGCTGAGCGCCCGGGCGAGGCCGACGCGATGGACGCACCGGGTGCCCTCCGGATAGGCGCGGATGCAGAGCGCCCCCGCGCCACCGCCACCGAAGGCCTCACCGTAGACGTGCCCGGTCAGCACGCGCACCGGTCGTGCCTCGATGGACGCCGCCTCGAGGCCACCCCAGACCACGACGAAGCGGTCCAGCGTGATCCCGAGGAAACCGCCCGCCTCGGCGACCAGGGCCACGAAGCCATCGGTCCCCTCGATCGGCACCGGATCACTTGACGGCGCCTGCCCACTCCGACCGCGACCGCCGTGCCGGTTCGAGCCCCAGCAGGACACCACCGCGCTCCCCTCGACCGCGCAGACCGACCCCGTGGCATCGGCGGCGATCGCGAAGAAACGCCTGTTCGTGGGCACCATCACCGGGACGGGCGTGGCGACCGCGGCATGCACGACGGCGTTGTCCACGCCGCCCCAGCACCACGCGGCGCCGACATTGTCGAGGGCGCAGGCCGCCCCGTCGGTCACCGCGACCGCGATCGCGGTGAACCCCTGTCCTACCGGCATGGGCTGGTCACTCCGTCCGCCGATCGTGCCGCGGCCGAGCTGGCCGCGGTCGTTCTCCCCCCAGCACCAGACGGCCTGCCCGACGGACAGGGCGCACCAGGTCGTTCCCAGCTCGGGATCGCCCGCGCCCACCACGCGCGTGAAGGTCGGCAGCCCCGTGGCCAGCAGGTGCACCGGAGCGGCCTCGGGCCGGAACTGGCCGCCCGGCGTCAGCTCGTCGTCGAGCACGCACGCGATGCCGCCACCGCGCGTGGCGCCGCACCAGCGGTCCGTCGCGAAGCCGAGCGCCGTGAACCGCAGGTCGGTGTCGAGGGCGATGGCGCGACCCGATCCCGTGCCGGGTGGCTCCCAGCAACGCACCACCTCGTCGGCAAACACGCCACACTGGTGCGCCGGGGTCCCGCCCGCCTGCAGCAGGGCGCCGCTGGTGGCCAGCGCCTCGAAGCGCACCGACTCCAGCGCACCGAACGTGGCCCGCACGTGCTGCGAGCCGTCGTCGCGTCCCAGGCGCCAGGTGGCGCGCGCGATCCCCTCGGCGTCGGTGAGGTCGCTCAGCGGGGTGACCACGGCCTCACGATCCTCGGCCACCCAGGTCACGGTGGCGCCCATCACCGGCATGCCGCGGCCGTCGAGCAGGCGCACCGCCACCACGTCATCGAGCAGGAATCCGGGGGTGCCCACCTGGGAGGCGCCCGACACCCGTTCGAGGGTGCGCGGCGCGGAGACGCCGGTCACGCCGTCGGAGCACCCCGCGACCAGGGCGAGGGCGAGCAGCCCGCGCGCCCTCATGGCAGCGGCATCCCGAAACCGGCGAGGTGCGGCGCCGCCTGATGCGTGGCGTAGCCGGCGGCGGAGAGCACCCGCAGGCAGAGCACCTCGACGCGGCCTGGCGGCGGGCCGCAGACCATCCCTTCGGCCACGGGAACGGCCAGGGAGGCCATCGGCACCCACGGCAGGAACGGGCGCGGTGCGAGCGCCTCGACCAGGTCCACTCCCGGATCGAGTCGGCCCCACCAGGCATGCCGCCCCTCGGGGGCGAGCGTCACGGTGGCGCGCCCGACCACGCCGATCGCCGCCGGCGAGCTGAGCTCGGACACGAACACGGGCAGCCAGGTGCTGGGACCGTCAATCAAGCCCATGATGAGCGCTCCGATGCCGAGCGAGGTCTTCTCGCCCCAGCACCAGACACCGGCGTTCTCGCGAGCCAGCGCACAGGTGGCGTGCTCGCGGATCGGCAGCACGGCGTGGAACCGAAGCAGCGAGGTGCGCCGCACCGGCTGCGTCATGGGCAGGGCCGTGGGCGGGGCGCCAAGCTGTGAGAAGTCATTGCGACCCCAGCACCACGGCGACCCGTCGAGGTCGGTGCCGCAGGCGTGGTAGGCGCCGACCACCAGGGTGGCGAATCGCAGGGGCGCGGCAGCCGCAGCGATCACGTTCCGCGACAGGAGCGTGCCGTCGCTCAAGACGCCGTGGCGATTGTCGCCCCAGCACCAGGCACTGCCGTCGGCCGCCAAGCCGCAGAAGGGGGGCTCCCGTTCGTGCTGCCCGGTGCTGGTGCTGAGTGACACCAGCGGGGGATGCTCGCCGGCCAGGTCTTCCATCTCGCCGATGGTGCCGTCGTCGGCCACGTCGAAGCACCGCACCGGACCCGCGACCGTGGCCGCACATCCGCGCCGGACTCCCGAGGTGAGGTGGTTGACGGCCACTGCGGCGAACGGACCGCCACTCACCGGCGACCAGCGTGGCGGCACGTCCGGATGAAGGACCGGTGCGACGCAGCCGAGTCCGCCTGCGGCGTCGATCGCGCAGAACAGCTCATCGCTCCCCGTGAGGGAACGGAGTCGGTTGCCGGTGGCGGTGGCGGCGATGGTGAGCGGTGCGACGTCGTGACCGCCGCCGCTGGTGACCACCAGTTCCTGCCCGTCGAGCTGGAGCCCGAGGCGCCACACCAGGCGCGCGGTGCCGTCCGTGCGCGTGAGGGGATCGATCACCGTCACGCGTCCGAGGACGGCGGCCGTGCTGGCAGCGATCGGTGCAAACGGAATCGGGAGGTCGTCGCTGTCGCGGAGCGCGACCACGACGGTGTCGGCGAGTTGGTAGCCCGCCACCTGGACCTGCTGGCCGCCGGACAGGAGGGTCAGGGTGCCGGGGTCGGGCCCGGGCGGGGTCACGGGCGAGGTACCACAGGCGATGACCGCCCCGCCCAGGAGACACAGCCCGCGGTGCATGCCCACCAACCTCCCTCGTGTGTTGCCTGCCGCCGCCGTCACGTCAGCGCGGCCACCACCGCATCGAGGGCGCCCGCCCCCGGGACTGTCCCCTGCGCCAGCGTGGCCGATCCGCCCCCGCGCCCGCCATGGGCGGCGAGCGCGGCCTTGAGGAGGGCGCCGGCGTTGATGCCCGAGTCGGTCGATGCCGCGGCGATGACCGTGGGCGGGTCGGCCACCGTTGCGACCAGGAACACGCCCGGTTGGGCCACCGCCGCCTGCGCCAAGTATCGGAGTGCGTCAACCGAAGCGGCTCCCGGGTGGAGCACCAGTCGGCGCACCCCGCCGGATCCTGGGGGAGTCTCGAGCAGCAACTCGCGGATCCGGTATCCTGCCAGTTCCCGTTCCAGCGCGTCGAGGCGCTTCTCCGCGGCGCGGAGTGCCTCGATCCGCCGGGGAACCAGCTCCTCCAGTTCCCGTGGGGTGGTCTCGGCCATCGCGGCCAGCGCGCCGAGGAGCCGCCGCTGCTCGGCGAAGGCGCGCCGGACGCGATCGCCGGCCAGGTAGCCGAGCCGGATCCTACCGCGGACCCGTTCCACCCCCGTCCAGACAAGAGACCCGAGCTCGGCGGTGCTGGTCACGTGGGTGCCGCCGCAGGCCGAACGATCGATCCCGGCGATGGTGACCACCCGAAGGGTCCCGTCACGCGGGGGCGGCTTGCGGAGGCCGGTGGCGGAAGCAGCATCCTCGTATCCGGCCGTGACGGGGATGGCAGCGGCGATGGCGGTGGTCACGGCCTCGAGCAACGTGTCCAGTTGCCCGTCGCCCGTCGCTCCGGTGTCGAACTCGATCGTGGAGTGCGCGTCGCCGAAGTGCACCGATTCGGTGCGCCAGCCGAAGCGATCGTCGGCAAGCGCGGAGACGAGGTGTTGTGCGGTGTGCTGCTGGGTGAAGTCGCGGCGCCGCGCGGCGTCGACCTCGCCGTGCACCGGACCAAGGGCAAGCGGGCTCCCCACGACGTGGATGATGCGCGCCTCGTCGTCGATCACGTCCACCACGCGCGCGCCGCCGAGGAGTCCGGTGTCGTGCGGCTGGCCACCCGAGGTGGGATAGAACGCGGTGCGGTCGAGGATCACCCGGGTGGGGTCGCCGTCGAAACCGATCACCTCGGCATCGAAGGCCAGGGCGGGGGAGTCGTGGTAGAGACGGAGGGTCATGCCAACCCGACGCTGTTGCCCACCGCGAGCGACCCCGGCCCCCGGTGCACGAGGTTCTGCCCGAAGATGGCGCCGAGTCCGGGCACGGTGCGGAACGTGGCGAGGGTGCGGAGCGGCTCCTGCCGCGGACTGCGCATCCCGCTTCGCTGGTCGGTGGTGGTCACCACGCACCGCGCGCACGGCTTCACGGCATCGAACGTGAGGCTTCCCACCTGCAGCGTGCCCCACGCGTCCTCGCTCCACGCCTCGGCGCCGCGCACCACGATCGTGGGGCGGAAGCGCGCCATCGGCACCGGCTCCGCGAGCCGGCGGTTGAGGTCGTCGAGCGACGCCTCGGTGACGCCGATGGCCGGGTACCCGTCGTTGAAGGTGGTCTCCACCGTGGCGCCGGGCGCCCAGAGTGGATCAATCCGCCGGTGCGATGTGCTCCCCCAGTGCACCAGCCGGAGCGGCGTGCCCAGGATGTCGCTGAACCACTCCGCCGCGTCGTCGCCCTGGTCGTGCGCCGTGATCGTGGCACTCCACACGGTGACGTCGCGCGCAGGCCCCGCCGGGTCGAGCACGACATCGAGGGGAGTGTCACCTGCACGCGACACGGTAAGCCGTCCGCCCTCGAGCACCGGCTCGATGGTGGCCAGGGCGGCGAGCTCGCGCTGCGACACGAACCGGCCGCGTTCGTCCACCAGCATCAGGCGACGATCCCCCTCGACGCCGAACCGGTCGAGGGTGAGCCGGTCCATCGCGTGACCGCGGCACCCCTTGATCGGGTAGCGGAACAGGCCGGAAACGGTCAGCGACATCCTTAGGTGACTCCTCTTGCTGGGTGAGGCGTGAAGGGTGAAGCGGAATACCCACTTTCACCGCCGCTTTACGTATTACCCTTCACGCTTCACGCTTGACCCTTCACGCTTCACGCCGCGGCTTCGTCGCCCTGCATCACCCCGACGATGTTCCCCTCGGTGTCCTTGAAGTAGGCGAGCCAGCCCACGCCGGGAATCGGCATCTTGGGGACCGCGATCGCCCCGCCGTGCCGGGCGATGGCGGCGATGGCGTCGTCGATCGCGGCGACGTCAATGGTGACCACGTAGCCGTGCACCGGCGCGTCGGCCGCCGGACGCGGGCCGCGCCGCTCGAGGAGTCCGCCGTCGATGCCGGTGCCCTGGCCGGTGTTGACCACCCAATAGGCCATCGGGCCTTCCCACTTGATGAACTGCCAGCCGAAGACGGCGGTGTAGAACGCCGCCGCACGAGTCGGGTTGTCGGCGTGGATCTCGAAGTGGACGGGGCGGTTGGCCATCGGGGGCTCCGGTGCAAGAGGGTGCCCCCGGAATCTAGGCCCGCCGAGCGGCGCGGCTCACCGGTTCGTCCCCGCCTGCCCCCGGCTCGTCCCCGGTGGTCCGCCCCCCGGCCGGCTGCGTCGTAGTTTTCGCTCCATGTCGTCCGTGCGCGCGCCGCGGCCCTCGCCCTGGCCGATCCTTGCCTGGATCGGGCTCTCGCTGGCGTTCGCGATGTCGGTAGCCGGGATGAACGCGGTCAAGGCGATCGAGGAACCGTTCGCCGTGACCTGGTGGTTCTCCGGCTCCGAGTGGCTCTTCTACGGGGCGCTGTCTCCCCTGGTGGCGGCCCTGGTGCGCCGGCTTCCGTTCGAGCCGCCGCAGCTGCCGCGCACCATCGCGGTACTTGGCCTCGGCTGGGTGGTGTTCCACGTCGTGGTCTGGTCGGCCTACTCGGCGATGGAGCAGCTCCTGCAGGTCGGCGTCCCCCCGCGGGAGATGCCGGGCTATTCCCTGATGCTCTTCACCTTCCTCACCAAGCGTGCGGCCTTCACGCTGCTGGTCTACGCGGGGATCGTGGTCGTCACCCGACTGCGCACCCTGGCCGTGGTGGCTCGGGAGCGCGAGTTGCGCGCGGCGCACCTGGAGACGGCGCTCGCCACCGCGCGACTCGGTGCCCTGCAGGGGCAGCTCCAGCCCCACTTCCTGTTCAACGCCCTCAACACCGTGGCGTCGCTGATCCCGGGCGAACCGGACAGGGCCGAGGCGGTGCTGGCGCGGATCGGCGACCTGCTGCGCATCACGCTGCAGGAGGGGAATGTCGCGATGGTCCCGCTGGAGCGGGAACTGGAGTTCCTCGAGCGGTATCTCGACATCCAGCGGCTGCGGTTCGCCGACCGGCTCCGGGTGGAGATGGACGTGGCCGAGGATGCGCGCACCGGGCTGGTGCCCACGTTGCTGCTCCAGCCGCTTGCGGAGAACGCCATCAAGCACGGGATCGAGCCGCTGCCGGCGGGGGGCACGCTCCGCATCGGCGCCGTGCGCGACGGGGAACAGCTCCGCATCACCGTGCACGACACCGGCGTGGGGATCACGACCAGCGGCACCAATGGCCGCGACACGGCGGGGCACGGCGTGGGGCTGGCCAACACGCGGCTCCGGCTCGCCGAGATGTTCGGCCAGGCGGCCGAGTTCACCGTGGCGCCGGCCACCGGCGGCGGCACATTGGTGACGATCGTGCTCCCGTGGCGGAGTGGCGACGCCAGTGCGTGAGCTGCGCTGCGTGATCGTGGACGACGAGCCGCCGGCCCGGCGGCGGCTCCGCGACCTGCTCGCCCGCGAGGACGACCTGCAGCTGGTGGGCGAGGCGGGGAACGGGCCCGACGCCGTGACCCTCATCAACGCGGAACGCCCGGACCTGGTCTTCCTCGACGTCCAGATGCCTGGTGCCGACGGCTTCGAGGTCCTGGCGTCGCTGGACACGCCTCCCGGCGCCGTGATCTTCGTCACCGCGTTCGACGCCTACGCGCTCCGCGCCTTCGAGGTGCACGCCCTCGACTACCTCCTCAAGCCGTTCGACCGCGAGCGCTTCGGCACGGCGCTCGAGCGCGTGCGCCAGATGCTCGCTCGTCCGGCGACCACCGACGACCCCCGCCTCGTGGCGCTGCTCCAGGAGCTCGCCACCCGCGACTCCCATCTTCGCCGCGTCGCGGTGCGCACGGCCGGCCGCATTCGCCTGGTGCAACTCGACGACGTGGAGTGCGTGGAGGCGGCGGGCAACTACCTGCGCCTGCACGTGGCCGGCGGCCACCACCTGATTCGCGAGACGATCACCTCGTTCGAGGAGCGGCTCGATCCCGAGCGGTTCACCCGGATCCATCGCTCGATGATCGTGAATGTCGACCGCATCCGGGAGCTGGTGCCCACCCCGCACGGCGACTGCACCGTGACCCTGGCCTCGGGCCGCCGCATCGTGGCCTCGCGGACCTACCGCTCGCGTCTCCGCGGTCGTCTCGGCCCCGACTGCTGAGGGGCATCACACCGGCTCGTCCCGTCCCGCACCGGTTCGTCACACCCCGCGTCACCTCGCGCATCCCCCTGCCCGTAGCGTGCCCCGACCCCACCGGGAGCCGCCATGCTGGGCGCCGTTGCACTGCTGGCCCAACTCGCCTCGACCCCCTCCGAGCCGCCAATGGCGTGGCGCGCCCAGCGCGCCGTGTCGGCGATCGAGCTCGACGGCCGACTCGACGACGCCGCCTGGGCCGCGGCGGAACCGATCACGGCATTCCGGCAGCGGATCCCCGATCGGGGGGCACCCGGAAGCGAGCGCACCGAACTGCGCGTCCTCCACGACGACGACATGCTGTACGTCGGCGTGCGGGCCCACGACCGCGAGGCCTCGGCGATCGTGGCCCCGCTCACGCGGCGCGACCAGATCGACGGCACCGACCGGATCGGCATCTTCCTCGACACCTGGCACGACCGCCGCACGGCATTCGCGTTCTTCGTCACCCCGGCCGGGGTCAAGCGCGACGAGTACCTCTACAACGACAACCAGGGCGACGTCTCCTGGGACGCGACCTGGTCGGTCGCCACGTCGCGCGACGGAGAGGGGTGGACGGCGGAGTTCGCGATCCCGTTTGCGCAGCTGCGCTTCCGGGCCACCGAGCCGCTGCGCTTCGGCTTCAACGTGGTGCGTTCGGTGTCGCGGCGGAACGAGGTCATGGAACTGTCGCCGCTGCCCCAGGACCTCTCGCAGATCGTCTCGCGATTCGGCACGCTCGAGGGGTTCACCGACGTGACGCCGAAGCGCCGCGTGGAGGTGTTGCCCTACTTCAGCGCGCGCGAGCGCTTCGGGAGCGTCCCGCTCCCGCCGGGCAACCGGCCGTTCGGCGGCACCGCCGGAGCCGACCTCCGCGTCGGGCTTGGTGCGTCGCTCACGCTCAGCGCCGCGATCAACCCCGACTTCGGCCAGCTCGATGGCGACCCCGGCAGCATCGAGCTCGGGCCGTCCGAGCTCTTCTTCGCCGAACGCCGCCCCTTCTTCGTCGAGGGGAGCGGGGCATTCCAGTTCGGCATCGCCGCCTCGCCAATGGGACCCGAAGGGCTGATCTACACGCGCCGCATCGGACGCGCCCCGCAACTCGCCGGCCGAGCCGTCTCCGGGGCTGCACCCAGCGAAACGACGATCCTCGGTGCAGCCAAGGTGACCGGTCGTCTGGGAGACCGGTGGAACGTCGCCGGCCTGGCGGCGGTCACCCAGGCCGAGTTCGCGCCGGGTCTCGCGACCGATGGGAGCCGGGTGCGCCGGCTGGTGGAGCCGGGGGCGGTCTACGCCGCCGGATCGCTCGGTCGCGACTTTCGTGACGGACGCACGGTGCTCACCGGACTCGCGACCCTGGTGCACCGCCACCTCGACGACGACACCGTCGCGCTTCGCCGCGACGCGCTCGTGCTCGGGGGCGACCTGCTGCACCGGTGGGGCGACGACGACGGATACCAGGTGCGCACCACGCTCGCCGCGTCGCGGATCGCAGGGTCCGAGGCCGCGATTCTCGCGGCACAGCACTCCCCGGTTCGCTACGTCCAGCGTCCGGACAACGACGCCGCCACGCTCGACCCCGACGCCACGGCCCTGACCGGCCTCTCCGCCACGACCCGGGTGGAGAAGCGTGCCGGCGATTGGCGGTGGTCGCTCGCGGGACTCTATCGCTCGCCCGGGTTCGAGGCCAACGACCTCGGCTTCCACTTCTGGTCCGGCCGGTGGAGCACCGAAGGCGGCGTGACCCGGCGCGCCGATCGACTGGGCGCCCTGCGCAATGCGCAGGCGCGGATGGGATACTTCCACGTCGCCACGCTCGATGGCGATCGGATCAACGCCGGACTCAACCTGCAGCTCAACGCCACGCTGCCCAACGCCTGGACTGTCCACGTGGGCGGCTGGTACCGCTTCGGCGGGCACGACGTGCTCGCCCTCCGGGGCGGACCGGCGGTGCGCCTGCCGGCCAACCCCTACCTCACCACCACGATCAACACCGACCCCACCCGGCGGGTGCGGGCCACCCTGGTGGCCGATTGGTGGCAGTACACCGACGGCTCGCAGCGCGGCCTCTACCTGCTTCCGCAGGTGACCTGGCGTCCGGTGGATCGCGCCGAACTGGGCGTGGGGTTGCGGTGGGGCGGCGAGGTGCTCGACCCGCAGCACCTCCGGACCGCCGCGAGCGACGGGACCGTGCGCTATCTCGTGGGGCGCGTCGACCAGCGCACCACCGCCGTCACGCTGCGCGCCAACTACACCGTGTCACCCACGCTCTCGCTGCAGTTCTGGGGCGAGCCGTTCATCGCCACGGGTTCGTACGACCGGTTCCGGCAGCTCACTGCACCACGGGCCGCGCGCGACAGCGAGCGGTTTGCCGACGTGAACGCGTCGCGCGATGGCGAGACCCTGACCCTGGACCTGGATGGCGATGGCACGCGCGAGCTGGAGATTGCCGATCCGGACTTCACGACGGCATCGCTCCGATCCAACCTGGTGCTCCGTTGGGAGTACCGGCCGTCATCCGCGATCTTCCTCGTCTGGCAGCACGACCGCGCCTGGCAGGGGGACGACGGGACGATGCAGCCCGGGCGCATCGTGGGCGACCTGCTCACCGCCCCGGCGCGACACCAGCTTGCGCTCAAGGTGAGCTACTGGTGGAATGCCCGTTGACCTGAAACCCGCGCGATGCGCTCGCGTCGTGTCCTGAAACACCCACCCCGGGAGATCTGCCGATGCCCCGCCACGCGTTCGCCGCTGCAGCCCTCGCCCTCACGGCGCTCCCTGCGACCCTTGCCGCCCAGGGCGACGACGCCGCGGCGCGGGTGCCCCTCGAGGCGTACATGCAGGGACATCGCACCGGCGACGCCACGTTCATGGACAAGGCCTTCCACCCGTCGGCCCGCATGACCTACCTCGCCGACAGCGGCCTCGTGGTCGTGCCGATCAGCGAGTACATCGGCGGCATGCGGAGCCGCGGGCCACGCGCACAGCCGGACACCTTCCCGCGCCGGGTCGCGATGCTCAACGTGGCCGGCAACACCGCCGTGGCCCGGATCGACATGGAGCTCGGCCAGACCGTCTTCGCCGACTACATGACGCTGCACAAGTTCGCCGACGGGTGGAGGATCGTGGGCAAGAGCTTCTTCAGGACGTCGCGGCCGTAGGCGAATCGCGGGGCGCGAGGAGCACCTCCGCGCGCCCCCGCGTCGGCAGAGGAGCGATCGCGGAGCGCCACCGGCGCGACGATCGATCGCGACGGTGCCGATGCCGGGGCGCGCTGGCCGTCGCGCGGTATGCCGCCAACGATCCCGCGGGCTGATTGCATCCCCCGCCGTTTCGCCGTACCCTTCCCGGGTCCACGCTGCTGGATCTCCCCACGACGAGGCCCCCCCGATGTCCCGACGCGTCCCCCTGTGGGTCGCCGCGCTCGCCGCCCTGGTGCAGGCCGCTGCCTGTGCCCCGGCGCCACGCCCGCGCGCCGACGTTCCGCCCGTGACGGCCGGCTGGCTCACCGCCGAGGAGGTGCGGGCCGGGTGGCGGCCGCTCTTCGATGGCCAGACCACCGCTGGATGGCACCTCTATGGCCGCCCCGGCACCGTCGAGGGGTGGGCCGCGCTCGACGGCATGCTGGTGCGCACCGCGGGGGGCGAGGACCTGGTCACCGACCGGCAGTTCGATTCCTTCGAGCTCGAGCTGGAGTGGCGCCTGCGTCCCGGCGGCAACAGCGGGATCTTCTACTGGGCCCATGAGGCCTCGGAGAAGATCTACCACAACGCCCCCGAGTATCAGGTGCTCGACAACGTGGGGCACCGGGACGGCCTCTCGCCGCTCACCGCCTCGGGATCGCTCTATGGCCTCTACCCCGCGCCGATCGACCTGGTCAAGCCGGTGGGGGAGTGGAACCACACCCGCATCGTGGCGCGGGGCAGCCGTGTGGAGCACTGGCTCAACGGCGTCCGCGTGGTGCAGGCCGACTTCAACAGCGACGAGCTCAAGGCCAAGGTCGCCGCCAGCAAGTTCAACCAGTGGCCCACCTTCGGGAAGACGCGCCGGGGCTACATCGGGCTGCAGGACCACGGCGACACGGTGTGGTACCGCAACATCAAGATCCGGGAACAGCGATGAGCCCCAAGCTCCGCCTCCAGGTGATGATGTTCCTCCAGTACTTCATCTGGGGGAGCTGGGCGGTCACCCTCGGCACCTACCTGGGCCAGACGCTGGAGTTCGAGGGCGCCCAGATCGGCCTCATCTACGGCACCACGGCGGTCGCGGCGATCATCTCCCCGTTCTTCGTGGGGATGGTCGCCGACCGCTTCTTCCCCACCGAACGGATCATCGCCCTGCTCCACCTGGTCGGCGCGGCGCTGCTGTGGTACGTGTCCACGCTCACCACGTTCGACGCGATGTACCTCGGGATGCTGGCCTATTCGCTCTGCTACATGCCCACGCTGGCGCTCACCAACAGCATCTCGATGAGCAACCTCAAGGATCCCACCGGCGAGTTCGGGTCGGTGCGGGTCCTCGGCACCATCGGATGGATCGCGGTGGGGCTGCTCCTTGGCAAGCTCGCGGTGGACGCCACCGCCCAGCCGATCCGCATCGCGGCGATGGCCTCGGTGGTGCTCGGCCTCTACGCCTTCCTGCTGCCACACACGCCCCCGCCGGCCCGCGGCCAGCCGTTCTCGGTGCGCGACGCCCTCGGCCTCGACGCCCTGGCGCTGCTCCGCTCGCCGTCGTTCGTGGTGTTCATCATCGGGTCGTTCCTGCTCTGCATCCCGCTGCAGTTCTACTACGCCTTCGCCAACCTCTTCCTCAACGAGATCGGGGTGGCCAACGCCGCCGGCAAGATGACGATGGGGCAGATGAGCGAGGTGTTCTTCATGCTGTTCATCGGGGTGCTGCTCCGGAAGTTCGGCATCAAGGTGATCCTGCTGGTGGCCATGCTGGCCTGGGCGGCCCGCTACTTCGCCTTCGGCGCCGGCAACGCCACCGACGGGATCTGGATGATCTACATCGGCCTGCTGCTGCACGGCATCTGCTACGACTTCTTCTTCGTGAGCGGGCAGATCTACGTGGACCAGCAGGCGGGGCCGCGGATCCGGGCCGCGGCGCAGGGCTTCATCGCCCTGGTCACCCTGGGCGTGGGCAACTTCGTCGGCTCCTGGCTCTCGGGACGGATCGTGGATGCCCACGTGCTGCCCGAGGGCGGCCACGACTGGACCGCCATCTGGCGGATCCCGGCCCTGGGCGCGCTGGTGATCTTCGTGCTGTTCGCGGTGCTGTTCCGACCGGCGGTCCAGGGAGTGAAGCGTGAAGCGTGAAGGGGAACGCGGCTTCCGATCCGCTTCACGCTTGACCCTTCACCCCGGCGCCTACCCGTCCCAACCAAGAGGACTTGATGAGCAACCGTCGCCACTTCGTGAAGTCCGCCGCCACCGTGGGTGCGGCATTCCACATCGTGCCCCGCCACGTCCTCGGCCGCGGCTTCACCGCGCCGAGTGACACGGTCCGCCTCGCCGCGATCGGGATCGGCGGCAAGGGCGACTCCGACATCGCCGGCATCGTCAAGGCCGGGGCCTCCGTGGCGGCGCTCTGCGACGTGGACTGGCGCGCCGGACGCAAGAGCTTCGGGCGCCACCCCGATGCCCGCCGCTTCAAGGACTTCCGCGAGATGTTCGACGTGATGGCTGGCGAGATCGACGCGGTGAGCGTCTCCACCCCGGACCACACCCACGCCGCCGCCACGCTGATGGCGCTGCGCCTGGGCAAGCCGGTCTTCTGCCAGAAGCCGCTGACCCGCACCCTCGGCGAGGTGCGTACCGTGATCGCGGAGGCGCGGCGCACGGGGCTCGCCACCCAGATGGGCAACCAGGGCCACGCGGGCGAGGGGACGCGGATCATCCGCGAGTGGTACGACGCCGGGGCCATCGGCGAGATCCGCGAGATCCACTACTGGAGCAACCGCCCGATCTGGCCCCAGGGGATCGACCGCCCCACCGACGCGCACAACCCGCACCCCACGTTCGACTGGAACCTCTGGCTCGGCCCCGCACCCGAGCGTCCCTACAACCCGGCCTATGCGCCGTTCCGCTGGCGCGGCTGGTGGGACTACGGCACCGGCGCGCTCGGCGACATCGCCTGCCACGCGATGGATGCCGCGTTCTGGGCGTTCGACCTGCGCTACCCCACGCGCATCATTCCGGAAGGCAGCACCCAGTTCGAGGAAACCGCCCCCAAGCAGTCGCGGGTCGAGTATGACTTCCCCGCCCGGGGCAACCGCCCGGCGATCAAGGTCGTCTGGCGCGACGGCTCGCTCTGGCCCGCCAAGCCCGCGGAGCTGGGACCCTACGACGACTGGCCGATCGGCGAAGTGGGCGGCCAGATGTGGGTGGGCACCGAGGGTGCCATGATCGCCGATGCCTACGGCGACTCGTGCCGGATCCTCAACCCGACGCGCCACGCGCAGTTCACCAAGAGTCCGCCCAAGCCCACCTACGAACGCTCCCCGGGCGTGTACCTGGAGTGGATCAACGCCATCACCGGCAAGGCCGGGGCGCCGCGCAGCAACTTCGTGGACCACGCCGGCCCGCTCACCGAGATGGTGCTCTACGGCTGCGTCGCCGTGCGCGCCGGCAAGGGGATCGACCTGTCGCCCACGGGCGAAGTGCTCACCGAGGTGCCGGCGGATTGGGTGAATCCGGTGTATCGGGACGGATGGACCATGTGAGGCGTGTCGTGGATCGCGGGTCGCGAGAGCCCAGGCGGCGCGGTCCCTCTCGCGACCCATGACTCGCGACCCACGACCATGATCATCGAGGCCTGCATCGACGACCTGGTCTCCGCCCGCAACGCCGTCGCGGGTGGCGCCGACCGACTGGAACTCTGCGACAACCTGTCGGACGGGGGGACCACGCCCTCGCACGGCATCGTGGCACACCTGCTGGAACACGCCGGCGTGCCGGTCTTTCCGATCGTCCGGCTGCGCGGGGGCGGCTTTCGCTACGCCCCCGACGAGCTCGACGCGATGCTGCGCGACGTGCGCCACCTGGCCGCCTTGGGCGTGCCGGGCCTGGTCTTCGGGGCCCTCACCGACCGGGGCGCGGTGGATCGCGAGGCCGTGGCGCGCGTGCGCGAGGCGGCACCCGACGCGGCCCTCACCTTTCATCGCGCCTTCGACACCTGCCGCGATCCGCTCCTCGCCCTCGAGGTGCTCGTGGACCTCGGCGTGGCCCGCATCCTCACCTCGGGCCAGCGGGCGCGGGCGTGGGAGGGCCGCGACCTGATCGCCGAGCTGGTGCGCCAGGCGGGATCCCGGATCACCGTGATGGCCGGGGGTGGCATCAGCGAGCAGGACGCCGGCGACCTGGTGCGCCACACGGGAGTCGGGGAGATCCACGTGCGGGCCACCATGACCATCCGCGAGGCACCGGGGTGGGAGTCGTGGGCGGTGGTGCCGTTCCGCAAGGCGCTGCCGGGCGACGAGCACGCGCGGCTGGTGACCGATCCACAACGGATCGCGGCGATTCGGGACGCGGTCTCGTCCTGAGCGATCGCCGGGCGGGCCGCACGCCCGGCCTACTGCGCGCGCGCGACGACCCCGGACTTCTGGTCGAGCTGCGTGAGGACGCGCTGGTACGAGGCCTTCAGCACCTTTTCCAGCACCTTGAGGTCGATGTCGGCGAGTCTCTTGATGTACAGGCACGATACGCTCGACGTGTGGGGCCCAAGCTTGGCGAGCTCCTTGGCGTAGTTGCCGCAGCCGTCCATCAGGTATACCGTGAGCGCGGCCTTCCGCGGCGAGAACCCCGTCGCCGGCCACACGCCGGTGGTTCCTGCCGGCGATCGGTAGGTGTACGAGCCGTACCCGACGATGGACGGGCCCCACATCACCGGCTTCTCGCCGGTGACGCGCTGCATCATCGTGTCGAGTACGCGGGCATCCTCGCGCCGCACTTCGGGAGTGACCGTCTTGAGGAAGGTGGCGAGGGGAACCTTGGTGGGTTGGGTCTTGTTTTCGGCCATGAGGCATCCAGGAGGCGGATGCCGGAAGGTATCCCGGAAGTGAGTCCGGAGTCTTGCGGCGTGGGAGTCCGCATTCTCCCCCCGCGCCTCAGGACCCGGGACTCATTGCTCAGTACCGCGCCTCGTCGATCATCTCCCGGATTCCACTCGCGAGATACGCCACCAGCCCCACCACCACGATGGTCCCCAGCGCCACCAGGGCGATGTCGGCCATGGCGGTGCGGAAGGCGGGCCCGAACGGCGTGGCCACCTCCACCAAGGTGCCGCTCTGCAGCGGCGCACCCAGCAGGCGCTCCGCGGGACCGCTCAGGGGGTAGGTGAGGTACGCCGACGGGAGGGTGGAGTAGGTGGCGAGGGTGCCCAACCACCCGGGCTGGCTGCCGAGGGGGGTCGCCACGAAGTACTGCAGGGACGCGACAATGGTGGCCGCCACCAGGCCCACGACGCTCGATTCGACCATCCGGTGGCGGACGGCTGCGTGCATGCTGAGATCCCCTCGAGGCAGGATATCGCCAGTATCGGGTCGGGCACGGCATTCCTGAAGGATGCCGCCTCCCGTCAGCCGTGGAGGGCCTCCCGGATCCGCTGGCGGAGCGCCTCGGCCGTGAACGGCTTGCCGATCATCACGAACTCACCGGGCCGGCGCCCCCGCTGCAGGATGGCGTCGTGGGCGTAGCCCGACATCAGCACGACCGGGAGCGTCGGACGCAGCATCCGCAGCTCATCCATCAGGGCCATCCCACCACCCTCGGGCATGACCACATCGGAGAGCACCAGCGCCACGTCGTCGCCGAACTGCGCGAAGAGCTTGCGGGCCTCGCTCACCGAGAGGGCGCCGACCACCCGATACCCCGCATCCATCAGGATCCGGCGCGTCACCGCCAGCACGGCGGGTTCGTCCTCCACCACCAGCACCAGCTCACCAGTGCCCCTGTGGTCGCTTCCGGTCGGCACGTCCGGGATGGACGTCGGTTCGTCCTGCTGGATGCACGGCAGGTAGATCTTGAACGACGTGCCGGCCCCGGGCTCGCTGTGCAACCAGATGTATCCCCCGCACTGATTGACGATGCCGTAGACCATGGCCAGTCCGAGCCCCGTCCCTTCCCCGACGCCCTTGGTCGTGAAGAACGGCTCGAACGCCCTGGCCTTGGTGGCCTCATCCATCCCCACGCCGGTGTCCGCGACGATCAGGCGCACGTAGCGACCAGGTCGCACCACCGTATCGCCGAACGAGGACTCGTCGAGCTCGGCGACCGACACCTGGACCGTGAGGCGCCCGCCGTTGGGCATCGCATCCCGCGCATTGACGACGAGGTTCATCAGCAGCTGGTCGAGCTGGGAGCCGTCGGCCTTCACCAGGCAACTGCTGGAGTTGCTGCTGACATTGAGGAGGATGTCGGGTTGCAGGAGCCGGCGCACCATCGGCTCGATCCGCTGCACCACGTCGGCCATGTCCACCACCTTCGGATCCACCGCCTGCCGCCGGCCGAACGCGAGGAGCTGCCGGGTGAGGGCGGCGGCGCGTTCGCCCGCGGCCCGGATCTCCTCCAGGTCGGCGCGGCGACTGTCGTCGGCGGGGGTCTCCGCCAGCAGGAACTCGGACGAGCCGAGAATCACCGACAGGAGGTTGTTGAAGTCGTGCGCGATCCCTCCCGTCAGCCGGCCGATCGTCTCCATGCGCTGGGCGTGGGCGAGCTGCGCCTCGAGCTGCAGTTCATTGGAGACATCGCGATTGACCGCCACGAAGCCGACCGGTCCGCCCGAAGGGTCTCGCACCATCGAGATGGTGGATTCCTGCGTGTAGGTGGTGCCGTCCTTGCGCCGGTTGACCAGGCGTCCCCGCCAGATCCCCTCGGTGCGCAGCGTGCGCCACATCTCGGCATAGAACTCCGACTCCTGCACGCCGCTCTTGAGGAGGCGCGGGTTGCGGCCGATCACCTCGTCCTGCGTGAACCCCGTGATGCGCTCGAAGGCGGGATTCACGTAGGTGATCTCGCCCTCGGCGTCGGTCACGACCACGGATTCCGCCGCCTGATGGATCGCGGCGAACAGCTTGAGGCGATGCTGTTCCTCCTTGCGCTCGCTCGCGAGGTGGTGGAACTGCTGCTCCGTCCGCTTCTGTTCGGTGATGTCGAGGGAGAGGATGAGCACGCCTTCGGGCACCGGGAGGATCCGCAGGTCGAACCAGGCCTCGCTACCGTCCGGATAGGTGAAGTGGTTCTCGTGCCACGCCGGGACGCGCGTCGCCATGACCTGCTCGAGGATGGGGAACACGGGGGTCGTCTCGATCCCCGGGAACGCCTCCTGCATCCGACGGCCGAGCAGCTCCTCCCGGGGCTTCCGGCCGTGCTGCAGGGCGGTGTCATTGAGGTAGCGGTACCGCCAGTCGGCGCCCACGACCTGGCACCCCTCGCGCAGCATGTCGAGGATCTGCCACGGCAACGCTCCCGCCGCGTCCCGTGACACGGGGGCGCTGTCGGGATCGGGGGTGCGATTCGGACCGCTGGTCGCCAAGGCGCCTCTCCCCGGGTGGAAGCGAGAAAGCGGATCGGGAGTGCGGTGGTCGGATACGCAATTCTAGGACCGTTGGGGCCGCGATCAACCTCCTGCCCCCCCCGAAATCGGGGAGGGTGCTAGCGGACGATCACTTCGTCGGCAAAGATCCAGGCGGGCTGGCCAGCACCGGCATGCCAGGCGGGGAGCCGGCGGCCCCCGTGGGCCACGACCCGGACCCAACGGGCCCGCGATCCCTGTGGGGGCGTGAGTCGCACCTGTTGGCGTGATGCGCCATCGGGCCGCACGACCGGATCGAGGGCGCGGCGATCCATCGGACTCCACGTGGTGCCGTCGCGCGAGAGCAGCAGTTCGACTTCGGTGGGATACAGGATCCACGAGTTGACCTGTTCGAGCAGCGAGAGCGCCACCTCGCCGATGGGATGCTCCGCACCGAGGTCAATGGTGGCATCGAGGTCGGGCCCCCACCAGCCGTTCCAGAAGCCGTCATTGAACGTGCTGCCGCGGACCCCATCCACCAGGGTGAACCTTCCGGTGCCAGGATAGCGGGCATCCGCCGGGGTCGCCAGCCGGATCGGCTGGCCCACGGCCAGATGCTCCACCACGGAGATGGTGCGTGCCTCGCCGACCCGCCCGCCGGCATACGACGCCACCAGCTGCCACGCTCCCGCGCCGGGGAGCGGGTCGCCGTCGTGCACCTCCCGCTCCACGCCCCGAGCGAGGAGCGCGAGGCGCACCCCCGGAATCCCGGTGTGGGCGATCCGCACGGTGCCCAGCGCCGAGTCGTAGCGGAACGCGAGCGACGCCAGGGCGCGATCGGGTGGGCCGACCGCCACGCCTTCCTCCTGCATCGCGTCGGCCATGCGTGTCGCGCGCGGAAGGAACTCGGCGGTGTCGGCCGGCCCGCGCCACACGGCCTCGGCGAATCCCAGCAAGCGCGGCCACCACATCAGCTCTGCATTGGCTGCTGATGTCACGTGCTCCGTCCAGAGCGGGGCCTCGGCACCGAGCAAGCGGCCGGAACGCGCCCCGCCGCGGGGTGCCGCATGGGCGGCGGGGTCGAAGGCGGCCACCCGGGCCAGCGGCAGGCGATCCGCCGGGGTGTTGAGGTACACCCATTCGCTGGGCGACGCGATCACGTCCGCCCCCAGCGCCAGCGCCTCGCGGATCCGCCCGCTGGACTGCCACGCCTGCACCGTGGCGCCCTCGGGGAGCCCGCCGTCAATGATCTCGTCCCAGCCGATGAGCCTGCGGTCGCGCGCCGCGAGCCAGCGACCGATGCGCGCGATCATCCAGCGCTGCAGGCCGTGCTCGTCGCCGAGCCGCTCCCGGCGAATGATCGCCTGGCACGGCTCGCACTCCTCCCACCGCTGCTTGGGCACCTCGTCGCCACCGATGTGGATGTAGCGCGAGGGGAAGAGCTCGAGGACCTCGGCGAGCACCCCCTCGAGGAAGGTGAAGGTGGACTCCTTGCCGGGACAGAGCACGTCGGCAAACACGCCCCAGGTGGTCGGCACCGGCAGCGTGTCATTGGTGCAGCCGAGGTGGGGGTAGGCGGCGAGCGCGGCGCGCGAGTGGCCCGGCATCTCGATCTCGGGGACCACCGTGATGCCGAGGATACGGGCGCGCTCCACCACGCGGCGGACATCGGCCTTCGTGTAGTACCCCCCATACTCGACCCCGTTCTCTGCCCTCCACCCTCCAACCTCCGTCAGCCGTGGATAGGCGTCGACCTGGATCCGCCACCCCTGGTCCTCGGTGAGGTGCCAATGGAAGACGTTGAGCTTGTGGCGCGACATCCAGTCGAGGTGCTTGAGGATGTACTCCACCGGGAAGAGGTGGCGCCCCACGTCGAGCATGGTGCCGCGCCAGGGATACCTCGGCTCGTCGCGGATCTCGGCGCCATGGACTCGCCAGCCGCTGTCCGTGGGCGTGATGAGCTGGCGGAGGGTCTGCACCCCCCAGAGCACCCCGGCCTCGGCGCGCCCTTCCACCAGCACGCCGTGCATGGTGGCCACGAGCTGGTACGACTCATCCCCCTCGGTCGGCGAGGCCACGCGCAGCAGGATCGCGCGGTCCACGACCGGGTCGGCGAGCAGGCGCGTGGCGACGCCGCGCTCGTGAAGCGATGCCGCGAGGATCCCGGCGATCTCGCGCATGCGCGGGGTGGCGGGCTGGATCGCGATGGCAACGGTGTCACCGAGGGGGAACCCGGCGCTGGTGAACGCGACCTGCGACGGCGCGGGGAGCAGGGCGGGGCGCTGGGCGGGGAGAACAGAGGCGATGAGGAGACACGCGATCACCCCTCGTCCCGAGCGCAGCGAGGGACCACGCGCCCGTGCGCCAGGGGCGGGGGGGGCCCCCGGCCCGCCGGGGCGCCGCCGCCCC
>CAZNOJ010000005.1:40745-49541 GCA_964574665.1 uncultured Gemmatimonadaceae bacterium
GGGGGTCCCTCGCTGCGCTCGGGACGAGTCCGCCCTCATGCCTCAGGACTCATGACTCGCTTCCACCACCACCGCCGTGCCATAGCAGAGCACCTCCGTCACTCCCCGCATCATCTCGTTGGCGTCGTAGCGCACGCCCACCACGGCATTGGCCCCGGCCTCGTGCGCATGGTGCAGCATCGTGTCGAAGGCCTGCTGCCTGGCCTTCTCGGCGAGCTGGGTGAACGCGGTGATGTTGCCGCCGAGGATGGTCTGGAGCCCCGCAAAGGTGGTTCCCACCACCGAGCGCGAGCGCACCACCACGCCACGCACCACACCGAGGTTCCGGACCACCTGGTAGCCGGGAATCTCGAAGGTGGTCGAGGTCATCTCGTGCGGGACGTCGTCGATCTGGGAACGGATGATGTCGCGGGGCATGGTGGAGTCCTGGGAAATGAGTCCTGAGTCCTGAGACGTGAGAAAGGTACTTCGAGTCCGGTCTCCCAGGACTCAGGACTCACTTCTCACTTCTTCCACGTCCCCTGCGCCACGGCCGGCTGGAACGTGGCCAATCCGCGAGGCGGGAACGCCAGCGTCTTCTCCTGCTCCGCGCTCATGTAGGCGGTCATCAGCATCTGCATCACCTCCACGCCGTCCTGGAAGGTGAGGAGCGGCTCCTCCTTGCCGAGGAACACCCGGCAGAAATGCCGATTCTCCGCGGCATAGCCGTAGGCGCTCGCCTCGTCGGGGACCACCGGCATCAACCCCATCTCGGCGTTCTGCTTCTCGACCAGGTCCTCGCCCGCCGCCCCCATCACCTCGCGAGAGAAGAAGCAGTTGAGCTCGGAGTTGAGGGTGTTCCAGTTCATCGAGTACTCGGGGCCGAGCAGCTCGCCGGAGAGCCGCAACCCGGCGCCCACGAAACTCCAGCTGGTGCTCGCCTCGCCGATCACCTCCAGTCCCTCCGGGGTGCGGTAGCGCACCGTGACCGAGGCAAAGTCCTCGCTCGGCCGCTTGCGATAGTCCACGCCCTTGCCGTAGCGCGCCTGGAGCTGCTTCGCGTAGGCAGGCCGACTCCACTTGAGCGAGGCGATCCGGCCGTTCACGGACACGGGGGTGAGCGAGGCGCGCGGTGCGCCGGGCTCGGTGAGGAGGAAGCGCACCACCTCGATCGAGTGGCACATCATGTCATTGAGCACCCCGCCCCCCTGCTTCTCGCCCTGCCAGAACCACGCGGCGTGCGGCCCCGAATGCTCCTCGGCGGCCCGGGCCAGGTACGGCCGTCCGGTGGACTTGGCCCCGCGGGCCCAGATCAGCTCGCGGCCCCGCACGATCCCCGGCGAGAAGAGCTGGTTCTCGAGGTAGCCGGTGGGGATCCCCGCCTTGTCCACCATCGCCTTGACCCGCTTGGCCTCGGCGACGTTCCGCGCCAGCGGCTTCTCGCAGGCGAGCCCCTTGAGCTCGCCCTTGCCGCGCAGCACGGCATCACAGATCTCCTCGACGTTCTCGATCCGCGCGTGGTTGGGGCCGCAGAGCCAGAGGGCGTGGATGTCGGGGTCGGCCACCATCTCGGTGATCGACCTGTAGGCCCTGGCGTCGCCGGTGCCGAGGGTGCGTGACAGCCTGGCGGCATCGGCGGCGTTCTTCGCGTTGGGGCTCCACACGCCGCATACGTCGCCGTCGCGGACCTGCTGCCACGACTGGATGTGGAAGCGGGTGTTGAAGCCGGAGCCGACGAAGCCGACGTTGAGGCGGGAGGGGAGTCGAGCCATGAGTCGTGAGTCCTGAGTCGTGAGAAGAGTCACCCCACCGTCGCGCTGTCATCCCGAGCGCAGCGAGGGGAAGCGTGTCTGCCGATCAAGATGCAGCCCCTCGCTGCGCCCGGGGTGACGGCGTCCTAGAATCCCAGTCGCCGCAGGTTCTCGCTCGGGCACCCATTCCACGTCATCTGCGGCGTGTTCCCCATGTACCCGATGTCCTGCACCCCGATCTCGCTGGTCCAGAAGCCGGTGGCGGCGAGGTCGCGGAACGAGTTGAACCAGCGCACCCCGTGACTCAACTCCGCAGGCGCGCGGGCGGGGAAGGCGATCAGATCGAGCATCTCGCGGCGCTGCGCGTCCGTCGCGGCGACGAACGTGGCGCCGAACCGCTCGCGGCACTCGCTATCGAGCCAGGCCAGCCCGCCACGATGAGCCGTGCGCATTCCCGGCTCGAGGTGGAGCATCTGGTCCATGAACTCGGGCACCAGCGCGTCGGTGGCGGAGCCGGAGCGCTCGTCCCTGGGGAAGAGGTAGTCCACCAGGGTGCGGACGGTCTGCCACTCGTGCGGGGTGTAGACCTTCGGCGGGGCTGAAGCCCCGCTTGGCACGGGCGCGGCAACTGCGGCGCGCGCTGCTTCGGCCTGGGCGGCGGTCGGCCGGAGCGCGACCGCGGCGACCGACATCGCCGCGATCCAATCCCTGCGCGAGATCTCGCTCACAGTCGGCCTCCATTGCGCTCCGAGGTGATGAAGCGCGAGGTGCGCATCGCCAGCGCGAGGATGGTCCAGGTGGGGTTCTTGTCGGCCTGGCTCACGAACGGGCCGCCATCGGCCACGAAGAGGTTCTTGCAGTCCCAGGCCTGGCAGTTGGCGTTGAGCGCACTCGTGCCGGGGTTGTCCCCCATCCGCACGCAGCCGAGTTCGTGGATGATCGCCCCGCCATTGGCGATGCCGTAGCCCTGTTCGCGCGTGGGCATGGTGCTCCGCACCTCCGCGCCCATCTCGGCGAGGAGGGTGCGGAAGGTCTCCTGCATGTGCTTCACCTGGTTGTACTCGTGGTCGGTCCACTCCCAGTGGAAGCGGAGCACGGGAATCCCCCAGCGGTCCACCACCTGCGGATCGAGTTCGCAGAACGACTTCTCGTTGGGGATCATCTCGCCGCGCCCCGAGAAGCCGATGGTGGTGCCCCAGTACCTCCGGTATTCGTTCTTGAGCGACGCGCCGTAGCCGCCGCCCTGGCCGTAGTTCTGGATGCCGCCCATGAAGCCGTAGCCGGGCATTCCCATCCCGCCCCAGATCTCGATGTGGTAGCCGCGCGGAAAGTCGAGCTTGCTGTTGTCGAGCCACCAGGGCATGTACAGGTGCGCGCCACCCACCCCGTCGCAGTTGTGGCGCGGCTGGTCCACCAGCGCCGGGATGAAGCCGCCCACGTCGGTGCCGGTGGTGTCGGTGAGATACTTGCCCACCACGCCGCTGGAATTGGCCAGCCCCTGCGGGAAGCGGCTCGACTTGCTGTTGAGCAGGATCCGCGCCGACTCGCAGGCCGAGGCGGCGAGCACCACCACGCGGGCGTCAATGCGTCGCTCGTCGCCCGTGGCCTTGTCGATGTAGAGCACGCCCGTGGCCAGCCCGTCGCGTCCCACGGTCACCTCGCGCGCCATGGCGTTGGTGAGCATCGTGAGCTTGCCGGTGCGGGCGGCGGGCTGCAGGAGGACGTTGGTGGAGGAGAAGTTGGCGTGCACCGCGCAGCCGCGGTTGCACTGGCCGCAGTAGTGGCAGGCGGGGCGGCCGTTGTGCGGGCGGGTGATGATCGACAGGCGCGAGGGGATGCAGGTGACACTGTGCTTGTCGGCGGCGCGCTTCACCACGCGTTCCCAGCAGCGCGGCGCCGGCGGCGGGAGGAAGTGGCCGTCGGGGTGGTTCTCCAGCCCCTCGTTGGAGCCGAAGATCCCCACGAGGTCGTCCACCTCGTCGTAGTACGGCTTGATGTCGTCGTAGGAGATGGGCCAGTCGTCGCCCAGGCCGTCGCGGCTCTTGCCCTTGAAGTCGTGCGGGCCGAAGCGCAGCGAGATGCGGCCCCAGTGGTTGGTGCGGCCGCCCACCATCCGGGCGCGCCACCAGTTGAACCGGGTGCCGGGGGCGGTGGTGAACGGCTCGCCCTCCACGTTCCAGCCGCCGATGCAGGCGTCGTGTTCGCCGAAGGGCCGCTCGGGACTGGAGCCGCCGCGGCGGTCGGTTTCCCACGGCCAGGTGAACATCGCCGAGTCGGTGGCGTTGTCCCAGGGGCCACCGGCCTCGAGCACGCAGACGGAGGCGCCGGCCCGGGTGAGCTCGTAGGCGGCCATCCCGCCGCCCGCGCCGGAGCCGACGATCACGACGTCGTAGGAGTCTCGTTTCGGAAGGAGCTGGAACATCGGGAGTCCGGGTAGGGAGGATCGGATTCGGGTCAGCGAGAAAGTATAGCCCGCTTCCTCGCATCGTGCGGGCGGCGGGGCACGAGCGCAGCGCCCTGCCTGGCGTCCCCCACACTTACATTCTCCGACGACTCCTCCGAGGTGCCCCCATGCACGGCCTGATCGGAAAGATGCGCGCCACCCCCGGCCAGCGTGACGCGCTGATCGCCATCCTCCTCGAGGGCACCGGCGGAATGCCCGGCTGCCGCAGCTACGTGGTGGCCACCGACCCCGCCGATCCCGACGCGATCTGGATCACCGAGGTCTGGGACGACGCGGCGAGCCACCAGGCGTCGCTGGCGCTCCCCTCGGTGCGCGATGCGATCGCCCGCGGCCGGCCACTGATCGCCGGATTCGACCAGCACGTGGTGACCGTGCCGGTGGGCGGGCAGGGGATCGGATAGCAGGCGCCCGGACCCGGCGCGCCGAATCAGCCCCCATCCCACTCTTCCGCAACCGATGACGCCATGCTGACTCAGTACTACACCGCCACCTCGCTCGACGGCTTCATCGCCACCGAGGACGACTCCCTCGACTGGCTCTTCCCCCTGGGCCAGCTCGGCGAATCGAGCTACCCGGCGTTCATCGCCGAGGTGGGCGCCCTGGCGATGGGATCGAGCACGTACGAGTGGATGCTCCGCCACGCCGACAAGGTCACCGAGGCCGCCGGCTCCGCGTGGCCCTACACCCAGCCCACGTGGGTCTTCACCACGCGCACCCTCCCGCGCATCGAGGGCGCCGACCTCCGCTTCGTGGAGGGCGACGTCCGCCCCGTCCACGAGGCGATGCGCGCCGCAGCGGGAGACCGGAGCATCTGGCTGGTGGGCGGCGGCGACCTGGTGGGGCAGTTCCATGACGCCGGCCTCCTCGACGAGCTGATCGTGCAGGTGGGCTCGGTGACGCTGGGCCGGGGCAAGCCGCTGCTGCCGCGGCGGATCCTGCATCCCCGCCTGGAGCTCACCGCCGTGCGGCAGATGGGCACGGACATGGTGGAGCTGCGGTACGTCGTGACTCGCAACCCGACGGCTACTTGAGCGTGATGCTCACCGGGCAGTGGTCGCTGCCCATCACGTCGGCGTGGATTTCCGCCGCCACCACCTTTCGGCGCAGCGCCGCCGACACCAACACGTAGTCAATACGCCACCCGACATTCCGGGCCCGCGCCCCCGAGAAGGCGCTCCACCACGTGTAGTGCCCGTTGCCCTGGTGGAAGATCCGGAAGGTGTCCACGAACCCCGCATCTATGAACGCCTGGAACCCCGCGCGCTCCTCGGCGGTGAAGCCCTTCCGCCCCACGTTGGTCTTCGGGTTCGCAAGGTCGAGCTCGGTGTGCGCCACGTTGAGGTCGCCGCAGAAGATCACCGGCTTGGTCCGCTCGAGTGCCTTGCAGTGCGCCAGGAAGGCCGGGTCCCATTGCTGACGCAGGGGAATGCGGCTGAGATCGTCCTTGGCATTCGGCGTGTACACGGTGACGAGGTGGAACTTCGCGTACTCCGCCGTGATGACGCGTCCTTCCTCCGCGGTGTCGCGGGCCGCGTGGTCCACGATCGCGCCCAGCGTGCCCGGCAAGCCGGTGGTGACGGACAGCGGCCGGGTGCGCGAGAAGACCGCCGTGCCGGAGTAGCCCTTCCGGGAGGCGGAGTTCCAGTACTCCACGTAGTCGGGCAGGTCCACCTCCACCTGCGACCGCTCCGCCTTGGTCTCCTGCAGGCAGAGGATGTCGGGACGATGCGCCGCAACGAACTGCTGGAAGGTGCCCTTCCGGAGCACGGCCCGCAGCCCGTTGACGTTCCACGAGTAGATCTTCATCCCGGGAAGCTAGTCACCGCCCACGCGCCGATCAGCAGCCGGTGACCACCAGGCGGGGCCTGCGCGCATCCGGGTCCCACGCCGCCGCGGCCTCACCCGCCGCGCACTCTGCCGAGGGCACGAACTCCACCGTCAGGCGCACCGGCACCGCGGCCGCGCGTCGTGCGGAGCCGAGGACGGTGAACGTCCAGCCGGTCACCGCCTGCGTGGTCGCCGCCGCGAGCGCCGGGTGGGCCTCGCCGATCACGCGCACCGAGTCCACCGCCCCGTCGGGGGTGACGGCGAACGTGAGCTGCACGGTGCCGCCCGTGCCGGCCGCGCGGAGCGACGTGGGGTACACCGGCGCCGCGTTGGTGTGCTCCGGGATGATCCCGCCCGGGAAGGGACAGCCTGAATCGTCCGCACAGCGATGGGTGATCGCCGGCGACGGCGGCGGTGGCACCGCGGTGGGAATCCGCGGCACCTGCGCGGCCAGTGGCGTGGCCAGGATGATCCCCAATGGAATGACGCGAAGGACCCGCATCGTCAACCTCCAGGCTCCGGGCGTTGACCAGGGGGACTGCAACCCGTGGAGACGAGGGAGCGCTATCGGAGCCGCACCAGCTTTCCCTTGCGCTTCACGAGGTTCTTGTAGTCCCACTGGACCTCGCGCGCCTCGGCGCACCAGCGCCGGAGGTCGGGCTTCCTGACCTGCTTGACTTCGGTGTACGTGACCGACGCGTCCTTGAACTTCCCGGTTCCCGGCTCGAGCCCGGGTTCCTCGAACGATGCGCCGCTCCAGAACATCAGCCGGACGCCGCCCTTGAGCTTGCTGTAGCCCGCGATCGGGTTGCCGTCGAGGAACCAGACCGGGTGCGCGTGCCAGACCCTGGCCTCCGCGTCCGGCAGGTGCCGCGAGATCTCGGCGTGCAGCAACTCACAGATGGCGCGGTCGGTCGGTGCCTGTGCCGCGTGATAGTTCCTGATGTCTGGGTGCATGAGACGCGAGTCCTGAGAGCTGAGCCCCGAGAGAGGGAGATCGTGGGTCCGGGCCACATCGTGGCCTACCGGAAGAGCTCGATTCCTCCCAGCAACCACCAGAGGATCAGGAAGATCACCACGGTGGAGATGCACCCTCCACCCAGCTTCTTGGCGCCGTACCCAGCGGCGAGACCGCGCAACAGCTTGCTCATGCATCCTCCCGAGGTGTGATCCGGCCGTCAGGAACTGTGACGCCGGAAGCCCCGGTTGGCCACACCACGATCTGCGCACCGCGGCCCGGCAGAGGAGCGACCGCGGAGCGCCTCCGGCGCGACGGTCGGGCGCGACGGCGCCGGGATGCGGTGCGCGCCGGTTCAGACCTCGAGGATCCCCCGGAACCCGCGCGCGGCGTAGTAGGAGTCGGCGCCGTTGTGGTAGATGAACACCTGATCGTACCGGCGATCGCCGAAGAGCGCACCGCCGAGCTTGCGGATGGCGGGCGGGGTGACGATCCAGCTCGAGGTCTTGAGGTCGAACTCGCCGAGCTGCTGCAGGCGCCGGTACTGCGTCTCGTCGAGCAGCTCGATGCCGATCGCCCGGGCCACGTCCATGGCGCAGTCCTCGGGCGGGTGGTGCTTGCGCCCGTCCAGCGCCTTGCGATCATAACAGAGCGAGCGGCGCCCCTTGGGTGATTCCGCGGCGCAGTCCACGAAGGTCACCGCAGTGCCCTTGGGGTCGAGCGCCACCACGTCGGGCTCGCCGCCGGTCGCCTCCATCCTGGCGAGCACCTTGAGCGCCGCGGGGTTGGCGTCGAGTCGCTTGACGACCTTGGCCCAGGTGATGCCGGGGTGGCGCTCGGGGTGCCGGTCGAAGCGGTCCTGGAGCGTGGCGAGCAGGGCGTCGGGCTTGGGAGGCATGGAGGCTGCCGTGCTGGAGGGTTGCCGAGAGGTGCGGGGCCTGGCCCCTACGACGGGATCACGATGGTGGCGCCGTCCGCGGCGCAGGTGCGCGCCCAGAGATCGGCGAACGCCGTGCGGTTGGACTCCTCCTCCACGAACACCGTCCACTTCGACTGGTAGACGAACCGCGCCGCATCGGGACGCCCCGTGACGCCGCGGATCCGGCCGCAGACTGCCATCGCCGGGAGGCGCGTGCCGTCGTGGGGCGGCTGCACCACGGTCAAGGAGTCGAAGGTCACCTGGGACCCCAACGTGGAGAGGGTGGCCACCGCCGAGTCGCGCAGCGTCCGGACGGCAGCCAGGTCGGCGGCGCTCGGCGCCGCGGCGGTGGTGTCGGGAGTCACCTCGGGGGACTCCGCACCACACGCCGCAGTCAGCAGGAAGGTGATGGCCGTCACATGCCGCATGCGCCCCTCCGGCGGCACCCGCGGGCCGGCCGCAGGAGGCGCATCATCGTGGCGGCCGGATCCCGCGCTGCGCTCGGGCTGACGCGCGCAGGGGTCAGTTCCCGGCGAGGCGGCGCACTTCCGCCGCCATCGCGCGGACGCGTGCGGCGTCGCGGGCATTCGCCGCGTCGCGGTCCAGCTCCGCGGCCAGCGCATTGAGCGCGGTGGTGCGCGCCGCGCCACCGCGACGCTCCGCCACGTCGAGCGCCTGGCCGATTGCCGCGGTGCGCGCCGCCGGCAGCCCGTTGCCGCGCACCAGCTGGTCGAGGTAGCTCCGCACCACCGGGAACGCCGCCGGCCAGGTGATGTGCGGCTGGCTCTGCGGGTTGAACTCCTCCATCCGCACCAGCTTGGCCGCCGCGATCTCGTTGGCGCTCAGGTGCTCGCTCGGCACCAGCTCGAGGATGTCGAGGCCGCGCGCCATCTCCGAG
>CAZNOJ010000006.1:0-27072 GCA_964574665.1 uncultured Gemmatimonadaceae bacterium
TCCCCCGGCTCGCCGTTCGCCGTGGTCAGGCCGCCCGGAACTCTCCCAGGTGCCGCACCTCGGGACAGTCGCGCAACTTGGCGAACGCCCGCTCGCGGAGCTGCCGGATGCGCTCCCGCGTGACGCCCAGCGCCTCGCCGATCTCCTCGAGGGTACGGGCCTCCTCCTGCGGATCGAGGCCGTAGTAGAGCGACAGGATGCGGCGCTCGCGCGGGGTGAGGTAGCGACGGAACAGCCGGTCGAGGAACTCGCGGCGCAGCGACTCGTCGGTGCGCGTCTCGATCTCGCTGGCCTCACCCATCGGCAGCCGTTCGCCCAGGGTGGCGGACCGGGCGTCCCCGCCATCCACCGGCGCATCGAGTGACACCTCGGTCACGAACAGGCGCCGGGCCTCGCGGATGTCCTCCACCGGCTGCAACAGCGCGGTCGCCAGTTCCTGGTCGGTGGGCGTGCGACCCAGTTCCTGGGCGAGCAGTCCCTGTGCCTTGGCAAATCGCACCACGGCGGTGTTCTGGTTGAGCGGGAACCGCACCGAGCGCGTTTGCTCGGCCAGTGCCTTGAGCACCGCCTGGCGCACCCACCACACCGCATAGGAGATGAACTTGACGCCGCGATCAGGATCGAACTTCCGCACCGCGCGGAGCAGGCCCTCGTTGCCGATCGCCACCAGGTCACCGAGATCGAGTCCGTGGCCCTGGTAGCGCTTCACGAAGGCGATCACGAAGCGCAGGTTGGCCGTCACCAGCCGCTCGGCCGCCACCTGGTCGCCCTCCCGCGCACGACGCGCCAGCGCCCGCTCCTCCTCGATGTCGGTGATCATCGGGAGGTCCTTGATGTCGCGCAGGTACTGCTCGAACGACTCCGCGGCACTCTGGGACATCGGAAGACGCGCCGGGGCAGGCGCTCGTCGCTGACGTCGGGGCATTGGGGCCCACTCGGCGTTGGAATATGTGACCGGAAATGTGTCCAGCAGGATGCCGCAAGATGGCGATGCCAATGGCCCTGTCAAGGGTGCCTAAGTGTCTACATCACAACAAGTTACGAGGAAAGGACTTGCCCGGTTCCTGCACACCGTCCACAGCGGGAATGTCCACGCGATGTGCAGCAACGCCACAACTCCTTGCAGGGCAAGGTGTCGCGCCGGCGCGGCATGTGGATGGGATGTGGACAATCGCCCCGACCGATCGGGGAGGTCAGTCGAGCAGGGCCTCGGGCGGCACCGCGTGTGTCCAGCCACCACCGGCGGGGCGAGCCACGGCACCGATGTCGTTGAGCAGCACGGTGCGCACCAGTCCGGCGCGGTTCTTCTTGTCGTGCGCGAGCGCCGCCAGCAGTGCTTCCCGGCGAAGTATCGGCGCCACGGTGGGGAGCTGCAGTCGTGCCAGCATCGTCTCGATGCGCGCGGCGGTGCCCGCCGCCGTCGTGCCGAGTCGCTCGCCGAGACGGGCTTCGCCGAGGAGGCCGAGTGCCACGGCGTGGCCATGCGAGAGGGCATAGCCGCTGGCGTGCTCGAGGGCGTGGCCCAGGGTGTGGCCGGCATTGAGGATGGCGCGGCGGCCCTGCTCGTGTTCGTCGGCGCTCACCACGTCGGCCTTGAGGGCCACGGCGTCGGCCAGCAGCCGGTCGAGGGCACTGCCCTCGCGCGCGAGGATCGCCTCGGCGTGTGCATCGAGCCATCCCCAGCTCTCGACCGAGGCGATCGCGGCGTGCTTCACTGCCTCGGCCAGGCCCGCCACGAACACCGACTGGGGCAACGTGGCGAGCATTGCCGGGTCGGCGAACACCGCGCGCGGCGGGTGAAAGGCGCCGACGAGGTTCTTGCCGTGCGCGGTGTCCACGCCGGTCTTGCCACCCACGGAGGCGTCGATCATCGCCAGCGTGGTGGTGGGCACCGCGATCCAGGGCACCCCGCGAAGCAGCGTGGCGGCCACGAAGCCGGCCAGGTCGGTGGCGACGCCGCCACCGAAGGCCACCACCAGGGTCTGCCGATCATGACCGGCGGCGAGCAATTGATCGGTCAGCACGGCCCAGGTGTCGCGCTGCTTCGAGCGTTCGCCCGCCGGAAAGGTGAGACGCGGGATTCCGGGGAGTGCGTCGGGATGGAGCGCGGCCACCGTGGCATCGGCGATCACCACGGCGCGATGGTCACCCGCGTGCTCCGCGATCCACGCCGGGAGCCGGCCCAAGGCGCCGGTGCCGCTCCACACCGGATAGCTCCCTCCGGCGTGGCGCACGGTGGTCTCGACTACCAGGTCACGTCTCCCACGCCGGCCCGGTGGTTGGCGAGGCGGGCCAGCGTGAACAGCAGGTCGGAGAGGCGGTTGAGGTACACCAGGAAGAGTGGCGGCACCTCGTCCTGGTCGGCGAGCGCGACGACACTCCGCTCGGCACGACGACAGGTGGTGCGGGCGAGGTGGAACGCGGCGGCCTTGGGCGATCCCCCTGGGAGGATGAACGCCTTGAGCGGGGCGAGCTCCTCGTCGGCGCGATCGATCGCGCGCTCGAACTCCTCCACGCGATTCGCGGCGAGCTCGGCCTTGGCCAGCGCCGCCCGGACCTTGTCGGGGTCGGGCGTGGCCAGGTGCCCGCCGATGGAGAACAGGTCGCGCTGAATCGTCTCGAGGAGCTGGTCGGCGAGGTCGAGGGGTGGGGTGGCGCGCACCATCCCTATCACGGAGTTGAGCTCGTCCACGTCGCCATACGCTGCCACGCGCGGGTGGGCCTTGCTCACCTTGCCGCCACCAAAGAGCGCGGTCTCGCCGGTGTCGCCGGTGCGGGTGTAGATGCGGAGCGCCATCGAGGAAATATAGGCCGATCGCCCTTTACCCCGAAGCATCCTTCCCCGCGGCCTGCAGCAGCTCGTTGATCCTGGTGAACTTGTCCCGCGGCTTGCCCGCGGCTTCGCCCCGCGTCACCTCGGCGGCGTCAATCCGTTGCCAGGCGGACCACGGCACGATCCGTGTCCCCCTGGCAGCGAGCGATGCGAGCAGCGCGTCGGGGGATCCGGGTCCGGGAGTGACGCGCCCCGCCACCACGTCGGCCAGCAGGCGATCCACGGTCTGGGTGGCGCACACCTTGTTGGTGCCGATCACGCCGGTGGGGCCGCGCTTGATCCAGCCGCAGGCGTAGATGCCGTCGAGCGAGGTGTGCGACCCGACGTGCTCCACCACGCGCCCCTCGGTATTGGGCAGCAGGCCGCGGTCTTCGTCGAACGGCAACCCGGCGATCGGGATGCCCCGGTATCCCACCGACCGGAAGACGAGTCCCACGGGGATCTCCTCGGTGCGACCGCTGGCGACCGCGCGCACCGATCCCTTGCCATCGGGTTCGAGGGTGTTGTGCACCACGCGGATCGCCTCGACGTGGTCGGTGCCGAGCACCGCCACGGGGGAGACGCCGAAGTGGAAGACGATGCGTCGCGCGGCGTCACGCGGCGGGCGGGATGCCCACTCTCGCAGCACCTCCAGGTTCTTCTCCGCGTTGCGGTCGCCCGACTCGGCGAGATACGCGGCGCTGGTGGGGTCGAGCTCGAGGTCGGCGGGGTCCACCTCGACGGCCACATCCGCCAGCTCGCCCAGCTCGCGCAGCTCGGGCGTGGTGAACGACGACTGCACCGGGCCCCGCCGACCCAGCACGTGGATGGTCCGGAGCCGCGACTGGCCGAGGGCCCTCACGGCATGGTCGGCGATGTCGGTGCGGTCGAGGTCGTGTGCCGGCCGGGCGAGGATCCGGGTCACGTCCATCGCCACGTTGCCGAGGCCGACCACCGCCGCGGCTTCCACGTCGAGGTCGAAGGTGGCATCGCGGTAGTCGGGATGCCCGTTGTACCAGCCCACCAGCTCGGTGGCGGCGTGACAGCCGGGGAGCGACTCGCCCGGGATGCCGAGGGGACGGTCGGTCTCGGCACCCACGGCGTAGATCACCGCATCGTAGTGGCTGCGCAGTTCCGCCGGCGTGACGTCGGTGCCGACCCGCACGTGTCCCACGAAGCGGAAGCCGGGGTGCGCGGCGATCCGCTCGAAGACCCTGGTCACCGACTTGATCTTGGGGTGGTCGGGCGCCACGCCGCCGCGCACCAGGCCGAACGGGGTGGGGAGGCGGTCGAAGAGGTCGATGCGCACCGCCGGCACGGCCTTCTGGAGCGCCTCCGCCGCGTAGAAGCCGGAGGGGCCGGCACCGACGATGGCGATGCGCAGGTCGAGGTTGGTGAACGGCATGGCGGAAAGCTAGCGGAGGGCGGAGGACGGAGGGTGGAGAACGGAGGAACCGCGCGCCCAGTCCTCCACTCTCCGCCCTCCGTTCTCCTAGGGTCTTGCCAGCTCCACCACGACGCTGTCAATGGCCGGGATCATCCGCGACGACCCCAGGGTGTGGTGGTTGGCCTGCACGGAGAACACGAAGACGCGGCCGTCGGCGCGCTCCACGTATCCCGACAGGGTGTTGACCCGCGAGATGGTCCCCGTCTTGGCGCGGACCCGACCCTCGAGCGGGGTGTTCAGGTAGCGGCGACGGAGCGAACCGATGGCCCCGCTCTGGGGCATGCCGGCGGCGAAGGCCTCGTAGGTGGGGTGCCGGCGCATCCAGGCCAGCAGCTGCACGAAGGCGCGCGGCGTGACCAGGTTGTTGGACGCGAGTCCCGAGGCATCCACCAGCGCGAACTGGGTGGAGTCAATGCCCACGGAGTCGATCAGGAACCGGCGCTCCACCTCGAGGCCCGCGGCCCACGAGCCGCCGGTTCCGAACCGCCGGCCCAGCTGCTTCACCAGCATCTCGGCGAACCAGTTCTGCGAGGTGTTGAGCACCGGGAACACCCAGTCGCTCAGCGGGCGCGAGGTGACCTCGGCGAGCGACGGGGTGGCGCGCGCCACGGCGAAGTCGGTGGAATCGGTGGTGGAGCGCGTGGTGCCCAGCACCACGATCCCTTCGTTGAGCAGTTCCCGTCGCAGGGCGAGGGCGGCGTACCGGTCGGGATCGATCACTGCGGCGTACTCGGTGCGGCGCGTGGCGCCGACGGCGAGCGATCCGCCCGCGATGAACGACGACCCGTCGCGCGAGCGGAGGATGTCGAAACGCTGCTCGGTGCCGCGCGGCACCACGACGGCACGGTTGTCGAGCACGGCGACGCCGACATCGGGGCCGAGGGTGATGCGGGGCTGGACGGCGCCGGAGTCCACCGCCTCGATCACGATGTCCACGGCGTTGTCGTTGAAGCCGAGGCCGGAGACCGGGGCCGCGTACCACCAGTTGAGGTCGTAGGTCTCCCACGCCGGGTGCACCAGCTCGCCGTCGAAGTAGGAACCGTCGCCGACCAGGTCGCCGGCGATGCGTCGCACACCGCGCTCGCGGAGCTGGCGGGCGAGGTCACGAAACTTGGCGGCGGGATCGGTGTCGCAGGCGCCGGGCCGGGTCTCGTCCACGTGGTAGCAGCGGCGGGAGAAGGTCGGGTCCCCCCGGCCATAGAGCACCAGGTCGCCGTGCAGCTCCCCATCCACGAGGGGCCCGGTGCCGTAGACGGAGGTGCGCACGGTGAAGTCGGGCCCCAGCAGCACGGTGGCCGCCGCGGCGATCACCAGCTTGGTGTTGCTGGCGGGGATGAAGAGCCGCTCCGCATTGCGACCGTAGAGCGACCGACCGGCGACGTCGGCCACCGCCACGCCCCAGAGGTGGCGGTCGAGTCCGGGGGCGTCGAGCCGGGCGTCGAGCCGGCGCGCCAGGGACTGTCCGGCGAGGGGGGCGCCCACCAGTGCGGTGAGTGCCGAGGCGGTGACAAGGGTGCGAGAACGGGCCATGGGGCGACTCGGGCGGCGGTGGCGTGGACCGGCGGGCGGGTGGCGGCGAGGGGATCGGATGTGACTCCGACCTGACCCGGAACGTCCGTGTCCTGAGCAGGGCCGGTGGGTCAGCAGGACGGCCTCGCCTCCGACAGTTGGCGTAACCCCTTCAAGAAACCAGATTTAGGCCATGCGGTCAATCGGCATTGCTGCCCTCCTCCTCGCTGCCACCCCGGCGGTGTCCCTGACCGCGCAGGCAGGGCCGCTAGTGGTCCGCTCGCTCAAGTTCGACGGCAACAAGGCGATTGACGACCTGACGCTCGCCTCGGTGATCGCCACCTCCGGGTCGGCGTGGCTGGCCTCGTCGCCGCTGGTGTCGTGGATCGGCCTCGGCGAGGAGCGGTTCTTCAACGAGCAGAACTTCCGGCGCGACGTGGTGCGGCTGCGGGTGGTGTACGCCTACAGCGGCTACTACGAGGCGGCGATTGATACCGTGCTGCGCCGGACGGACGAGGACGTGCACGTCACCTTCCGGATCACCGAGGGCGAGCCCACCCGGGTCACGACGCTCGACGTGGAGGGACTGGAGGGGCTGGAGGAACCCGACCGGTTGCTTCGCGACCTGCCGCTGGCGGTGGGAGATCCGATCAACCTCTACCTGCTGGCGGCCACGACCGACACGATTGCCCAGCGATTGCGCAACGCCGGGTATCCCACCGCGGTGGTGGACACGGTGACCCGGATCGACCCGGCGCAGCGCACGGCGGCGATCCAGCTGCTCGTCACGCCGGGCCGGCCGGCGGTGTTCGGGCCGGTGCAGGTGACCGGATTCGACGCGGTGGATTCCGGCTTCGTCACCTCGCTGCTCACCGCGCGCGAGGGGCGCCGCTACCAGGTGGATGCGCTCTATCGTTCGCAGCGCGCCCTCTACCAGAGCGAACTGTTCCGGTTCGCGAGCATCGGCATTGACACCACGCAGTTCCGGCCGGGCGACGCGGTGGTGCCGCTCCGGGTCGAGGTGGCCGAGGGCCGCACGCATCGGGCGCGGGCTTCGGCGGGTTACGCCACCGGCGATTGCTTCCGGTTCGGGGCGGGGTGGACCGCGCGCAACTTCCTTGGCAACGGCCGGGTGGTTGATGTCTCCGGCCGGATCTCGAAGGTCGGGGTGGGCGCGCCGTTCTCCCTCGGACTCGACAACTCGATCTGCTCTGGCCTCGCGGCCGACACGGTGGGATCGCGCCTGGTCAACTTCGGGGTGGACGTGGCGCTGCGGCGTCATGCCTTCCTGTCGCCCGACAACACGCTGGTGCTCACGATCTTCTCCGAGCGCCGCAGCGAGTACGCGGTGTACCTCCGCGACGAGGTGGGCACCGAGCTCGCCCTGACGCGGGAGACGCGGGCCCAGATCCCGGTCACGCTCGGCTACCGGCTCTCCTTCGGCCGCACCCAGGCCAACCAGGTGTCGTTCTGCCAGTTCTTCAACGCCTGCCTGAGCGAGGACGTGGCCCAGCTGCGGGAGCGCCGGGTGCTCACCACCCTGACGCTGAGTGCCGTGCGGCAGCGGACCAACAACCTGCTTGATCCGACGCGCGGCTCGGTGCTGAGCGCCGAGGCGACGGTGTCGTCCAAGTACCTCGGCTCGTCGTCGCTGCAGCAGTTCGTCCGGCTGGTGACGGACGGCTCGGTGTACCTGCCGGTCGGCCGGCGCTCGGTGCTGGCGGGCCGCCTCAAGGCCGGGGTGATCTTCTCGCCCCGGGTGGAACTCGGCTCCGGGACCACCAACTTCGTCCCCCCGGAGCAGCGGTTCTACGCCGGCGGCCCCAACGACCTGCGCGGCTACGAACGCAACGAACTGGGGCCGGTGGTGTACGTGGTGCCGCGGGATTCGCTCAAGGTGAGCGACACGGGGGACACCACCTACAGCTCGTCCGACCTGCGCGTGGCCGCCACCGGAGGCGACCGGCTGGCGCTTGGCAGCGTCGAGTTCCGGTTCCCGGCCCCGCTGCTCTCGGACCGGTTCCGGCTGGCGGCGTTCGTGGACGCGGGTGCCCTCTGGTCGCGAACCGGCACGGCGGGGCTGCGGATCACGCCCGGGGCGGGACTCCGGGTGGAGTCGCCGCTCGGGCCGGTGCGCTTCGACGTGGGATACAATCCCTACCAGCTGGAGGAGGGGGCGGTCTACACCGCGGCCGAATCGGGTGACCTGGTGCTGGTGCGCAACCGGGACCGTCGCGAGCGGGATCGTCGCTACACGATCCACTTCTCGATCGGGCACGCGTTCTGATGGGCTGGCGCAGCGCGGTCCGCCGCGCGATCGGCTGGCTGGTCGGCCCGCCGCTGGTGCTGCTCGCCGCGGTGCTCGGCACCGGGGTGGCGCTGCTGTACACGCCGCCGGGTCGCGCCCTCACGGCCCGTGCGGTGACCGACCTGATCACCGCGCGGGTGCGGGGCCAGGTCGAGATCGGCGCGATCGGGGGCGGCCTGCTTCGGCGGGTGGTGCTCGAGCGCGTCGCGATCCGCGACACCGCCGGCGTCACCGTGCTCGCCACGCCCCGGCTCGAGGCACGCTACCAGCTGCTCGAGCTGCTGGCCGGTCGTATCGTGATCCGTGGGCTCGAGGTGGACGCGCCCCAACTCCACCTGGTGATGCGCCGCGGCGGGCGATGGAACTACCAGGAGGTGTTCCGGAGCGGCGAGGGTGCTGGCTCTGGTGCGCCGCCGCTGGTGGAACTGCGCGACCTCACCCTGACCGGCGGCAGCATCCGGGTGGATGTCCCCACCACGCCCGGACCGCCGCGCGAGCCGATGTCGCGGCACGCGGCGGCGCCCGCGCAGCCCGAGGTGATCGCCGGTGGGGACGGCCCGCTCCGGGTGTACCGGGCGACCAACGTCAACGCCCAGCTTCCGCGGGTGCGGGTGTCCACCCCGGAGCGCGAACCGATCCTGGCGCAGTTCCAGCGCTTCGCCGCCGTGCTGAGCGACCCTGCGGTGCAGATCGTGGACGCGCGGGGTGAGCTGCTGACCAAGGGCGACTCGCTTCGCTTCGAGCTGGAGCAGGCCCGCCTGCCCGGCACGGTGCTCGCCGGGCAGGGTGCGGTGCGCTGGCCCGAGGACACCATCCGCTACGATTTCGCGCTCGCCGCGGACACGGTGGCGCTCCGCGACCTGCGCTGGATCCAGCCCGACTTTCCCGACTGGGAGGGACGGGGCCGCGTGACGGCGCTCTCCCGCAGCAACCGGCACACCGAGTTCGCGCTCAGCGAGCTCACGCTCGGCGACGGGCGTGCCCGTGCCGAGGGCGACGTGATCACGATCCTCGACGAGGACCTGGGATTCGGCGTGCGCGACCTCGACATGGCACTCCGCGACGTGCCGCTGGACGTCATGCGTCCCTACCTCGACACGCTGCCATTCCAGGGGACGATCACCGGTCGGTTGCGCGCCTCGGGGTACCGGTCGCTGATGCAGCTCGGCGGCGAGCTCCGCTTCCTCGACGTCCTGCCGCCGACGCCGGCCGACAACGCCCTCGCCTTCGAGGGCGGGGTGCGATTCGGTGGCGAGGCCGGTGCGGTCTTCGACGGCTTCACGCTGCGGGAGGCGTTGCTGGACCTGGCCACGGTGCGGGCCCAGGTGCCGGCGGTGGTGCTGCCGGGACGGCTCCGGCTGGTGGGCCGCCTCGACGGGCCGTGGCAGAACGCCACCTTCGAGGGCACGGCCGAACACCTGGCACCCAACGCGGCCGTGTCGCGGATGACCGGCACCGTGCGCCTCGACACCCGCGACACCGTGCTGGGCATCTCGCTGGACGCGCTCTTCGACCAGCTCTCCTTCGATGCGCTGCGGACCGGGTATCCCGACCTCACGGTGCGCGGCGGCGTGAGCGGACGGATCACGGCCGAGGGACGCCTGGATGCCCTGGCAATCACGGCCAACGTGGCCGGCGACGTGGGCGACGTGGTGGCCGAGGGCGTGGTGGGGATCGCGGAGCGGGGCTACCGCTTCTCCAACCTGGCGCTCGATGTGCGGCGCCTCGACGTGGGAGCGCTCACTGGTCGCCCGACCAACACCGCACTCAGCGGCCGGATGGTGCTCGACGGCGTGGTGGACTCCGGCAGGGCGCCCACCGGCCGCGCCGTGGTGGAGCTCGGCCAGTCGCGGATCGAGGGGTTCACGCTGAGCGGCATCACGGGCACGATCCACTCCGACGGGTCATTGCTCACGCTGGACTCGACCCGGGTCGAGTGGCCCGACGGGCGGCTGGTGGCCCACGGCACGCTGGGGTGGACCAGCGCCGACTCCGGACACCTGGTGATCGCGGCGTCGGAGTTTTCGGTGGCCCCGTTCGATTCGCTGGTGCGAGCCTCGCTGCCGCTGCCGGTGGACACCGTGACGCCGTTGCCGCTGGCCGGCACCGGCCACGGCCGCTTCGACATCACCGGCTCGATCGAGGCCCCGCGCATCGCCGGTGGGTTCACCCTCGACAGCGTGCGCCTCGATGGCTGGCGCCTGGGCACGCTGCGCGGCACGGTGCGGGCGGATTCGCTGTCCACGCGGGGGCTCGCGCTGGCGGTGGAGGCCGATTCGCTGGCCAAGGGGCGCCACGTCGGGACCGACCTGCGGCTGGCCCTGGACGGGACTGCCGACTCGCTGCACGTGACCGGGAGCGGCGCGCTGCGCGGGTCGCGCCTGGCCGTGGCGGGATGGAGGGTGCCCGCCGACGGCGCGGACCGGTACGGGGTCGACTCCCTGCAGCTCGACCTGCCGAACCAGCGTTGGTCGCTGCGCGAACCGGTGCGGTTGCTCTCCACGGCGCGGCGACTGGAGTTTGCGGACACGCTGGCCCTGGTCACGCGCGACGGGTCGGGCACGGTGCTGCTGAGCGGGCAGGTGCCCGGCGATGGCAGCGGGGAGCTGGCGGCGTCGGTGGTGGGACTCGACCTGCGCGACATGCACGCGGTGATGGGTCGCGACACCACGCGGATCAGCGGCCAGGCCCAGCTCGACTTCCGCCTCGGGGGCACGCGCGAGGCCCCGACGCTGCGCGGCAGTGCCATGGTGACCGGGCTGCGGCTCGGCGAGAGCGCGCCGCCGCTGGTGCGCGCCGCGTACGACTATCGCGACCGGGTGCTTCGCGCCAACCTGCGGTTCTGGAAGCTCGGCGAGACGGTGCTCGAGGTGGATGGCGAGGTGCCCTTCGACCTGGCGCTGGCGGCCCGGGCGCGGCGCCAGCTGCCCGGCCCCATCGAGATCCACGCCATCGCCGACTCGGCCGACCTGGCGATCCTCGAGGCCTTCACGCCGTCGGTGCGGAGCACGACCGGGGCCATGTCCCTCGACCTGGCCATCACCGGGAGCTGGGACCGGCCCTCCCTCCAGGGCCATGCCGGCGTGATCCAGGGACGCACCACGATTCCCAACCTTGGGGTGCGGTACGGCCCGATCAACGGCACCGCGCACTTTGCCGGCGACTCGATGGTGGTGGATTCGCTCCACCTCGCCAGCGGCGAGGGCGAGCTCGCGATCGCCGGCAGCGTCCGCTTCGCGACCCTGAGCACCGCGCTCCTCGACCTGCGGATCCGCTCCGACCGCTTCCTCGCCATCAACACGCCCGGGTTCATGGTGGCGCGTCCCACGGGCGAGGTCACGCTCACCGGCACCCTCTCGCAGCCGGTGCTGCGGGGCAGCACCGTGCGGCTCACCGAGTCGGACATCTACTTCGCGGACATGATCACCAAGAACGTGATCGACCTGGAGGACCCGCGCTACCGCAGCTTCGTGGACCTCGAGGAGATCCGCCGGATGCGACTGGGCACGCCGTTCCAGAACCGCTTCCTCGACTCGCTCCGGATCGAGAACCTGCAGGTCGTGGTGGGTCCCGACGTGTGGCTCCGGTCGGCCGAGGCGGAGATCCAGCTCGAGGGAACCGTGCAGGTGAGCAAGCAGCGGCGCAACTACATCGTGGCCGGCGAGTTGAACACCCCGCGCGGCGAGTACACGCTCGACATCCGCGGGCTGGTGTCGCGCAAGTTCATCATTGACCGCGGGACGGTGCGCTACTTCGGCACCTCCGACCTCAACGCCGAGCTCGACATCCAGGCCACCCACCGGGTGCGGGCGTACGACGGCGACGAAGTGCCGATCGAGGCGCGGATCACGGGGACGCTGCAGGTGCCCCGGGTGGAGCTGAGTGCACCGGGCCGCAACATCGCCTCGGCGGACATCGTGTCGTACCTGGTGTTCGGCCGCTCGGAGGCGCAGCTCGCCGCGAGCGACACCCGCGGGACCGGGGCGTCACTGGCCGCGCAGGCAGCGCTCACCGCGGTCGTGGGGGAACTCGAGCGCCGGGTGGTGCAGGAGGGCGGCGTGGGGCTCGACCTGCTCGAGTTCCGTCCGGCGCTCTCGCCCGACGGTTCCACCTCGGGCTTCTCGCGGTTCGCCGCCGGGATGCAGCTCGGCTCGCGCTGGTTCGTGTCGCTCAACGCCGGCTTCTGCCTGGGCGGCGAGCAGGCGGGTCCGATCACCGCCCGCAACTTCGGCGCGTCGATCGAGTATCGTTTTGCGCGGGACTGGCGGGTGCAGGCCTCGGCCGAGCCGGTGCAGGCGTGCGTGGGCACCCGGCTCTCGGACGCCATCAACACCATCGCGCGTCGCTACCAGTTCGGCGCCGACCTGTTCTGGGAACGGGAGTACTGAGTGACCCGTGCGCTGCTGATTGCCAATCCCCACGCGGCGCGGACCGCGGCCGGCACCGTCAAGGCGGTGGAGGAGCTGCTCCGCGGCGCGGGATGGGACCTCACCGTGCGCGCCACGGGAGGGCCGGGGGATGCCCGCCGGATGGCGGCCCAGGCGGTCGCGGAGGATCTCGACGTGGTGGCGGTGTTCGGAGGCGACGGGACCACGATGCAGGCCGCCGCGGCGCTGGTGGGCTCCCGCACCGCGCTGGGGCTCCTCCCGGGCGGCACCGGCAACCTGCTGGCCGGCAACCTGCGGCTGCCCGCCAATCCGCTCAAGGCGGCGCAGGTGCTGCTCACCGGCACGCCCGTGCCGCTCGACCTCGGGCGGATGCGGCGCCACGATGGCGACCACTACTTCGCCGTGGCGTGCGGGGCGGGGATGGACGCCAGGGTGATGGGCGAGACCGAATCGCAGCACAAGCACCGCTGGGGGATGATGGCCTACATCACCACCACCCTCCGGATCCTCCCGGAGATCCGCAACATCCCGTTCCGGATCACGGTGGACGGCACCGAGCTGATGGCCGACGCGGCGGTGGTGCTGGTGGCGAACTGTGGCGAGGTGATTCCGCGCGTCATCCGGCTCGGCAAGGGGATCTCCCCGCACGACGGGCTGCTCGACGTGATGGTGCTGCAGGCCTCGTCGGTGGGCGAGACGATCCGGGCGATGTGGGACCTGCTCACCGACCGCTCGGGAACCTATGGCGAGGACGCCATGGTGGCCTACGCGCGGGGGCGCGAGATCGCCGTGCGCGTGGCCGACGACTCGGCCGCGCCGGTGCAGCTTGATGGCGAGCCGGGCGGCGAGACCCCGTTCACCGTCTCGGTGGTCCCCGGCGCGATCCGGGTGATCCAGGACGCCGCCACGGGGTAGTATCTTCCGCAAGGCGACGTGCCCCCCCTCCCGCTCCCGGACCGGTGCATGGCGGCTTCGATCCTCATCATTGACGACGACATCTCGCTGCTCCGCTCGCTGGGCACCTTCTTCGAGCAGGGCGGCTGGGATGTGCATCGGGAAATGACGGGGGAGGCCGGGCTCGCCACGCACGAGCGCACCCAGCCCGACGTGGTGCTGGTGGACCTCCACCTGCCGGGGATCGACGGACTCGAAGTGCTCGAGCGGCTGCGCGGCCGGGGTGCCGCCGTGATCCTGCTCACCGGCAACGGGCAGGTGTCGCACGCCGTGCAGGCGATGCGCAACGGGGCCGAGAACTTCCTCATCAAGCCGATTGACCTGGAGCACCTGCGCGCGGTGGCCGACAATGCCGCGGAGAAGGTGCGGCTGCGACGGATCAACCGCACCCTGATCGGGCGCGGCGCGCGCGGCGGCGACCTCGAGGCACTCGGCTCCTCGCCCGCGATGCGCGAGTTGCGGGAGCGGCTGGCCGCGCTGGCGCGGAGCGAGCACCCGGCGATCCTGATCCAGGGCGAAACCGGCACCGGCAAGCGCGAAGTGGCGCGGATGCTCCACGACCTGTCGCTGCGCGCCGAGGGGCCGTTCGTGGAGTGCGTGGCGGCGTCGGAGGAACGCTATGCCCTCGAGGCGACGCTGTTCGGCACCGAGGGTGCTGCCGAGGGGATGCCTGGCGCCACGCGCGCCGGGCTGCTGGAGATCGCCGACGGCGGGTCGCTGCTCCTGGAGGAGATCACCGCCGCGCCCGAGGGGGCGCAGGTCCGCCTGGCTGCGATGCTCGAGCACCGCGCTTATCGCCGGAGCGGCGGGACGCGCGAGATTCCGGTGGACGTCCGGCTGGTGGCCACCACGTCGCGGGAGCCCGACAGGGCACTGGCCGAGGGTCGCCTCGACCGGGGGCTGTATTATCGTCTCAAGTCCATGGGCGTGGTGGTCCCGCCACTCCGCGACCTGGACCGGGCCGACCTGGTGGCCACGCTGCAGCGCACCCTCAACCGCCTGGTGCCCGGCGTGCCGGGGGCGCCGGGGCGGCTCACCGACGAGGCGCTGGACCGGCTGTCGAGCCATCCGTGGCCCGGCAACCTGCGCGAGGTGCGCCACGTGCTGGAGCGGGCGCTGTTGCTGGCGAGGGGGCAGGAGGCGATCGGGATCGAGCACCTTCCCGGCGAGTTCCGGGCCCGACCGGGGCCGTTCGATCGCCGGCACACGCCGCTCACCATGGACGAGGTGGAACGGATGCACATCGAGCGGACCCTCAAGCACCACGCCGGCAACCGGACCCGTGCCGCCCAGGAACTGGGCATCTCCCGCGCCACGCTGATCGCCAAGATCAAGCGGTACGCCATCCCGCATTGATGATGAACACCACCCCGCGCCCGCCGCTGGCCGAACGTGACGCGATGCTCTGTCGCGCCTGCGGCCGCGAGGAGCGCGCCTCCGAAGGCTATCCCTGCGACCAGTGCGGCACCTTCGTGTGCCTGGTGTGCACCATCCGCGGGGTGACCCGCTGCCGGGAGTGCGCCGCCAAGGATCCGCATTCGTGACCAGCGTGCTCGCCACGGCGAGCGTCGTGCCGCTGCTCGACGAACCCACGCTCCGCGCCGGCCTGGTGTCGCAGCTGGTGCTCGGCGAGGCCGCGGCCGTGACCGGGGCGGATGGCGAGTTCCTCGCAGTGCGGACGCTGCTCGACGACCTCGCCGGATGGGTGCACGTGGGCTACGTCCTGCGGGTGGACGACCCCGCGCGGGATCACTGGCTCGCCAACGCGGGATGGTCGGAGGGGGCGGTGCTCGAGGCCGGGAGCGTGGCGCTCCGCGCGCCGCACCGCAGCCGCGTGCTGCTCGAGGGCTCGCACGCCCGGCTCCCCGACGGGACCCGGGCGCGGGTGCGGCACGGCAGCATCCGTCCGTACGGCGAGGTGATCCGCGACGCGCAGCAGATCTCCCCGGCCACCTGGGCGTGGCGCACCTTCGCGGGGACGCCATACCTCTGGGGCGGGGTGACCGCCGCGGGCATGGACGCGGCGGCCCTGGTGCAACTGGCCTTCCTGGCGCGCGGAGTCCCGCTGCCGCGGCATGCCGCCGATCAGGCCGGGCACGGCGTGGCGGTTGACGTCGCCGCGATGCGCGATGGCGACCTGCTCTGCTTTCACGACGGGGTCGGGACCCCGCCGGTGCACGTGGCGCTCCTCGACGCCGAGCACCACCTGGTGCACAGCACGGTGCACGCCGGCGGCGTGGTGCGCGAGTCGTGGGATGCATCCTCCGGGTCCCGCTGGCGCGACCGACTCGCCACCGTCCGGCGGCTGACATGAGCGCCACGCACCTGGTGCTGTTCGACATCGACGGCACGCTGCTCAGCAGTGCCGCCTCGGGTCGCGACGCGATCCACGCCGCCTTTGCCGAGGTGCTCGACGACCTCGCGCCGCTGGAGGGGGTGCGCTTCGACGGGAAGACGGATCCCCAGATCGTGCGCGAGCTGTATGCCGCAGCGGGGCGCGAGCTGGATGCCACGCCGGAGCGGATCACCGCGCTGCTGGAACGCTACGTGGACCACCTCGAGCGGACGCTGGCCCAGCGGGCCGGCCAGGTGCGGCCGTTGCCGGGCATCGTCGCCTTGCTCGACGCCCTCGAGCGACGAGCGGACGTGTGCCTCGGGCTGCTCACGGGCAACGTGTCGCGGGGGGCGGCGCTCAAGCTGGGCGCCGCGGGGCTGGACATCGCGCGCTTTCGGCTGGGCGCCTATGGATCGGACCACGCCCATCGGCCGGCGCTGCCGGCGATCGCGGTGGAACGCGCCGCCGCCGTGATGGGCCACCGACCGGTGGGGCACCGCGTCGTCATCATCGGGGACACCCCGGCCGACGTGACCTGTGGCCAGGGGATCGGCGCGCGGGCCGTGGGGGTGGCCACCGGATGGTACTCGGGCGAGCAACTCGCGGCGGCGGGGGCGCACGCCGTCTTCGAGCGCTTCGATGACGTGGAGGAGGCCATCGGTGCCATCGTGTCCGACGGCGCCGCCGTGACGGGAGACGCGGCATGACGGCACCGCTCGCCCCGGCGCTCGGTCGCCTGGCCGCGCCGGTTCGAGGCGGCGCGTCCTTCGAGGCGACCCGTCTTGCCCTCGTGGATCGCCTCGTGCGCGCCCACCATCAGGGTCGGCTCGACGCCCGCGAGTGGTTGGCGGCGTGGCAGGAGGCGGTCGAGGAGGTGGTGACGGCGGTGATGGCGGAGGGACGCGAGGCGCTGCTGAGCGCCGCGACCGCCTCGCGGTACCCGACCAAGCGCCTCACCCCGCTGCTGCCCGACGCGGCCGATGCGGAGGAGCTGCGACAGCGCCTGCTCGCGGAGGGAGTGGCGCTGGAACGGATGGCCGACGTCCAGGAACCGGGCGCGCTGCGATGGCGCGGTGCCAGCCTCGAGAGCGGTTGGGACGCGGCGGTACGGGTGGCGATGCTCGAGCGCCAGCGGTGGCGCACGGTGGCGTCCGAGGTGGCGGCGTGGCGGCGCCCCTGGCGCCCGCTGCTGGTGGTGGCGAGCCTGCTGCTGCTCGTGGCCACGCTGCTCGCGGCGATGTTGGGTGGCGTGATCGCGGCCCCGCGCTGGTTCACGCCGGTCACCGAGTGGTTCTGGTCGTTGCCGTGGCCGTGATCGCGGTGGGCCTCGACGTGGTCGAAGTCCCCCGGGCCCGCGAGATGCTGGCGCGACTGGGCGACCGGCTCCTGGCGCGGACCCTGTCCGCTGGCGAGCGGCGCTACGTGGAGTCGCTGGGCGACCCGGCGCCCGCGCTGGCCGCACGACTGGCGGCCAAGGAGGCGGTGTACAAGGCGCTGCAGGCGCTGCCTGGTGCCCGCCCGGTCGGGTGGCGCGAGATCGCGGTGCACCGGCTCCCCGACGGCCGACCGGAAGTGGTGCTGTCGGGGCGGGCGGCGGAACTGCTGCGGCCGCACCGCGTCACGATCCACCTGTCCATCTCCCATTCGCGCGACGTGGCCGCCGCGGTGGCGGTGCTGGAGAGCTAGGCGGATGGCATTTCCGACCGGCATCACGTAGATTGCTGCGGTATCATCAAAGAGATTGATAGTGATTCTCGGTTATGCCGCGGTGTTGGCCCTCCTCGCCGGGGCGCCATCGGACGCCGACTCGGTGGCTGTGGCGCGCCGCATCGCGGCGTCGGCCGACCTCGCGGCCCAGGAGTATCGCCTCGGCGTGGCCGGCGGCCGCATCGTGCTGCCCGCGGAAGTGGAGGAGGCGCACCTCTTCCTCGGTGAGGCCCGCCGCACCGCGGCCTCGCTCCCCTCAGGCGTTGCCGCGCGAGCCATCGCCGAGATTGACCGGGCGCTGTCGTTCGTGGAGCGGATTGGCTCGCCGGACTCGGTGGAGGCAGCCGCGCGTCGGCTCTCCCACCTGCTGGCCACCGAGCTTCAGGTCACCCTGGTCGAGATCCCGGTGCGCACGCCCTCCCTGGTGCGTGGCGCGGAGCTCTACCGCCGGGAGTGTGCCTCGTGTCACGGCGAACGGGGAGCGGGTGACGGGCCGGCAGGCCGCGGGCTCGATCCCGCACCGGCCAACCTCGCCGATCACGCCGCGCTGGCCGACGTGACGCCGCTGGCCTTCTACCAGCGCATCACCATCGGCGTGGCCGGGACCGCGATGCCGGCCTACGAATCCCGACTCGAGCCGGCCGATCGCTGGGCGCTTGCCCTCTACGCCACCACCCTCCGTCAGGCCGCCCCTCAGGGCGACGTGCCGCCCGTGCTGCAGGCCTTCCCGGCCACGGCGGAGCGCAGCGACGGGCAGTTGCTCACGGCCTTGGGTCCCGGCGCCACGCGCGCCCAGTTGGCCGCCGTCCGGGCCTGGCAGGACACCATCAGTTCGGGGTCGGTGCATGCCGCGACCTTCGCCACGGTGCGAAGCCGCATCGCCGAGTCGGCGCGACTGGCGGCCGCCGGTCGCCATGACGATGCGGTGACGGCGGCGTTCGACGCCTACATCGCCTTCGAAGGGGTGGAGCGCACCGTGCGGGCCCGCAACGCCGGGCTCGCCGCCGAGCTGGAGGCGTCATTCGCCACGCTCCGGGCGCAGGTCGCCGGCACCGACTCGCGGCGGCTCGCCGGGGTCACCCGGGAGCTCGAGGCCCGCCTGGGCCGGGCCGAGGCGGTGGTCGAGGGACGCATGGGTGCCGCGTCGCTCCTCGTGCAGTCGCTGATGATCCTGGTGCGCGAGGGGCTGGAGGCGATCCTGATCATCGGGGCGCTGCTGGCGTTCCTCACCAAGATCGGGGCCGCGGACAAGCGCCGCCACATCCACGTCGGCGTGGCGGCAGCCGTGGGGCTGTCGTTGCTCACCGCGGTGGCCTTCGAGACCATCTTCCGCATCTCGGTGGCGAACCAGGAGGTGGTGGAGGGGGTCACCATGCTGGTGGCCGTGGCGGTGCTCTTCTACGTGAGCTACTGGCTGCTCTCCAAGCTCGAGGTGGAGCGCTGGATGGGCTACGTGCGCGACAGGACCCGCGAGGCAGTCACCGGTGGTTCGGCCCTGGCCCTCGCGACGGCGGCCTTCCTGGCGGTGTATCGCGAGGGGTTCGAGACGGTGCTGTTCTACAAGGCGCTGTTCATCTCCGGCGGCAACGCCGCCAGCGCCACCGGCCCGGTGGTGGCCGGCATGGGGGTGGGAGCGGTGCTGCTGGCCGGCGTGTACCTCGCCGTGCATCGCTACGGGGTGCGGCTGCCGCTCAAGCCGTTCTTCGCGGTGACGAGCGCCTTCCTCTACTACACGGCCTTCGTGTTCGCGGGGAAGGGCATCGCGGAGCTGCAGGCCGGCGGTGCGGTGGGCAGCACGGCGATGCCGGGGTGGCCGCTGCTGCCGGTGCTCGGCATCTATCCCACACTGGAGACGGTGATGGTGCAGGCGGTGTTGCTGCTGCTGGCGCTGCTGGCGGGCGCGGTGCTCTGGGCGCGGCGGCGGGCTCCGGTGCCTGCCCGGACGGACGTGGTGCCGGGGGCCGTGCAGAGCGGTTCGTGAGCGACCGCGGTACCCGCACGCGAAAACACCCCGCCATCGCTGGCGGGGTGTTTCGTTGGAGAGGTCCCAGAACGCCCCCTGAGTTTACGGAGACGAACAGAAGTGTTCGCTCCACCCTTCTTCGTCCTGGGACTTTGCACGGCCGGGGCGCAGGGGCCCTCGACCCACTTTCGAGAAGCTACGGGCCGGTTCACGGGCTGTCAAGCAGGCCGGGAGGCCGCCTTGCCGGAGGTCGGCGTTCCCTTCCGCAGCCACGGCCCGGGCTCAGCGGGAGCCCGCTCGGCGAGCACCTTCCAGGTGATTGCCCCGGCAATCATCAACACCACGGACATCCCCTGCGCGTAGGTCAGGCCACCGAGGAAGCGGTCGTCCTTGGCCCGCAGGAACTCGACCAGGAACCGCTCCGCCCCCGCGAGCAGCAGGTAGGCACCGAACAGCCAGCCGGTGCCCGCAGCGCGGGTGCGCCACCGCCAGAGGACCGCGAACACCAGCAGCATCACCAGCACTTCGTAGAGCTGCGTGGGGTGCACGGCCATGACCGTGTCGGGTGGCGTGCCGGCCGGGATCGGCACCCGGAACGCCGCGAGGTTGGCTGCGGTGGAGGGCGGCAGTCCCTCGGGGAAGGCGACGCCCCAGGGAAGCGTGGTGGGTCGGCCGTAGTCATCGCCCACCACGAAGCAGCCGACGCGTCCCACCGCGTAGGCCGCGGCGAGTGCAGGCGCGACCAGGTGCGCCGTCCAGCGCAGCGGCACGCGCCGCCACCACGACATCAGCACCACGCCCAGCGCCCCGCCCAGGAAGCCGCCGTAGTACACCAGGCCCTCGCGCGCGAAGAGCGACTCGGGGCCGTGCAGGGCGGCATACCACAGCTTGGCGCCGACAATGCCACCCACGACCGCCCCGAGCACGATGTCGCCCCCGAACTCGACGCCGAACCGTTGGCGGCGCAGCTCGCGATCGATCAGCCAGGCGCCCACGAGAAACGCGAGCATCATCGTCACGCCGAACCCGGTGATCGGGATGGGGCCGATGTGGAACTCGAGCGGATGGGCGACGGTCACCGGGGCACTCCGGCGTGGAGCACGAGGCCGGGCAGCGGCAGGGCATCGTGCGGTTCGAGGGTGAGGTCGTGTCGCTGGCCTCGCGCGAGGTGCCACGCGCCGGCGGCGCCGATCATCGCGGCGTTGTCGGTGTTGAGTCGCGGCGAGGCGACAGACACCGGGATGTCGCCGGCCGCGCGGCGCATCGCGCCGACGAGGGTGCGGCTCGATGCGACGCCGCCGCCCAGCACGATGCGCGGCCGCCGCAGCTGCACGGTCGCGTCGAGGGTCTTCTGCACCAGCACGTCGAACACGGCGTCCTGGAATCCGCGCGCCAGGTCGGCACGATCCCGCTCGAGGTCGGTGGACTGCTGCACCGCGCGCAGCACCGCGGTCTTGAGGCCGGAGAACGAGAAGTTCCAGCGGTCGTCGTCGGCGATTCCCTTGAGCAGCGGTCGCGGGAAGGTGAATCGCCCCGGGGCACCGGTGGCGGCCAGTCGCTCGATCGCCGGCCCGGCGGGATAGGGGAGGCCCAGTAGCGAGCCCACCTTGTCGAACGCCTCGCCGGCGGCGTCATCGAGGGTGGCGCCGAGCAGGTGGTACTCGCCCCAGGCGGGGACGTCGAGCAGCATGGTGTGCCCGCCGCTCACCAGCAGGGCCACGAACGGCGGCTCAGCGTCGGCGTCCTCGAGCGTGGGGGCGAAGAGGTGTCCCTCGAGGTGGTGCACACCCACCAGGGGCAGGCCTTCGCGCCAGCCGAGGGTCTTGCCCCAGGTGACGCCCACCAGGAGTGCGCCGAGGAGGCCTGGACCGTGGGTGATGGCGAGGCCGTCCACCTGGTCGAGCCGGGCATCGGCCTCGCGCAGGGCGCCCTCCACCACGCTACCGATGGTCTCGAGGTGCGCGCGCGAGGCCAGCTCCGGCACCACGCCGCCGAACAGCCGGTGGACATCCTGGGAGAGGATGACCAGGCTCTCCACGTGCGCCCGGGCGCCGTCGCGGCGGATCACCGCCGCGGAGGTCTCGTCGCACGAGGTCTCGAGGGCGAGGACGCGCACGTCAGTCGCCCAGCAGGCGCTCGATCCGCTCGCGGTGCTCGGCGGAATCCCAGCGTTCCTCGCCGAGCGCCACCCACGCGATGGTGCCGTCGCGGTCGAGCAGGAAGGACTGCGGCACGCCGATGGTCCGGTACGCCTGCTGGATCCCGCCGCTGGCGTCGTGCAGCAGGTCGAAGCTGAGGCCGAACTCCTCGGCGAACTCGTGGATCTTGGCGGGCCCGCCGGCGTCCACGCTCACCGCGGCGATGCGGAAGCCGCGGTCGCGATAGTCCAGGTAGACGCGCTCCATCGAGGGCATCTCGGCCCGGCAGGGTGCGCACCACGTCGCCCAGATGTTGACGAGGGTGACGTACCCATCGTAGGCGCTGCGGATCCCGACGCTGTCGCCGGTGGCGAGCGCCAGCACCCGGTAGTCCGGTGCGCGGCGCCCCAGGTCGGCGCCCTCGGGCGCGGGCGCGAAGCGGGTGAGGCCCCAGGCGCCGAGCCCGATGCCGCCCACCACCAGCGCGATCATCATCCACTGTCGCTTCACGTCGCGGGGTCTCCGGCCAGCAGTTGCTCGATGATCCGCCGGTTCGAGGGCGACGCCCACGGGTGGTCGCCGTACACGATGCGGGTGATCCGCCCGTCGCGGTCGATCAGGAACGACTCCGGCACGCCGGTGGTCTGGTAGAGCTGCTCGATGCGGCGCGCGGGGTCGTGCAGCACGTCGAAGGCCACCCCGAACTGGTCGAGGAACTGGCGCACCTCGGTGGAATCGCCCACGTCAATGCTCACGGCGGCGATGCGGAAGCCCTGGTCCTTGAGGGTGCGGTACAGCGTGTCGAGCGCAGGGATCTCCTTCTTGCACGGCTCGCACCACGTGGCCCAGATGTTCACCAGGGTGACCTGCCCCCCGTACTCGGCGCGGAACGACACCGGTTCCCCCGTGGCGAGCGACACCGCGGTGAAGTCGGGCGCCGCGGAGCCCACGCCGATGGGCTGGCGAAGGCATGCGGTACCGGCGGCCGCCACGGCCACCACGGCGAGGGCGGGGAGGAGCTTCATGCCTCGCTCCCGGCGGCGGCGATCAGGTCGCGCACGGCCCGGGCGGGATCGGCGGTGCCGAACACCGCGGTCCCCGCGACGAACGTGTCCGCGCCGGCGCGGTGCGCCGCGGCGATGGTGGCGACGGTGATCCCACCATCCACCTCGAGGGTCGGCGTGGCGCCGCGGGCCGCGAGCAGGTCGCGCACGCGAGCGATCTTGGCGTTGGACGCCGGGATGAACCCCTGGCCCCCGAACCCGGGATTGACCGACATCACGAGGACGAGGTCGAGGTCGTCGGCCACCTCGTCGAGCCATTGCACCGGCGTGGACGGGTTGAGCACCAGGCCGGCGCGCATCCCCGCCTCGCGGATCGCGGCGAGGTGTCGCTGCACGTGGACCGTGGCCTCGGGATGGAACGAGAACACCGAGACGCCGAGCTCGGCGTATTCGGCGATGTACTGCTCCGGGCGCTCGACCATGAGGTGCACGTCGATCGGGAGCGTCGTGAGGCGCCGCACGGCGCGGATCATCGGCGCGCCGAAGGTGAGGTTGGGCACGAAGTGCCCGTCCATCACGTCCACGTGGATCCACCCGGCACCACCTTCCTCGGCGGCCGCCAGTTGTTCGGCGAGGCGACCGAGGTCGGCGCTCAGGACGGAGGGTGCGATGCGGATGGTCACGAGCTGCTCCTGGGCCCCTTGCTCACGGTGATCTCGACGCTGCTGCCGGCGCGAATCGGCTGTCGGGCATCGGGGCGGCTCCGCACCACCACGCCCGGCGGGGTCGGGGTGGCGATCGAATCCACCGGTCCCACTCGCAGTCCCGCGGCCGTGATGACGCGCGCGGCGCTGGCCAGGTCGAGGTCGAGGACGTCGGGCATCAGCACCCTCGGGGCCCCGCTGCTCACCCCGAGCCGCACCACGGAGCTCTCGGGCAGGGCAGTCCCCGCGACCGGTGACTGCCAGGCGACGGTGCCTGCCGGGGTGAGCGGGTCCTCGAGCTCGCCGGCGAGCCGACCGCGGAGCCCGATCTCGGCGAGGGTTCCGATCGCCTGGGTGCTCGCCACGCCCCGCAGTTCCGGTACCTGCACGCGCCGCGTCACGATCGGCGTGGGCGACAGCAGCCATGTCACCACCAGCCCCGCAAGGACCGCCGCGGACACCAACCCCACTGCCCACTGCCGATCGGTGCCTTTCACGCCGGTCCCGTCCTCACCAGTCGCGCTGCGTACGCCCCGTCCATCCCGTCGCGGTGCGGCAGCGACTCCAGGTCGCCCGCCGCGTTGCGGGGGAAGTCGCCCGCGGGTGGATCACGCCGGAAGGCGGGATGCCGCGTGAGGAACGCCTCGATCTGCGCGGCGTTCTCCTCGACCTCGAGCGAACACGTCGCGTAACATAGCACGCCGCCGGGTCCGACTCGCTCCGCCAATGCATCGAGGAGGAGCGCCTGTTCCCTGGCGAGGCGTGCCAGTCCCTCGGGGGTCACCCGGAGCCGGGCGTCGGGATGCCGGGCGAACGTGCCGGTGCCGAGGCACGGTGCGTCGAGGAGCACCCGGTCCACGGGTCGGATCGGGGGATGCGCCGCGTCGGCGAGGAGCACCGCGACGTTGCGGTTGCCCACCCGGCGGAGGTTCTCCCGGAGGCGGGGGAGGCGGCGACGGGCGGCATCGGCGGCGACCACGAAGCGGGCGCTGGCGGCCATGCCGATCGTCTTGCCGCCAGGGGCGGCGCACGCATCGAAGACGGTGTCGCGCGGGGTGGCACCCAGCCAGCGCACCACCAGCGCCTGCGCCGGGTCCTGCACGAAGAACCGGCCGGCCTCGAATCCCGGCAGGCGGTCCGGGCGGGTGCTCTCCACCACGAGCCCGGCGCCGTACGGTGCCGGAAACGTCCGGCTCCCCGACGCCGACAGCATCCGCTGCAGCGCGTCGAGGTCGCCGTCGGTCGCCTGGACCACCAGGGCCGGCTGGGTGTTGTTCCATTCCAGCAGTCGGGTGGTGTCGTCCAGCCCGAATCGTTCGAGCCATCGCGCCACCAGCCACTCGGGGTGTGACGACGCCGCGGCGAGGGTCGCGGCGTCGGTCGGGGTGGCGGCGCGTGCGCTCCGCTCGCGCGCCATGCGCCGCAGCACGGCGTTGACGAAGCCGGTGCCCTTCTCGCCCACCGCCGCGCGGGTCAGCTCCACTGCGGTGGCCACCACGGCGTGGGGAGGCACGCGGTCGAGGTGGCGCAACTGGTAGGCGCCGAGTCGGAGGATGTCCTGCACGGGTGGGAGGACCGACCCGGGCCCGCGCGCGAGCAGCGGGGCGATCGCGGCATCCAGGGCCGCCTCGTGCCGGAGGACACCGGCGGCGAGTTCGTGGGCAAGCCGTAGGTCGGCTTCGCCGAGGGCGCGGAGTCCCTGCTCGAGGGCGATGTCGAAGGGAGTGCCGCGCCGCACCGCCATCAGGATCCCCAGCGCGGCGCGCCGCGGGGCCTGTCCGGTGTCCGTCAGCCGAGCATTCCGGCGGTGGGCGTGGAGGGCACCGCCACCTCGCGCCGCGGCATGCGTCCCGCGAGCCACGCCTCGCGACCGGCCTCGACGGCGAGTCGCATGGCGTGCGCCATGCGCACCGGCTCGTCGGCCTCGGCCAGCGCGGTGTTCATCAGGATGCCGTCCACTCCCTGCTCCATCACCAGGCAGGCGTCGGACGCCGTCCCCACGCCGGCATCCACGATCACCGGCACCTGCAGCCGGGACTTGATGGTCCGGATGAAGTACGGGTTGAGGAGACCGAGGCCGGAGCCGATCGGCGAGGCGAGGGGCATCACCGCCACCGCTCCGGCGTCCTCCAGCCGGAGCGCGGTGATCAGGTCGTCGTTGGTGTACGCGAGCACCTTGAATCCCTCGGCGGCGAGCACCTTGGTGGCCTCGAGGAGGCCCGCGGTGTCGGGGAGCAGGGTCTCGCGGTCGCCGATCACCTCGAGCTTCACGAAGTCGTTGAAGCCGGCCTCGCGCGCCAGCCGGGCATACCGGATCGCCTCATCGGCGGTGTAGCAGCCGGCGGTGTTGCTGAGCAGGAACCAGCGACTCGGCGGGAGGTGGTGCAGGATGCCGTCGCTGTCGGCGCGGTCGAGCGGGACGCGGCGCACGGCCACGGTCACCACCTCGGCGCCCGACGCCTCGATCGCCGCCACCATCTCGGCATTGTCGCGGTACTTGCCCGTGCCGACCATCAGGCGCGACTGGAAGGTGGTGCCCCCGATCTCCAGCATTCACCCTCCGCCCACGAAGTGCACGATCTCGACCACGTCGCCCTCGCGCACGCTGGTGTCGGCAATGGCAGGCCTGCGCACGATCTGCCGGTTGAGTTCCACCACCACGGCCCGCGGATCGAGCTCCAGCTCGGCGAGCAATTGCTCGACGGTCGAGGCCCGGTGGACCTGGCGTGATTCGCCGTTCACGATCAGCTGCATGCCGCCTCCCGCGATGGTGCCGTACGCGCGGGAAATCTAGTCGAATGCGGCGAGCAGCTCCTGCGCCGCGGCGTAGGGACGCCGGGCGTCCCAGAGGGCGCGGATCGCGGCCACGCCCCACGCGCCCGCCTGCGCGGCCTCGCGCGCCCGGTCGGCCGTGACCCCGCCGATGGCCCAGGTGGGGAGGCCGAGTGCGGCGACGTTGCGCAGCAGGGGCAGGCCCGCTGGAGGCGTGCCTGGGTGCGACGCGGTCGGCCAGATGCTGCCGACGATGATCCCGTCGGCACCCTCGGCTGCGGCGGTGCGGGCTTCCTCGATCGAGTGCACCGCGCGGAGGAGGCCGCACGCTGGCGCCATGTCGCGGACTGCCGCGACCGGCAGGTCGTGTCGGCGGAGCACCACGCCGTGGGCCCCGGTGGCCAGTGCCACGTCGGCGCGACCGGTGACCAGGACGCGGGCTCCGGGTGGTCGCGCGTGGGACACGGCCCGCGCAGCGAGCGTGGTCAGCGCGTCGGTGGTGCCGTGCGGCAATCGGGCGACGAGCCCGACGCGAGGGCCCGCGGCCGCGATCGCGGCCAGGGCGATTCCGACATCGGCTCGCGCGGCGATGTCGTCATCGAGGTAGGCGAGCAGGCGCGGCAGCGGTTTCACGAGAATCGCGTGTCGACCGCGTCGCGGTGCCCGGTGAGCCAGGTGTCAGCCGCCATCTTCGGCCTCCCGGCCGGCTGCACCGTGCGGACCGTGAGCCAGTCGTCGGCACAGGCCACCCCGAGGCCGTCGCGCAGTCGCGCGATGGTGCCGGCCGGCGCCAGGGCGGGATCGCCTGCCTGCCCATGAGGTCGCAGCGGCCCGAAGAGCTTCACGGGCGTGTCGTGCCACAGGGTCCATGCCCCGGGGGCCGGATCCATGGCCCGGAGCAACCGGGACACCTCGACGGCGGACCGGGTCCAGTCGATCCGCGCGGTGGCGCGGTCCACCTTGGGGGCGTGGGTGACGCGCGCGGCGTCCTGGGGCGTGTGCAGCGGCGTCATGTCAGATCGACTCCTCGA
>CAZNOJ010000006.1:27082-49416 GCA_964574665.1 uncultured Gemmatimonadaceae bacterium
GCACCGGCGGCGATCCCCGGCAGGGCCGCGACGAGGGCCGCGCCGCCGAGCACCGCCAGCCGGGCGAAGAGCGACCCGGTGGTCTCGTCGTCGCCGACCGCGGTCTCGACCTGGTGCCACACCGGTCCCGCGTCGAGGCCGGCCTCCATCCGCATGATCGAGACACCGGTCACGCGATCGCCGGCGAGCAGCGTCCAGTGGATCGGTGCGGCGCCGCGCCAGCGCGGCAGCAGCGAGGCGTGCACGTTGACCATGCCGAGTCGCGGGATGTCGAGCAGCTCCTGGCGGAGCAGGTGGCCGTAGGCGACCACGATTCCCAGGTCGGCCCGGAGCTCGCGGACCTGGCGGAGGAAGTCGTCGCCTCGGGGCCGGTCGGGCTGCAGCACCGGGATCCCCGCGGCGGCGGCGCGCTGCTTGACGGGGGAAGGGACCAGCGTGGAATGCGACCGGGTGCGCGGGCGGTCCGGTTGGGTGACCACGGCGGCGACGTCGATCCCGGCCGCCAGCAGCGCCTCGAGCGACGCGACCGCAAACTCCGGGGTGCCGAAGAAGACCACCCGCATCAGCTGGCGGTTTCCGACTCCTCGGGCGACGGAGTCCAGGTGAGGCCGTCGTCGGCGTGCTCGCGGCGCCAGCGGCGCATCATCAATTGGCGCTTGAGCGGAGAGAGGTAGTCGATGAACAGGATCCCCTCGAGGTGGTCGATCTCGTGCTGCACGGCGCGCGCGGCGAGCCCGGTGAGTTCGAGGCGGAAGGGCTCGCCGCGCTCATCCTGGGCCTCCAGGGTGACCGCGTCGGGCCGGGAGACCTCGCCGAAGGCGTCGGGGATCGAGAGGCAACCCTCCTCCGCCGCCGACTTGGCGGTGCTCCGTTCCACGAGCACCGGGTTGACCATGGCGAAACGCTGCCCCTCGGCGTCAATCACCGCGACGCGCCGCGCCACCCCGACCTGGTTGGCGGCGAGCCCCACGCCGAGTGCCACGTCCATCGTCTCGAACATGGAGGCCACCAGGGTCCGCAGCTCGTCGTCGAACGCGGTGACCGGGGCGGCCTGCTCACGGAGCACGTCGGAGCCGAGGATGTGGATCGGCAGGATCGCCATCAGGCACCCATGCCCGGGGTGGCGGTGTCGCCCACGCGCACGATGCGGGACCGCTCCACCACCAGCGTCGAGGTGCCCGACTCGATGGTGACCCGGTCGTCCTTGATGTCCTTGACCCGGCCGATGATCCCCCCGGCCGTGGTGATGTCGTCGTTCTTCTTGAGCGCGGCGAGGATCTCCGCGGCCCGCTTGCGTGCCTTGCCCTGCGGGCGGATGATCAGGAAGTAGAAGACCAGCCCGATGGCGAGGAACTGGAGCATCAGGATCATCATCGAATTGCGGGGCATCAGGTTTCCTCGTGCGCGTGATAGCGGGCGAGCCAGTCGGTGGCCCAGCCGGCAAAGCTGCCGTCCATGATCCGCTGCCGCGCCGTGGCGGCGAGGCGGACCAGGAAGCGGATGTTGTGCAGCGACACCAGTCGCTGCCCCAGTTGTTCCTGCGCCACGAACAGGTGGCGGATGTACCCGCGGGCGAAGCGCGTGCAGGCCTCGCAGTCGCAGGTGGGGTCGAGCGGCCCGTCGTCCGTGCGCCACGAGGCGCGACGCACCTGCACCTTGCCGTCGGCGGTCCAGGCCGAGCCGTGGCGCCCGTTGCGGGTCGGGGCCACGCAGTCGAAAAGGTCGACGCCGCGGGCGATCCCGGCGAGCAGGTCGTCGGGAAAACCGACGCCCATAAGATAACGGGGCCGGTCGGCCGGGAGGTGCGGTTGCAGCCCCTCGAGCACCCGCCGCATCACCGGCTTCGGTTCCCCGACCGAAAGGCCGCCGATGGCGACGCCCGTCCAGTCGCCGGTGGCGAGGATGCCCCGCAGCGACGCCAGCCGCAGGTCGTCGTGCACCCCGCCCTGCACGATCGGCCAGAGCGCCTGGCGCGCCTCGGTGCCCTGGCTGAGGGTGTCGTGCCGCCGACGGCAACGGTCCAGCCAGCGGAGGGTGCGCTCCATCGCCTCGCGGGCGTGGTCGTGTCCCGACTGCCCGGGCGGGAGGTGGTCGAACGCCATCGCCACGTCGGCGCCGAGCGACCACTGGATCTCCATGGCGCGCTCGGGCGTGAGCCGGCGCGTGGAGCCGTCAATGTGCGAGGTGAACTCGACCCCGTCCTCGTCGAGCCGTCGGAGTCCGGCGAGCGAGAAGACCTGGAACCCGCCCGAGTCGGTCAGCATCGCCCGCGGCCAGGTGGTGAAGCGGTGCAGCCCGCCCAGCTCGGCGATCACCGCCTCGCCAGGCCGCAGGTGCAGGTGGTAGGTGTTGCCGAGGATGATCTCGGCGCCGGTGGCGAGGACCTCGTCGGGATGCAGCCCCCGCACCGCTCCGTGGGTACCCACCGGCATGAAGCACGGCGTGTGCACCACGCCATGCGGCAGGGTGAGCGTGCCGGCGCGGGCTGCGCCCTCCGTGGCGTCGAGTGCGAACGCGAAGGGCCCGGCGTTCATGTGATGCACATCGCGTCGCCGTACGAATAGAAGCGATACCGCGCGGTGGTGGCATGCCGGTAGGCCGCCATGACGCGATCGTAACCGCCGAACGCGGCGACCAGCATCAGCAGCGTGCTGCGCGGCAGGTGAAAGTTGGTGAGCAGGCGATCCACGACCTGGAAGCGGTAGCCGGGGGTGATCATCAGCCGGGTCTCGCGCCGACCGGGATGGACGCCGCGGTCGGGGCCCGCGGCGCTCTCCAGGGCCCGCACCACGGTGGTGCCCACCGCCCAGACCGCCCCGCCGCGCCGGCGCGCCTCGGCGATCGCCTCGGCCGTGGCCTCGGGGATCTCGAATGCCTCGGCGTGCATCGGGTGCTCGGCAGGGTTCTCGACCTCCACCGGCTTGAAGGTGCCGGGCCCCACCTCGAGGTCGAGCGTGGCGACCGCCACGCCCTTGGCGCGCAGCTGGTCGAGCATCGCGGTGGTGAGGTGCAGGCCGGCGGTCGGTGCGGCCACGCTGCCGATCCGGTCGGCGTACACGGTCTGGTAGCGCTCCTCGTCGGTGGCGGTGGGCTCGCGCGTCACGTAGGGGGGCAGGGGCAGCCGCCCGAAGCGCGCGATGGCCGTCGCCGCATCGGCGCCGATGAAGCGCACCTCCCGCAACCCGTCGCGTCGCACCGCCACCGTCTCCACCGCGATGCCGTCACCCAGGTCGAGCCGGCGGCCCGGCAGCATCGCCCGGCCGGGCTTGCCCATGGCGAGCCAGGCGCCATCGGCGATCGGGTGCAGCAGCAGCACCTCCGCCGGCCCGCCCAGCGGCCGGGTGGCCAGCAACCGCGCGTGACGCACGCGCGTGGAGTTGAGCACCAGCAAGTCGCCGGCGGCCACCAGGGTGGGAAAGTCGGCGAACTGCAGGTCGCGCGGGCGGGGATCACCGTGGCGCTCGACCAGCAGCAGCCGCGAGGCCCCGCGTTCCGGCGGGGGGACCTGCGCGATCAACTCGTCGGGAAGGTGGTACGCGAAGTCGGACGTGGAGTGGCGCGGCTCAGCCATCGAGCAGGGAACCCTGCGTTCCCGCCGGCGGGGTCATCCCGAGCCGGTTCCAGGCGCGCGCGGTGGCAACCCGTCCCCGCGGCGTGCGCTCCAGGAATCCCTGCTGGAGCAGGTAGGGCTCGTACACCTCCTCCACCGTGGCGGCGTCCTCGCCCACGGCCGCGGCAATGGTGGCGAGTCCGACCGGGCCGCCCGAGAACTTCTCGATGATCGCGGCGAGGATGCGCGAGTCCATGTCGTCGAGGCCGAACTGGTCGACGTTGAGTCGCTCCAGCGCAGCCCGCGCCACCTCACCCGAGATGGTGCCGTCGGCGCGGGCCTGGGCGTAGTCGCGCACCCGGCGGAGCAGCCGGTTGGCGACGCGCGGCGTGCCCCGCGCGCGCTGCGCGATTTCCCGGCCGCCTTCGTCGGTGATCGGGACGCCGAGCACCGCGGCGCTGCGGTGCACGATCCGCGCGAGGTCCTCCTCGGGATAGAAATGCAGCCGCTCCACCATGCCGAAGCGGGCGCGCATCGGCGGCGTCAGCAGTCCGAAGCGGGTGGTGGCCCCGATGAGGGTGAACCGTTCCAGGGTCATCGGCAGCGTCTGCGCGTGGGGACCGTCGGCGAGGCGCACGTCCACGCGGAAGTCCTCCATCGCGGGATAGAGGAACTCCTCCAGCTGGGGCCGGAGCCGGTGGATCTCGTCAATGAACAGGATGTCCCCCGGGCCGAGTCCGGTGAGCAGGCCGACGAGGTCGCCCGGCTTCTCCAGCACCGGGCCGGAGGTGGTGCGGCACTGCACGCCCATCTCGCGCGCCATGAGCATCGCCAGGGTGGTCTTGCCCAGTCCGGGCGGGCCGAAGAAGAGCAGGTGGTCGAGCGACTCGGCGCGGGCGCGGGCCGCATCAATGGCAATCTGCAGCGACTGGCGCACCTGACCCTGGCCCACGAACTCGTCGAGCCGCGACGGCCGGAGGGCGGCGTCGTTGCTGCGCTCCTCGGGGAGCACGTCCGGGGTGGTGATCTCCACCCGCGTGGTGTCGCCCTTCATCGTGCCGGTTCCGCGTCCCAGCGCACGGGCGTGGCGCCGCGGCGGACGGTGTGGGCGGCCTTGCAGTGGAGGCAGCGATCCGGCGCGGTGGCGGCGCCGGGCTCGACCAGCCGCCGGTTGGTGACGCCGCACCGGGTGCAGAGCCATTCGGCCGTCTCGGCGGGGCGCGAGGTGTCCCACATGGGCGTCAGCTCCTGGCCAGGGCCGTCAAGGCGCCGCGGACCAGCGCACCGGTCTCGGTCACGCCGCTGGCGGCCACGTTGCGCACGGCCGCTTCGGCCGCCGGAGAAGGGTAGCCGAGCGCCGCGAGGGCGCGCACGGCATCGGCAGCGGGGGAGCTCACCGCGGGGGCATCCGACGCCGACACGTCGTCGAGGCGATCGGCCAGTTCCACCACGATCCGCTCCGCCTTCTTCTTGCCGATTCCCGGCACGCTGGCGAGCGCGGCGAGGTCGCGATCGCGGATGGCGCGCACCACGCGGTCGGGCCCGAGGGCGGAGAGGATCGCGAGCCCCAGCCGTGCTCCCACCCCCGACGCCCCGAGCAGGCGGCGGAAGATCATCCGCTCGGTCATCGAGTCGAAGCCGAAGAGTGACCAGCCGTCCTCGCGCACCAGCAGTTCCGTATGCAGGGTGATCTCACTGCCGGCGGCCGGGAGTCGTTCGGAGACCCCGAGGGGCACCTCGACCCGGTAGCCGACCCCGGCCACGTCCAGCACGATCCCGGCGGGTTCGCGGTGGATCAGGATGCCGCGCAAGGAGGTGATCACCGGCCGGCCCCGGCGAGGCGGAGTCGCGGCGTGGTGCGCATCAGGTGGGTGAGGGCGATGGCCACGCCATCCGCGGCGTCGGCCGGCGTGGGCGGTGTCGCCAACCGGAGCAGGCGGGCCACCATCGCGGCCACCTGCGGCTTGGTGGCCGCACCGGTGCCGGCCACGGCCCGCTTGACCTCGCGCGGCGTGATCTCCGCCACCACCACCCCCGCCTCTGCCGCCGTGACCATGATCACTCCGCGTGCGTGTCCCAGCACCAGCGCCGTCCTGGCGTTGCGGCCGTGGAAGACATCCTCGAGGGCCAGCACCGCGGGGCGATGGCGTTCGATCAGGCCGGCCACTCCGCGGGCGATGTGCAGCAGGCGCTCGGGCAGCGGGGCGGAGGCGCGGGTCCGGATCACCCCGCATTCCAGCAGGGTGGCACGCTGATCGCGACCGGTGGTCACCACGCCGAATCCGGTGATGGCGGTGCCGGGGTCGATGCCCAGCACCACGGGCGCGCCGGCGTGCGTCAGGCCCCCGCCTCCTCCAGCTCCAGCGCGTCGAAATCGAGGTTGGTGAACACCTTGGAGACGTCGTCGAGCTCCTCGAGGACGTCAATCAGCTTGAGCACCTTCTGCGCCTCGGCCTGCTCCAGCTTGACCAGGTTCTGGGCCACCATCGCCAGCTCCGACGACTCGACCTGGTATCCCTTGGCCTTGAGCCGGTCCATCACGGCGTGGAAGTCGGTGGGCGAGGTGGACACCACGTACAGGTCGTTGTCGCGCGTGAAGTCGCTGGCCCCGGCGTCGAGGGCATCCTCCATCGCCTGGTCCTCCGAGCGTCCCCCGGCGAGCAGGACGATCTCGCCCTTGCGATCGAACATCCAGGCCACCGAGTTGCTGGCGCCGAGGTTGCCGCCGTTGCGCGAGAAGGCGTGGCGCACCTCGGCGACGGTGCGGTTGGCGTTGTCGGTGGACGCCTCGATCAACAGGGCGGTCCCGCCGGGACCGTACCCCTCGTAGGTCACTTCCTCGTAGACCGCGCCTTCCAGCTCGCCGGTGCCCTTCTTGATGGCGCGCTCGATGTTGTCCCAGGGCATGTTGGCGGCCTTGGCATCGTCAATCGCCTTGCGGAGCCGGGGGTTGCCCCCGGGATCGCCGCCGCCGGCCTTGGCGGCCACGGTGATCTCCCGGATGACCTTGGTCCAGGCCGAGGCACGCTTGGCGTCGGTGGCCGCCTTCTTGTGCTTGATCTGCTTCCACTTGCTGTGGCCCGCCATCGCCCTTCCCCCTGTGTGGAGCGGGATTCTAGCCGGATGGAGAGGCCAAAGCCACCGGGCGCGGCTTGCCGTGACCCGGTGCTGCGGCTACGGTTCGAGCCATGTCGATCTGTCGCGTTGCGGCCCTGGCCGCCGTTGTGCTCGCCACGGCCTGTGGTGGGGCTCCCGAGGCCCCCGAGGACGAGACCGTGATGTCGCCGATCCAGGTGCTCCCCAACATCGCGATGCCCCCCGGCGGGTCGGTGGTGAGCTCCGAGGGAGGGGTGGATGCGGCCTCCCTGCTGGTCTCCACCCCGATGGGCGTGGACTCGGTGCTGACGTTCTACCGCGACGTGCTCAGCAAGCCGCCCTACCGGCTGGTCAACGAGGCGGTGACCGGCAAGATGACGTCGTTCTACGTGGAGCAGGACGGTCCGTCGCTCTGGGTCACCGTGGAGGGACTCGACGCTGGCGGCACCTTCGTGCGGCTCGGCGGGGCGGCAGTCAAGGGCGTGACCGACAGCGCGCCACCCGCCCCGGCCACCGATTCCTCACCCTGACGCGCTGGGCGCCCGGCGCCCGGCGTCGTGCAGTTCCCGCACCAGGAGAGCCATCGCCTCGCCGGCGTCCGGCCCGATCGCTTCGCGCGCCGGGGCGACGAGCTGGGTCAGCGCGATCCGCGCCGCAGCCGGGCTTGCCTCGGCCAGGTGCGACAGCGCCGCCGAAAGCCCCCGGCTGAGCGGTCGCGGCACGGCCAGCGGGGCCAGCCGGCGCTCCAGCAGCGCGAGCCGGCGTCGCTCGCTCCGGTCCCCCGCATGCACCCCCAGGCCCACATCGCGTGCCACCCGGCCGAAGAGCCAGAGCGCGAAGGTCCCCTCGCGCTTGGGGCCGCGCTCCAGTCGGGCCTGCAGCTCCAGCAGCTGCAGCAGCGCAGGCGAGCCGTCCCTCATCGCGGCGGCTTCGCGAGGGCGGCCAGGACCTGGTCCGGGGTGGTGAGGCGGAGGCAGTCGAGGTGGCCCAGCGGGCATCGTGCGCTGCCATGGGCGGAACACGGCCGGCAGGCCAGGTCTTGTTGCAGCACGCGCGCCGCGGCGCGCCAGGGGAAGAACCCGAACTCCTCCACCCCCGGCCCATAGAGCCCGATCACCGGGGTTCCCACCGCGGTGGCCACGTGCAGCAGGCCGGTGTCGCCCGACGCGACCACGGCCGCGCGGCGCAGCAGGGCGGCGGAGAAGAGCAGGCCGCCCTGGCCAGCGGCACTCGCGGCCGCCGCTCCACCCTGGGCCGCCAGGCGCTCGCCGAGTGCGCGTTCCGCCGGTCCGCCGAGGATCACCACGTCATTGGCGGCCACCAGCTCGCCGATCAGGGCCGACCAGTGGCCTTCGGGCCAGCGCTTGGTGAAGTGCGCCGCGCCCGGCACCAGCGCGACCAGGCGGCGGACGCGCCCGAGTCCGCGCTCGGCCAGGAACCGCTCGGCCGCCTGCTCGGCCTCCACCGACGTGAACAGCTCGGCGGGGCGGTCGTCGAGGGTGATGTCGAGTGCCGCCGCCGCCTGGGCATAGCGTCCCACCACCGGTCCGAGTGATCCGCCCAGCCGACGCCGCGAGGCGATCAGCAGGGTCCGCCGGATCCGGTGCTTGGGATAGGTCGCCCAGCGGCCTCCCACCAGCCGGCGCAGGCGCCGCGAGCGCAGCGAGCCCTGGAGGTCGATCCGGTGCGTCCACGCGGTGGTGCGCAGCGTGGCGGCGAGGGTTTGCAGCGGCGCGCGGTGCGGCCAGCGCACCAGCCGGTCCACGCGCGGGTTGTGCGCCAGCAAGTCGGCGAAGTCGTCGCGCACCACGACGGTGATCCGCGCGGCCGGATGCCGCGCGCGGATGGCCCGGAGCACCGGCGTGGTGAGGATCACGTCGCCCATCGAGGAGAAGCGGACCAGGAGGATCTCCATGCGGCCGGAATCTACTGGCCCCCCGGCGCCGGCACCGCCGCGCCTCGGGCCGTGCCGCTAGGTTTCGGGGATGCTGCGCCCCAAGACGATCCTCTGGGTGGACGACGAGATCGAGACCCTCGATTCCCAGGTGCTGTTCCTCGAGCAGCAGGGGTTCGTGGTCGAGCGCGCCACCAATGGCGACGATGCCCTGGTGATGCTGCGTCGGCAGCCGTACGGCGTGATGCTGCTCGACGAGCAGATGCCGGGGACGCGCGGGCTCGACCTGGTGCCGCAGCTCCGCGCCATTGACGGTTCGATGCCGGTGGTGATGGTCACCAAGTCGGAGGAGCCCGGCACGATGCGCGATGCCATCGGGGCCGAGATCGCCGACTACCTGATCAAGCCGGTCAACCCGCGCCAGGTGCTCACCGTGGTGACCCGGCTGCTCGAAGGCGACCGGATCCGGCAGCAGCGGCTCTCCCGCGACTTCGTGACCCGGTTCCGGGAACTGGAGGGGCGACGGGGCGAGTCGCTCGAGTGGCGGGAATGGGTGGAACTGGTGGCCGAGCTCTCCGAGTGGGAGGTGCGACTCGGACTGGCCGATGAGCCGGGGCTCGCCGAGGCGCTTCGGTCGCTGCAGGCGGCGATCCGCGACGACTTCGCCCGGTTCCTTGCCGAGCACTACCCGCGCTGGGTCGCGGGTGCCGGGGCCGACCGGCCCCCGCTGTCGGTGGACGTGGTGGCGGAGTTCGTGCGGCCCACGCTGGAGGTGCATCGTCGGGTGATGCTGGTGGTGGTGGACTGCCTCCGGCTCGACCAGTGGGCGATGATGCGGCCGGTCGTGGAGCGGCTGTTCGACGTGGAGGTGGACCACTACTTCTCCGTGCTGCCGACCGCGACGCCCTTCTCGCGCAACGCGATCTTCTCGGGGTGTTTTCCCGCCGAGCTTCGCGCCCGGCATCCCCAGTGGTGGGACGAGCGCGACGAGCACTCGCTCAATGCCCACGAGGCCGAGCTGCTGGCCGAGCACCTGCGGGAGCTGGCGGGCGAGCCGGTGGCGGTGCAGTACGAGAAGGTGTTCTCCGCCAGCGATGGCGAGGCGATGCTGCGGCGACTGCCGGCCCACCTGTCGCGGGATGGGGTCACGGCCCTGGTCTTCAACTTCATTGATCAGCTGACGCACGGTCGCACCGAGAATCCCGCCCTGTTCGAGGTGGCCCGCGACGCGCCGGCGCTGCGCTCGCTGACCCGGACCTGGTTCGAGCGGTCGGTGCTGCTCGACGCCCTCAAGGAGGCCGAGCGCCGCAACGTGCCGGTGCTGCTGACCACCGACCACGGGTCGATCCACTGCCACACGCCGGCCACGATCTACGCCCGGCGGGATGCCACCCCGTCGCTGCGCTACAAGTTCGGCGAGGAGCTGCGGGTGGAGGATCCCGCGGCGGCCCTCGCGATTGACGACCTGCCGGCGTGGGGGCTGCCGGCGCGCGGCAACGCCCGGCTGCTGCTCGCGACGGGAGACCGGTTCTTCGTGTATCCCACCAAGCTCCGCGAGTACCAGGCGCGCTACCGCGGCTCCTTCCTGCACGGCGGGGTGTCGCCGGAGGAAGTGGTGCTCCCGGTGGCGCTGCTCACCCCGAGGCGCGGCTGAACCGGCCGGCCACGCGGGCCCGGTTGTGGGCACTGCTGCGCCCCCACCGGGGCGCGCTCCTCCTCGCGTTTGCCGCGGCCCTGGTGGCCTCCGTGATGCAGACCGTGGCCATCCTGCTGCTCGATCCCCTGCTCAAGCAGCTCTTCGACAAGGGCCTCACCGCCGGCGGTCCGTCCCGCCTCGAGGCGATCATCCAGCAAGCCGTGGCCCCGCTGGTGGCCGGGCCGTCGGCCAGTGCGGTGATGCTGCGGTTGGTGGTGCTCTTCCTGGCGGCGACCCTGGTCAAGATCCTCGCCGGGTACGTCTCGGCCTATCTCTCCGTGCTGGTGCAGGAAGGCGTGGCACGCGACCTCCGCACCCGGCTGTGGTCGCACCTGATGCGGCTGGAGCTGTCGGTGTTCCAGCGCACCCGCGGGGGCCAGGTGGCCACGGGCGTGGTGAGCGACGCCGACCAGGTGAAGCAGGTGGTGGTGGCGGCGCTCGCGGCGTTCTTCCAGAACGCGGTGCTGATCGCGGCGATGCTGGGGGCGATGCTGCTCTACTCCTGGCGGCTGACGCTGCTGGTGCTGCTGCTGGCGCCGTTCCTGGTGCTGGGGGTGGGCCTGCTGCGGCGCCGCCTCAAGCAGCACGCCCGCACCATGGCGCACGAGCGCGGGGAGCTCAACGCCACCGTGACCGAGCGGCTCGGGGCGATGAAGCTGATCCGCGCCTTCGGCGCCGAGGCGGGCGAGGTGGAACGGTTCGCGGCCCAGGCGGATCGGTACCGCAAGGGCCACGTGCGCACGCAGCGCTTCGCGCTGCTGACGTCGCCGGCGAGCGAGCTGTTCGGCGCCGCGATGGTGATGCTGGTGATCTGGCTCGCGGCCAATCCCGCCCTCTCCGGGGTGCAGCTCTCGGGCGAGTCCACGGTGGTCTTCGTCGCGCTCGCGGCGCAACTGATGACGCCGATCAAGGCCATGGCCCAGGTGCCCACCCAGCTGGCCCTGGCCGAGGCCAGCGCCGAGCGGGTCTTCGCGCTGCTCGACCTGCCGGAGGCCGAGCCCGACGACGCCGGGGCGGAGGCGGCGCGGTTCACCCGCGACCTGGTGTTCGACGGGGTGACCTTCGGCTACGAGCGCGAGCGGCCCGTGCTCCGCGACATCTCGCTCACCGTCACCAAGGGCGAGGTGGTGGCGCTGGTGGGGCCGAGCGGGGCGGGCAAGACGACGCTGCTGGAGCTGGTGCCCCGCTTCCACGACCCGTGGCAGGGCGAGGTGCGCCTCGACGGCGTGCCGCTCCCGCGGCTGCGGCGCAGTTCGCTGCGCGAGCTGATCGCGGTGGTGAGCCAGGACACCGTCTTGCTGCACGATTCGGTGCGTGCCAACATTGGGTACGGCCGGCCCGGTGCGACCGAGGCGGAGATCGAGGCTGCCGCCGAGGCGGCCAACGCCGCCGGGTTCATCCGGACCCTCCCCGACGGCTACCACACCCTGCTCGGCGAGCGGGGGACGCGCCTGTCGGGGGGACAGCGGCAACGGATTGCGATCGCCCGGGCGCTGCTCCGGGATGCGCCCATCCTGATCCTCGATGAGGCCACTTCGGCGCTCGACACCGAGTCGGAACGGCTGGTGCAGGAGGCGATCGAGCGGCTGATGCGCGATCGCACCGTGCTGGTCATCGCGCACCGACTGGCCACGGTGCGCGAGGCCGACCGGATCCTGGTCCTGGAGGAGGGGCGCATCGTGGAATCTGGCCGGCATGCCGAGTTGCATGCCCTGGGCGGCATGTACCGGCGGCTGCACGACCTGCAGTTCTCCGCAGCGGAGGTGACGAGGTGAGGTGGTGACGACCGATCGATCGGTGCTCTTCCTGGCCGAGTTCGACGATGCACACCGGGCCAACGTGGCGCACCGGGTGCGAGCCCTGGAGCGGCTGGGTGCGCGCACCCGCGCGTTCGACCTCGAGGCGCGGCCCTCGCTGCTGGCGCGGTTCCGCGACGGCGACCTTCCCCGGCGGATCGAGCGGGCGATCGACGAGCACGAGCCCTCCCTGGTGCTGGTGGTGGGCGGCGCCGAGCTCGACGAGGACCTGGTGGACCGGTTGCGGGCCCGGTCGCGGGCCCGGTGGATCACCTGGCTCCCCGACGACCTGCGCACCGTGCAGGCCGCCGCGGCACGTGCCCGGGCGTTCGACGGGATCTACGCCATCGGCACCGACGTGGCCGCGGAGCTGTCGGAACGGCTCGGCCGCACGGTGGACGTTCTGTCGCTGGCCGCCGACCCGTCGGTCTTCCGGCCGATCCGCACCAAGGATCAGTACCGTGCCAATGTGGTCTTCGCCGGCACGGCCACGCCTCGGCGCGAGCGGCTGTTGTCGGAGCTGGTGGGCCACGGCCTCGCCATCTGGGGGCCGGGCTGGCGCAAGACGTCGCTGCGCGACTATTGCCGGGGCGAGGTGCCCAGCACCGAGGAGTACGTGAACGCCTACGCCGGCGCCTCGGTGGCGGTGAACATCCACCACGCTGCCGTGGAGGGCGACCCGCTCGAGGCGAGTTGCAACCTCCGGTTGTTCGAGCTCGCGGCGATGGGCCTGGCACAGGTGGTGGACGAGCGCGGGGACCTGGCCCGTCATTTCGTGGCGGGACGCGAAGTGGCCACCTTCCGCGACGGCCGCGAGCTCAAGGAGGTGGTGCGCCACCTGCTCGAGAACCCCGGTGACGCCGAGCGCCTCGGCCACGGCGCGCGCGCCCGGTTGCTCCACGACCACACCTGGATGCATCGCATCCGCCAACTGCTGCTCGATCAGCCGGCGCCGATCGCCTCTCGGTAGAGCGCCAGGTACCGCTCCGCCATGGCCCGATGGGTGAACCGTTCCAGCACCCGCGCACGCACCGCCTCGGGATCGAGCCGGTCCAGCCCGGGGCGCAGCGCCACCAGGTCGTCGAGCGTGTCGCCGACAGCGCCGGATGCCGGCGTCACGATCTCCGGGAAGGCACCGCGGCGGGTGCCGAGCACCGGCGTGCCGGAGACCATGGCCTCGATCGTGGTGAGCCCGAAGGGTTCGTCCCACTGCGCAGGCACCCAGAGGCAGGCCGCATCGCGCAGCAACCGGAGCTTGCGCTCGCCCGCGACGCGGCCGGCGAACCGCAGCCCCGGCCGCAGGGTGAAGCGCCATCCCCCCGCCACCGTGAGCGGGCGACCGGCCCGCCGCGCCCCGGCCACCGCCCAGCGCCACCCCTTCACGCCGTGCAGGCGCCCGAGGAAGAGGTCGCGCGGTCCCTTGCGCGCACTGAATCGGTAGTCGGCGGGGTCGAGCCCGTTGTGCACCCAGCGACCGATGCCGTGCGCCGCGGCGTGCGAGGCGGAGAGCGCCACAGTGCTGGCCGGAAACCGCCGCCCCGGCTCGCCGGTGCCGTGAAAGGTCCACAGGAACGGCCAACCTGCCGGCGGCTCGGCGAGCGGCACGTGCGCGTGCACGACGTCCACGCCGTCAGGGAGCAGGGCGGCGAGCCGCGCCCCGCCGGTGCGGAAGGCCTCGCGGTGATCCACCTCCACCACCGCGGCCTCCGGGATGCGCGTTCCCGCGAGCGCCAGGACGGTGACGCGATGCCCGAGCTCGACCAGGCCACGCGCCAGCCAGGTGACCACCCGCTCGGTGCCACCATAGCCGTGCACCGGCAGCCGGGCGGGGTGATAGAGGGCCACGTGGAGCGCGCTTGCCATCAGCGCGCTTCCGACGGAGCTTGGGCGCGATGAGTGCCGCCGCCAACGTCCCGGTGTCCGGGTTCACCCTGGTCCGCAACGCGACCCTGCTCGACTTCCCGCTCGAGGGAAGCATCGCCTCGGTGCTGCCGGGTGTGGACGAGCTGGTGGTCAACGTCGGCCGTTCCGACGACGACACCCGCGACCGGGTCGCCGCCATCCGCGATCCGCGGCTGCGGATCGTGGAGTCCGAGTGGGATCCGGGGATGGGTCCGGCGATGCTGTCGCACGAGACGGCGCGTGCCATGGCGGCCTGCCGCCATCCGTGGGGGATCTACATCCAGGCCGACGAGGTGCTCGAGGACGGCGGGGCGGCACGCCTGCGGCAGGTGATCGCCGGGGTGCACGCCGATCCTGGCGTGGAGGGAGTGCTGGTGGACTACTGGCACCACTACGGCGGCTTCGACCAGGTGGCGGTGAATCGCCGCTGGTACCGGCGTGAGGTGCGCGCCGTGCGGCTCGATCCTGCGCTGGCGATTCACTCGTATCGCGACGCGCAGGGCTTTCGCGTGGGTCCGGCCGATCGCCGCATCCGCGCGGTGGCCAGCGCGGTGCGGATGCATCACTACGGATGGGCGCGCCCGGCGTGGGCGCTCCGGGCCAAGCGCGCGGCGGACAACGCCATCTATCACTGGCGCGGAAAGATGGATCAGGATCGTCCGCTCCTGCCGTGGTTCCCCGGCATCCGGCCGTTTCGTGGCACCCATCCCGAGCCGGTGCGTGCGTGGCTGCGGGAGCGCGCGACCAGCGAACCGCTGGTGGCCGAGCCGGCCTTTGCGCGTGAACACATCCGGATCCGCTGCTCCAACCTGGTGGAACGGCTCACCGGGTGGCGTCCCTTCGAGTACCGGAACTATACCCTGGTGACGCGTTGAGGCACGGGCCGCGGCGGGTGACGCTGCTGCTCACCACGCCGGGGTGGCGCGGATCGGGGACGTCGTTCGTCAAGATCGCGCAGGGGCTGGCCGAGGCGGGCCATGCGGTGCAACTGGTGGCCGGCAGCGAAGACGTGGCGCTTCGGCTGGCGGCCGCGGGGCTCGAGGCGCACCTGGTGCCCACCGGTGACACCGGGCGGCGGGAGGTCGGGGCGATGCGGGCGCTGTTCGCCGGGCAGCGCACCGAGGTCGTGCTCGCCGATGCGCCCCGCGACGTGCGGATCGCGCGGTACGCCTCGCTCGGCCACCGGCGGGCGATCGTGTGGCGCCACAACCTCCACAGCCGCCGCCTGGCCACCGACGTGCTGCAGCGCTGGCTCTTCGGCGGCGTGCGCTGCGTCGTGCACCAGAGCGCGTACAGCGTGCGCGTCCTCGCCGAGGCGTCGCCCTGGCTCCGTCGTCCCGGCGTGGTGATTCCCAATGGCTTCGCGCTCGACGAGCTGGGACCCGACGCGGCAGCCGGAGCGCGGTTCCGCGCCCGGCACGGGATGGATGCTGCGATCCCGCTGGTCGTCACGCCCACCTCCGACGCCGTCGAGAAGGCGCTGCCGGTGGCGGAAGACGCGGTGCGCCGGCTGGCAGCCACGCGCAACATCACGTGGGCGCACAACGCAGCCGGAGCGCGTCGGCGCGACGGCTCCCTCCTCACCATCCCGCTCGGGGTGCTGGGGCACGGCGACTACCTCGACGCCCTCCGGGCGGCCGACGTGGTGTTACTGCCTGCCGCGGGCGAGCTGTTCGGCAACGCCACCGCCGAGGCGATGGCCCTGGGGCGGCCGGTGGTCGCGGTGCGCGGCGGGGCTGCGCCGGAAGTGGTGGGTGACGCCGGCCTGCTGGTGCCGCCTGCTGATGCCGGCGCCATGGCCGAAGCGGTGGCGGTGCTGCTCGACGAACCGGCTCGCGCGCGCCAGCTCGGCGCTGCGGCCCGTGCGCGCATCGGGGAGCGGTTCTCGCTCGACGCGATGTGGGCGGGGTACGATCGGCTGGTGCGCGAAACGGCGTGAGCCGGTGGCGGCTCAGAGTCCCAGCGTCGCGAGCACGAAGAGGGTCCGGTTCTTCGAGACAAAACCCGGCGCCCGGTTGATGTCGCGCCATCCCAGCTCATAGCGGACGGACACGCCAAGCTGCCGAAGTTCCAGCCCGGCACCGAGCATGATGCCGGCGTCGAGCCGGTGATAGCTCTCCTCCTCGCCGTAGCGTTCGTCGCAGGGCTCCACCGCACCGCCCCCGTTGTAGCCACAGGCCACCAGCCATCCCAGCGTGGGGCCGGCGAGCAGGTGCGGGCGCACCGCGCCGGTGACGGGAAACTCGTGGCGGAGCAGGACCGGCAGCTCCAGCCAGGCCTGCCGGAGCCCCGCGCTGCCGACCTTGGCCTGCACGCCCTTGACCGCGTAGATGGCCTCGGCGGCGATTGCGAGCCCACCGACCAGCGTCCGCCGACCACCGATCCCCACGGCCAGCCCCTGCCGGCTGCCGAGCAGCGGCGGTGGGTGGAGCCCGTTGGTGGCCTGGGCATGATGCGACACCGTGCCCCCCACGAGCAGATGGAGGCGCGCCTGCGCGTGGGCCGGGACCGCCAGCACCGCCAGCAGGACCGGCAGGATCTGCACGCGACGCATGGTGGCCATGTTCCTCGGGGTCGTGACAGGATTGGTCAAGTGCCGACGTGCGCTGGAGGTTACCGGCAGGCATGCCACGCGACAATGGCGCGGCACGATCGCCACCTTGCCCCACCCGCTAGCTTTCGGCACTCCCCATCGCGGTCTGGAGGCCCTTCGCGTGGCGACCCACGACCTCCTGTTCACCTACGACTTCCCGCCACTCGGCGGCGGCATCTCCCGTTGGATGGAGGAACTGGCCCGGGGCTATGCGCCGGGATCGCTGGTGGTCTCCACGGGGACGGTGGCGGATCAGGACGAGGTGGACCGCGCCCTCCCCAACCGCGTGGACCGGCTGCCGATCTCGACCCATCGGCTCAAGACCCTGCAGGGCCTGCTGCTCTGGGCACGCCGCGCGGCCCTGCTGGCCCGCGAGCCGGGGGCGCGCTTCGCGTGGTGCGGCAACATCCGGCCGGCGGGATACCCCGCCAAGTGGGCCTGGGAACGGGCCGACCTGCCCTACGGTATCCTGCTGCACGGCGGTGACCTGCTGCAGATCCGCCCCAAGCTGCAGCGCTCGCGCCTCAAGCGACGCACCTACAAGCCGCTGTTCGATTCGGCACGCGTGATCGTGGCCAACTCCCGCTGGACGGCGCAGCTCTGCCGCAAGGTGCTCGCCGACCTGGGCCTCGACGCCGCGGCGGAGCGGGTGCACGTGGTGCCGCTGGGCACCGACCCGGAGGTGTTCCGTCCGGATCCGGAGGCCGCGGCGCGCTTCCGCGCCCGGCGTGAACTCCCCCCGGGGCCGTGGATGGTGTCGGTGGCGCGGCTGGTGCCCCACAAGGGGATCGACACCGGGATCGAGGTGCTGGCACGGCTGGCCGACGAGTATCCCGACCTGCGCTACGCGGTGGTGGGACGCGGGGCCTATGCCGACGCCCTGCGTGCGCTGGCCCGTGAGGTGGGTGTCGCGGATCGGTTCCACCTGCTGACCGACGTGAGCGACGCGGAACTGCCCGGCGCGTTCGCCATGGCGGAGGTGTATCTCGGATTGTCGCGCGAGGTGGGACTCGATGCGGAAGGATTCGGGATCGCGCTGCTCGAGGCGGGCGCCACGGCGCTGCCCGTGGTGGCTGGGGCCAGCGGCGGCATCGCCGACGCGGTGGCCGAGGGCGAGACCGGCATCCTGGTGACGCCGGGCGATCCGGAGCCGGCGGCCGATGCGGTCCGCCACCTCCTCGCCGATCCCGCGCTGGCCCGCCGGCTGGGCGACGCCGGCCGCGAGCGGGTGGAGCAGCGCTTCACCTGGCGGCGCGTGGTGGCCGACCTCAGCGCCCTGGCCGCCGAGCACGGCCGGCGGTGACCACCACCACGTCGCTGCTGCTCGCGGCACTGCGGGAGCAGGAGTTCGCCGCGGTGTCCGGTCGCGGCGCCTACCTCAACAGCGCCTCCACCGGTCCGCTGCCCGCGCGCGCGGTGGCGGTGCTGTCCCGCAGCAATCGCGATCGCGCCGATCCGCGAACCTGGACCGTGGAACGCGCCAACACCGTGCTCGACCGCTCGCGCCAATTGGCCGCGCGGCTGATCGGGGCGAGTGCCGACGAGATCGCCCTGATGCCCAACACCACCACCGGCATCAACGTCGCGGCCTGGGCCCTGCCGCTCGACCGCGGCGACATCGTGCTCACCTTCGACCGCGAGTTTCCCACCAACATCTATCCCTGGCTGGCGCGGAGCCGCGACGGCGTGCAGTTGGAACGGGTGCCGGTGGATGGTCGCGGCTGGCCGGACCAGGAGCGCCTCGAGGAGCGCCTCCGTGCGCCGTCGGTGCGGGCCGTCTGCGTCTCGCTGGCCCAGTTCAGCACCGGGTGGACGATCGACCTCGACCGGCTCTCGCGGCTGACCAGGGAACTCGGCAAGTGGCTCATCGTGGACGCGATCCAGGGGCTCGGGCACGTGCCGGTGGATGTCCGCCGCACCCCGGTGGACTTCCTTGCGAGCGGCGGCCAGAAGTGGCTGCTTTCGCCCTGGGGAACCGGCTTCCTGTACGTGCGGAGGGAATTGATCGAGACCATTGCGCCGACCTTCGCCGGGTGGGCGGCCTTCCAGGGCACCGACGACTACTCCCGTCTCACGGCCTACGATCCGCGGCCGTGGCCCGACGCGCGACGCTTCGAGGTCTACACCCTCGCCGTGCAGGACTTCGCGGCGATGAACGCCGCGCTCGAGATGCTGCTGGATGTGGGCATCGAGGTGATCGCGGCCCATGCGGAGGCGATCGCGGCACCGGTGCTGGCGTGGGCTGCCGACCGGCCGGGGCGGGTCACCTCACCCCGAGGCGCGCACCAATCGGCGATCCTCTGCGTCCGGCCCGAGGGCGACGTCGCCGTGGCGCATCATCGCCTCACGGAAGCCGGGGTGGCGTCCTCGCTCCGCGAGGGGGCGATCCGCCTCTCGCCCCACCTGTTCAACACCGTCGAGGAACTGGACCGGGTGGCGGCGCTGCTCGCCGATCAGGGCCGGATCTGAGCCACCTTGTTGTACACGGCCCCGATGATCCGGCCGAGCGCGTAGCCGATCACGAAGGCGTAGATGAAGCCCAGGAAGGCCCCCGCCACCGTGACGCGATAGCCGGGGAAGTACTCGGCCAGGAGGCCGAGGTGCTGGCCCACGTTGGGGCCGCCCTTGAGCACCAGGACGATGGTGGCGATGAACAGCCCGAGGCCCAGCAGCAGGCCGAATGACACGCCCCACGCCTGGGCGTTCAGTCGCAGCGTCACCCGGCGCAGTTCGCGCTGTTCCTCGGGAGTCAGGTCGGTCATGCAGTCCTCCACGGGCGCCCGCGAGGCGGCCCGAGCGGGTGTCAGATGTGATCCAGGAAGTCGCGGGTGGCGGCATAGTCCGCCCGGGCCCGCAGCACCACCAGTCGCAGCCCCATCAGCGCGTTGCGACCGAAGGCGAAGAACCACCCCAGCACGAAGCCGCTGAAGAGCGCCCAGAGCGCCCCCACGAACGCGCCGCGCCAGGTCACCTCGTAGCCCGAAAAGTACTGGGCCAGGAGCTCGAGGGGCACGTCGGGCTCGCGACCGCGGAGGATCGGCACGGCGGTCATGGTGAAGACGACCAGCGCGGCGGCCACGCCGAGGCCGAGCCCCATGCCGAGCTTGTGGATCGGGGCGAAGGCGAGCTGCACCTGGTGATCAGGGCCGGATGACGGTGCGCTCATGGGACGATCCTGGCGGAGAGGTGATCGGGCCATCGCCGGCACCCTGCGCGGCGAGGGACCGCGTGGGGCCGGCGACCAGGTGGAGGACGATGCCGACGCCGGCCGCCACCGCGTTGGAGAGATAATACAGCAGGTGGAGCGGAATCACCGCCACGGCAAAGGCGGCCCCGCGCTGCCGGGCAAACCAGGCGTAGGTGTCGCGGTTGAGGGCGACCATCGCCAGCAGCAGGGCGAGGCCGGCCAGGGCCGCGACCGGCGCGCCGAGGAGCAGCGAGACCACCAGGGAGACCACCGCCAGGGCGACGCCGGCCACCTTGAGCTGCTCGACGGCGCCGGTGTTGAGCGAGGGGGCGGTCCGGCCGCGGCGCTCCAGCAGCAACCGCATCCACGGGATGCCGCGGTCGCGCACGTCGGTGCGCAGCATCGGCCAGAAGTGCCAGCGCTTCAGGTGCGTCGCCTCGATCGCCGGGTCGAGCAGGATGCGCCCACCCCGGTCGCGCAGGCGATAGCCGAGGTCGATGTCCTCGATCTGCGGGCGCGGGAAGCGTGCGGTGTCGAACCCGCCCACCGCGGCGAAGGCATCGCGCCGCACCGCGCCGCATCCCGCCCAGAAGGTCTCGGCCTCGCCGGCACCCAGCAGGTGGACGCGCCGATGCAGCAGGTTGCGATACTCGCTGAGCAGGCCGGCGGCGGCCGGCGTGGCATCGTAGCTGCCGAAGATCGCGACCAGGTCGGCGGCGCCGCGGCTGGCGGCGTCGAGGCGCTCCAGCGTGTCGGCGTGCACGCGCACGTCGGCGTCAATGAAGACCAGCCACTCCCCGCGGGCCACGCGGGCGGCCTCGTTGCGGGCGCCCCCCGGCCCCCGCGCCGGGGCCGGCAGCGAGATCACCCGGTCGGCAAAGGCGCGCGCCACGCGGGCGGTGTCGTCGCGGGAGGCGTCATCCACCACCAGCAGCTCCCATTGGTCGCGCGGCAGCGTGCTCCGCTGCAGGGCGCCGAGGGTGTCGGGGAGGAGCGTTGCGGCGTCGTGCGCCGGCACGATGACCGACAGGCGCGGCACGGGGCTCAGGCCGCCCCCAGCCGGGCCGCCGAACGGGGCGGCTCGAGGCGCTGCTCCTCGTGGTACTCGAAGTCGGTGTTCACCGACCAGATGTCGTGCGACGCGCCCTGCATGTTCCACACGGCCATCATCGCCGTGAGCATCGAGTGGTCCTGGTTGTTGTACTTGTGCATGCCGTTCCGCCCGACCGTGTGCAGGTTGGCGATCGGGTCGATCCAGCTGCGCACCACGTCGAGGTGCTCGCGGTAGCTGCCGTCGTAGATGGGATACGCCTTGGGCATCCGGATCACGGTGCCGTCGCGCACCAGCCCCTTGGGCACCAGGCCGAGCTGCTCGAGTTCGCGGGTGGCGAGGGCCACCAGCTCCTCGTCGCTCGTGGTCCACATCCCGTCGCCCTCGAAGCAGAAATACTCGAGCCCGAGGCAGGTGTAGCCCGGCACCGGGACCATCGCCTGGCTCCAGTTGTTGAAGTTCTGGATGCGGCCCACCTTGACGCCCGGCGTGTGGATGTAGATCCAGTTGTCCGGGAAGAGCTTCTCGGTCTCGAGCATCAGCGCCACGGTCAGGAAGTCGCGGTACCGGAGCCCCTGGGCGGCGTCGCGCACGTGGCCGGGCACCCCGGGATCGAGCGCGGCCACGAGGGTCCTGAGGTCGGTCGAGGAGATCACGTGGTCGGCCGGGAACTCGCGCTCCCCGGTGGGCGTGGTGGCCGTGACGCTCACCACGCGGCCGTCGCGGCACCCGATCCTGGTGACCCGGTGCTCCATCAGCACCTGGCTGCCCATGCCGTGCAGCCGGTCCACGCACGCCTCCCACATCTGGCCGGGGCCGAGGCGCGGATAGCGGAACTCGTTGATCAGGGTCTTGATCGCGGTGCTGCGCCGCTGGATCGCCGCGGCGTTGAGGATCGCCCGCGCCAGCGACAGTCCCTGGATCCGCTGGGCGGCCCACTCGGCGCGAATCTCGGTGCACGGGATGCCCCACACCTTCTCGGTGTAGGTCTTGAAGAAGATCTCGTAGAGCCGACGCCCGAAGCGGTTGACCACCCACTGCTCGAAGTTCTCCTCGACCGGCGAGGGCTTGAGCCGCGCCTTGAGGTAGGAGAAGACGATGCGGACCGCGTTGATGATGCCGAGGCCACTGAGGGCGTTCCACGCCTTGAGCGGATAGTCGAAGTACTTGCCGTCGTAGTGGATCCGGGAGAGGCGCGGGACGTTGATGAACTCGTCGCCCAGGATCTCCTCCCAGAGCTCCTCGACGGGGGTGACCTTGGTGAAGAAGCGATGGCCGCCGATGTCGAAGCGGAATCCCTTGTACTGGGCCGTGCGCGAGATGCCGCCGACCACCGTGTCGCCTTCGAGCACCGTGACGGCGTGGCCGGCCTTGGCCAGGAGATAGGCGGCGGTCAGCCCCGCCGGGCCGGCGCCCACCACGACCACGCGGTCGCCATCGCGAATCGGGGCGACACTGCGCCCCTGGCTGCCTTCGGTCGAGCTCAAGCGCATGTCCTTGCCGGGTAGGGGGCCAGGCCGGTCGTCGGGAACTGCGTGCCGGGAATCGGCCCCATCAGGAGCAAGTCAT
>CAZNOJ010000007.1:0-11872 GCA_964574665.1 uncultured Gemmatimonadaceae bacterium
GATGTCAATCTCGTTGACGTAGGTGATCGACTCCATGCGGGTCAGGTCGGGGAGCGTGGCCACCACCGGGTCCCACGGCGACACCTGGCCGCCCACGCCGCGCTTCTTGCCGTTCCACTCCTTGCGGTAGATCACCATCCCCGGCGCCGGCGCCATGATGGTGAACTGCCCCATCACGTCCTGCACCGCCTGCATCCGGTTCTGCTCGCGCGACAGGTCGGCGCCCACCTCGCGCATCTTGGCCTTGGCCTGCTCGGTGCGCGTCTCGTAGTCGAGCCGCGCCTGTGCCAGCGCCCGCTCCGCCTTCTCCAGGTCGATCTCGGCCTGCCGGCGGATGGTGGGCGCCTCGTAGATCGCCTGCTCCTTGGCGAGCCGCTTCTCCTCCAGCGCGAGCATCATCACCTGCAGGTCCTCGCGCGCCTTGCTCAGGTTGAGCGTCGAGTCGAGCTGCGCCTGCTCGTACACCGCCTGCGTCTTCTGCACCGCGAGCGACACCTCCTGCATCCGCGTCGCCAGCGACGAGCGATCCAGCTCCGCCACCTTGTCGCCCGCGGCCACCACGGTGCCCTCCGGCACGATCTCGGCGATCTTCATCTGGAACACCCCCGCCTGCTGGGCGCGCTCCGGGGCCATGATCTCCACGGCGGAGAGCGCCTGCAGCTCGCCTGACGTGGAGACGGTGACCCGGAAGTCGCCGCGCTGCACGGTGGCCACCAGGGCCGCGTCGGAGGCGCCGGCGTCGCGGACCGCCAGCCAGATCCCGCCGACGGCCAGCACGCCGATGCCGCCGAGGATGAGCGGCAGGCGCTTCCGGGGGAGTCGCATCGCGAGGTCCTCTCTCAGGGGGTGGGGTCAGGGGGCGACCCATCAGGATGGGATGCGCCACCAGGGCCCGACGTCGCAGGGTGAACTGGGGTTTCGGGGCCCGGACAGGGACCCCGGTTCAGGGGAAGAGGTCACCTGACTAGGACTTGTCCTAGTCGAGCGGTGTCACCCCGAGCGAGCTGTCACCCCGAGCCTTGTCCCGAGCGCAGCGAGGGAGCAAGCGAGGGGAAGTATCCCTCCCGATGGGACGGTCACCCCGGCGGGTAGAGCCGGAGCTCGCAGTCCGGGCAGATGCCGTGCGAAAACAGCGCCTCCGAGTGACCCTGCACGTAGGTCTCCAGCTGCGACCAGCCGCCGGCCTCGGTGCGCACCTTGCGGCAGTGGGAGCAGATCGGGATGATCCCCTGCAGCACCTTGAGCTCGCTCCACGCCCGCTGCTCCTGCGTGTGGGCGTGTTCCGCTTCGCGCAGCGCCAGGAACTGGTCGCGTCGCGCCCGCTGCATCTGCCACGAGGCCACCACGCCCACCGCGTGCGCGCAGGCGTGGGCCGTGAGGATGTCGAGACCCACCGCCAGCTCCACCTGTCGGAACGTGGACAGCACCACCGCCTCGCCCGCCGTGTAGATCGCCGCGATCGCCGCCTGCGACCGGATCGGGATCGGCAGCGCCACGTACATCGCCAGCACGAGGAGCGAACTCCACGCCACGTAGGCCAGGTAGTCCGGCGGCAGCGCGGCGAAGGAGGTGACCACGATCCCGGCGGTGGCGATCCCCCAGGCGGTGCCGATCCGGTCGAGCCGGTCGGGCGAACGGACGTCGCGCAGCAGCAGCAGCGCCGCGAGCGCCACGACCGCCCCCGCGATCCGGGTGCCGAGCACCAGTCGGAAGCGTCCGCTGGCCGCGGTCACCGACAGGTCGCCGGGAATGTTGCCGAGATGGAAGACCGCCGCCACGAGGAGGATGGCCCGCAGGGCGCGGGCGTTGCGCGGCAGCACGGCCAGTCGGTACTGCGTCTCGCGCGTGGCGGGCTCGAGGCGGAGCCGGAGCGCGGAGAGGCGTGACACCATGTGGCCCTCCTAGGTCACCACCGGGGCGCCCAGCAGCCGGCCGAGGCGCTCCTCCCATTCCCTGAGCATCGCCTGGAACGCCCTGGCGTTGAACCGCTCGAGCACCGCGTTGCCCTCGGCCGAGAGCCCGGTGAGTTCGTAGCAGATCTCCACCCAGCACGACGTTTCGTCAATCGGCTGCACGGCCACCGTGACGGTGCCCAGCCGAGAGCCGGGGGTGATCCGCGCGTACGCGGCGCTCCCCTCGTCGCGGTCGTGGTCGAGCACGATCCAGAGGGTCTCCTCGCCCTGGTGCCGGGTCCGGAACACGGTGTCAATCTCGTCGCCGCCCCCGGCACGAAACAGGTACTCCGGCGACCAGTCGTCCACCCACTGCCGCTCGCCCTCCGGGGTGAAGAGGTCGAGCGCCTTCCGCGCCGGGGCCAGCACCGTGATGCTCCCCTTGTGCGACACATGCCGCGCCGTGAATCGGGTGCCCGTCATCCACTCCGCTCCCGCGTGCGTTGCCAGGCGAGCGTCCAGTCCACCGTCGGCGCCACGCCTTCGTCGTCGAGCGCCAGCGCCGCGTGCGCCCGCGCCAGCACCACGTCGCCATCGCTCACCCGCTCGCCGAGGCGGATCTCCACCATCCGGCAACTGCGCTCCTCCTCGGCGAGCGACATGGTGGCCGCCTGCCCGCTGCCGCGGAGCCGCGCGTGCTCCATCTCGTGCACCAGCGTGGCGCCGATCTCGGCGTCCTTGCGCGCGGGGTCGGCGAGGAAGGTGAGCTCGATCAGCAGCTCGCCAGTGTCGGGCATGTAGGCGCCGCGGGCGGGGAAGCGGCGCACCACGAGGGTGGCGACGTGCGGTCGCGCCGCGTCGAGGTGCCCCGGGAGCGCGCCACCGGCCATCGCCAGGATCCGGTCGAGCCGCGCCGCGAGGGCGGCCGCGTCAAGATGCGGTGCCAGTGGCTCCACCCGCACCGCGAAGCCATGCAGCTCGGTGGTGAGCACCCGGGGGGCACCCGAGTCGGCGCCGAACAGGCGGCGGAGGAAGCGGGCGATCACGCCCGGAACCTAACCCCCACGCCGGCCGTATCGCGGCTATTCTCCATTGGTAACCCAACTCACCTCCACTCATCCCGGTGTACCCCGTGACTCCAGGCCCCAGCTACTCCGTCAGCTCCGCCGCCCGCTGCTCCCGCCTCGCTCGTGGGCGGGGCTGGCTCGTCGCCCCGCCGCTGCTTCGCCGGGCGGGGCAGGCCCTGTCGCTCGTCGCCTTGTTACCCGTCGCCTCCCTGTCGGCCCAGGCGAGGCCCGTCTTCGTGGACGGCCAGGCCCAGGTGGTGCCCGCCTTCGCCGATTCCTCGCAGTGGATCCGCGAGCGGCTCTGGGTGGAGACCACCTTCGACACCGACGGCGACGGCCGCCCCGACCGGGTGCACGTGGACGTGACCCGCCCGCGGCAGACCGAGACCGAAGGGCTCAAGGTGCCGGTGATCTACGAGACGTCGCCCTACTTTGCCGGCACCGCCAACTCCCGCGACGCGCTGTGGGACGTGAAGCAGGCGCTCGGCGCCGTGCCGCCGACCCGCGCCGAGCATCCGCAGGCGCCCTGGCGCCCGGATCGCACCCGGATCTCGAACACCGAGGTGAACCGCTGGGTGCCACGCGGCTTCGCCGTGGTGCATTCGGAATCGCCCGGCACCGGGCTCTCGCAGGGCTGCCCCACCGTGGGCGGCCCCAACGAGGAGCTGGCTCCCAAGGCGGTGATTGACTGGCTCAACGGTCGCGCCCGCGGCTTCACCACCCCGGACGGCAACGAGCAGGTGCGCGCCACGTGGTCCACCGGCAAGGTCGGCATGACGGGCACCTCGTACAACGGCACCCTGCCCGTGGCGGCCGCCACCACCGGCGTCGAGGGACTCGAGGCGATCGTGCCGATCGCGCCCAACACCTCCTACTACCGCTACTATCGCTCCCAGGGCCTGGTGCGCCATCCCGGCGGCTGGCTCGGCGAGGACATTGACTACCTCTACGACTTCATCAACTCGGGGAATCCCGAGAAGCGCGAGTACTGCAATCGCGTGGTGCGCGAGGGCGAGCTCAAGGCCGGCTTCGATCGGGCCACGGGCGACTGGAACGCCTTCTGGGAAGCGCGCGACTACTGGCCCAAGCTCAAGAACATCCGCGCCGCCACGCTGCTGGTGCACGGGCTCAATGACTGGAACGTGATGCCCGAGCACAGCGTGCACGTGTACCAGGAGCTCAAGCGGCGCGGCGTCCCCGCCGCGATCTACCTCCACCAGGGCGGGCACGGCGGCGGCCCCACCGACGAGCTGATGAACAAGTGGTTCACCCGTTTCCTGTATGGCATCGAGAACGGCGTGGAGCGGGGCGACAAGGCCTGGATCGTGCGCGAGGACTCGGCGCGCACTGCGCCGACCCGCTATGCCGACTACCCCAATCCGCGGGCCGACGGGGTGCGGCTCAACCTCACCGGCGGCGGCAACACGGTGGGCGGGCTCACCTTGGGGCGCGGCGCCACGCTCCGCGAGATCGTGGTGGACAACGTGGATTCGAGCGGCGCGGCACTGGCCAAGATGCCCCAGTCCGACCATCGCCTGCTCTACGCCACGCCGGTGCTCACGGCACCGGTCCATCTCTCCGGCACCGCGACGGTGCGGATCCGGATGGCCGCCACCGCACCGGCGGCCAACCTCTCCGTCTGGCTGGTGACGCTGCCCTACACCGAGGCGGAGCGCGGCCGGCAGAACTTATCGGTGGTCACCCGCGGCTGGGCCGACCCGCAGAACCGCAACTCGATCGAGCGGAGCGAGCCGCTGGTGCCCGGGCAGTTCTATGACGTGACGGTGCAGCTGCAGCCCGACGACCAGGTGATCCCCGCCGGCAAGCAGCTCGCCCTGATGGTGTTCTCGAGCGACAAGGACTTCACGCTCTGGCCGCCGGCCGGCACCGCACTCCAGGTGGACCTGGGCGGGACAACGCTCGAGCTGCCGGTGGTGGGCGGCGCGGCGGCCCTGCGGGAGGCGATGCGACCGCCGGTGCCGTGAGGGATCGCACAGGGTCTGGACAGGGCGGTGCCCTGTCCCGGCCCGCGCTGGATTACACGTACCTTCCCACTGCCATCCCCGCCGCCGCGAGGATCAGCAGCCACGTCACCACCATGGTGGCGGTGCGGCCCCGCGCACGCAGCACGGCGATCTCCGCCTGGATCCGGCCCCGCTCGGTATCGTCGGGGGTGCTGCCGAGCGACTGGGCGAGCACGGTCATCCGCATCATCGCCGGCCGGTTGATGGCCACGCCGATCACGAACGCCACGATCGCCGCCACGGCAGCTGCCAGGTACACCTGGCCGGTGCCGGTGGCGAAGTAGCTGGCGGAGAAGGAGGCCGAGGCGATCATCAGCAACCGGAGCCCGGTGAGGATCGTGAGCAGGGCCACCACCGGCAGCCACACGAACAGCTTGCGGCGCTGCAGCGCGGCCATCATCTGGCCCCCGGCGGGCCCCAGCTCGGCCACGACCGGCAGCAGGAAGAAGGCGGTGTACATCATCGCGCCCACCCAGAACACCCCGCCCACCACGTGGATCAGCCGCAGCATCACGATTTCGCCCATGCGTCGGACTCCTGGACCGGGGTTGGGGGCTGCGAAGTCTAACGCCTCGGGAGGCACCCGGAGCCTTTACGTTTGCGCGCCGAGGCCGCAGATTATCGGGCTTCACTCCACATCACCCGAACACGGGAAGCTCGATGCACACCACGCGAACCCTGCGTCGGTACGGCCTGGGGGCGCTCGCGGCCCTGACCGCCACCGCCTGCGCACCCTCCACCCCGCCGGCCAGGACCCCCTCGCCCCAGGCGGGGGCCCAGGCGGCCGACTCGACCCGCCGTCCCGGCGGCGCCACGGCCGCCGGCCCCAAGGCCTACCGCACCGTGATCACCGACAAGGCGGTCACCCGCGAGGGGGTCTTCAAGACCCACCGGATCGACGACAAGCTCTTCTTCGAGATCCCGCGGGCCCAGTTCGGGGCCGAGATGATGATGATCGCGCGCGCGGTGGAATCCACGATGCAGGATCCGGGCGGCTTCTTCGGCGGCGGCGCGCAGTCGCTGGTGCGCTGGGAGCGGAACAACAACGCCATCGTCCTCCGGCAGCGCAATTATCGCCTCACGGTGGACTCCACCGACAACATCCGGCGCCAGGTGCACGGCTTCCAGAACGGCCCGGTGATCATGCGCTTCGACGTCCAGGCCTGGAGCCCGGACTCGGCGGCGGTGATTGACGTGACCGACCTGTTCCTCACCTACAAGCAGGAAATGGGGAGCATCACCGGCACCAGCAAGGACCGCAGCTGGTTCGAGCACGTGGCCGCCTTCCCGCGCAACGTCGAGGTGGAGGCGACCCTCACCGGGTCGGCCCGCCCGGCCACGGCGCCGGCCACCGCGCCGATGACGTCGCAGACGGTGCGGATGCACTGGTCGTTCCTGCGCCTCCCCGACCAGCCGATGATGCCGCGCTACGCCGACAACCGGGTCGGCTTCATCTCCACCGCCTTCTTCGACTTCTCCTCGCGCGAGCACGAGGCCGAACAGAAGCGGATCATCCACCGCTTCAAGCTGGAGCCGCGCGACACGGCGGCGTTCCGTCGCGGCGAGCTGGTGGAGCCGGTGGAACCGATCATCTACTGGATCGACCCGGCCACCCCCGAGTGGATGAAGCCCTGGGTCAAGGTCGGCGTGGACAAGTGGAACGCGGCGTTCGAGCAGGCCGGCTTCCGCAACGCGATCCGCGGCGAGTACGCTCCTGCCGACGATCCGGATTGGTCGATCTACGACCTGCGGCACTCGATCATCTACTGGCGCCCGTCCACCGTGGCCAATGCCACCGGCGGCCAGGTGGTTGACCCTCGCACCGGCCAGATCCTCAAGGGCGAGGTCAACATGTACCACAACATCATGGAGCTGCAGCGCGAGTGGTACTTCGTGCAGGTCTCGCCGCTCGACCCGCGCGCCCAGACGCTGCCGATGCCCGACTCGCTGATGGGCCGCCTGGTGGAGTACGTGGTGACCCACGAGATCGGCCACTCGATCGGCTTCCCGCACAACATGAAGGCCTCCGCGATGTACCCGGTGGACTCGATCCGCTCGCGGTCGTTCCTGGAGCGGATGAACGGCCACGTGGCCACGCTGATGGACTACTCGCGCTTCAACTACGTGGCGCAGCCGGAGGACAACATCCCGCCGCACCTGCTCATTCCGCAGGTGGGACCGTACGACAAGTTCGCCGTGCGCTGGGGCTACCGGCCGATCCTCGACGCCCGCACCCCGGCCGACGAGCTGCCCACGCTCGATCGCTGGGCCCGGGAGCAGGACAACACCCCGTGGTTCCGCTTCTCCACCAGCGGGGCGCCCAACGACCCCGAGAACCTCACCGAGGCGGTGGGCGATGCCGACGCGGTCCGGGCCACCGAGCTCGGCCTCCGCAACCTCGAGCGGGTGATGGCCAACCTGCTCCGCGCCACCGAGAAGCCGGGCAAGGACTACACCCTGCTCACCTCGCTGTACGGCTCGGCGGTCGGCCAGTGGGGCACCTACATGCGGCACGTCGCCGCCGTCATCGGCGGGGCGATCACCCAGGAGAAGTACGGCACCGGCCGCCGCTTCGAGCCGGTGAGCGAGGCGCGGCAGCGCGAGGCGGTCCGCTTCCTCAACGAGCGGGCCTTCCAGGTGCCGCGGATGTTCCTCGACCCGGAGATCCTCTGGCGCATCGAGGCGCGGGGTGGCGTGGACCGGATCCGCGACGCGCAGACCTCGCTCTTCGCCACGCTGCTCCAGCCGGCCAAGCTCAACACGCTGGTGCAGTACGAGGCGATGCTCGACGGCAACACCTACACGCTGGCGGAGTACCTCGCCGACCTGCGTGGCGGGATCTGGGGCGAGCTCAATGCCTCGCGGGTGACGGTGGACGTCTACCGCCGCAACCTGCAGCGGGCGTTCCTCGACCGGGTCAACACGGAGCTCAATCCGCCGGCACCGGCCGCTGGAGCGGCCGCCGCCGTGGCCACGCGCCCGCCCAGCTGGGGCAACGACGTGCGCGCCATGCTCAAGGCCGAGCTGCGCACCGTTGACCAGATGGCGGCGCGGGCGCAGGGACGCGCTGGCGATGCCATGACCCGCGTCCACCTGGCCGACCTGCGCAACGAGATCGAGAAGATCCTGGATCCGCGCGACTAGACGGCACGAGAACCGAGGGTGGAGAACGGAGAACGGAGAGATCCAGCCCAGGGATCTCTCCGTTCTCCGTTCTCGGGCCACCGCGCGTCACGACCCCTGCGCGGGACGGCGGTGCCATACCGTGCCGTGGCGCACGTCGGTGAGCGTGGCGCCGTCGGGGGAGAGCGCGAAGGTATAGCGGTGCCCGTCGTCGCCCCACTCCACGTCCACTTGCACCACCTCGCCCTCGATGCGGTAGCTCCCCCCCGTCAGGATGTCGGTCATGTTGACCTGGATCGTCCCGTCCGGGCGAAGCAGGATCTCCTGGCCACAGGACTCCTGCTCCAGCGGATTGCAGCCGGGAATGGCGTAGCCGTAGCGCCGCTCCTCGGCGAAGGTGACCGAAGGCAGGGTCGGTGACCAGGCGCAGGCCGCGCCGAAGAGCAGCGCCCCGGCCAGGGCGTGGGGTCGGAGGGTCATCCCCCAATCTATCGGGCCCGGAAGGGGCAGGCGGGAGAGGGTCCCATGAAACTACACCTGTAACTCTACAGCCGTAGGGCTCGTAGGAGGGCCGGTCCGGCCTGGCAACCGTTTCGGCGGATGCCGGCGTCCAACCCCAGGTCCTCCTCCGGAGCCCCCATGAACGCCCTGCACGGCCTGCTGCTTCTCCTCCAGGGCCAGGTCCCCGGGACCGCCGCCCCCTTGCCGGAGGAAGCCCGCACCCCCCGGGTGCCCCGGATGACCGCGGTGCGGGCCACCACCCCACCGGTGCTCGATGGCCTCGACACCGACCCTGTCTGGCAGCTCGCAACCCCGATCAGCGACTTCCGGCAGGCCCGTCCCAACGAGGACGGCGAGCCGGCCCAGCGCACCGAGGGGCGGGTCGCCTACGACCCGCACAACCTCTATGTCTTCGTGCGGGCCTGGGACACCGCCCCGGACAGCATCGTCCGGCTCCTCGCGCGGCGCGACAACCCGGGCTCGTCCGACTACGTGATCGTGCTGATCGACTCCTACCTCGACCGGCGCACCGGCTACGAGTTCGGCGTCAATCCGGCGGGCGTCAAGTTCGACATGTCGCTGGTCAACGACGGCAACGAGGACGACGCCTGGGACGCCGTGTGGGACGTGGCCACCCACGTGGACTCGCTGGGGTGGACGGCGGAGTTCCGCATCCCGCTCTCGCAGCTCCGCTTCGCGCGATCCCCCGACGTCACCTTCGGCTTCATGCTCTGGCGCAACATCCAGCGCCACACCTCGCAGGTGACCTGGCCGCTCTACCGGCAGTCGCAGCCCGGCTTCGTGTCGCAGTTCGGCGAGCTGGTGGGCCTCGAGGGGCTCGCCCCGCCGAGCCGGGCGGAGCTGGTGCCGTACGTGGTGAGCAAGGACGAGCCGCGCGCGCTGGCCAGCGGCTTCGAGCGCCACCAGGGGATCACCGTGGGCGGCGACCTCAAGTATGCGGTGGCCTCCAACCTCACCCTCAACGCCACCGTCAATCCCGACTTCGGCCAGGTCGAGGCCGACCCGGCCCAGCTCAACCTGAGCGCCTTCGAGACCTTCTTCAGCGAGCGGCGGCCGTTCTTCGTGGAGGGCAGTGGGCTCTTCGACCTGCGGGTGAACTGCTTCACGGTGGTGGACTGTTCCACCGGCGAGGGGCTCTTCTACTCCCGCCGCATCGGGCGCGCGCCCGAGCTCGCGGGACGGTACGGCGACGCCTCCTCGCCCACCGCGACCCGGATCCTGGGGGCGGCCAAGCTCACCGGCCGCCTGCCCGGCGGGCTCTCCGTGGGCGTGATTGACGCCATCACCGACCGCGTGGCCGGGGTGGGCGACGCCACCATCGAGCCGCGCACCAACTACGCGGTGGTGCGGGTCAACCAGGACTACGCCGGCGGCAACGGATCCTTCGGCGCGATGCTCACGAGCGTGCAGCGATCGCTCGACGAGTGGAGCGAGGACTTCATGCACCGCAACGCCACGGTGGCGGGGTTCGACGCGCGGCGGCGGTTCGGCAAGTACGAGGTGTCGGGCACCTTCTCGCTCTCCCGCGTGAGCGGCACCGAGGAGGCGATCGCGCTCACCCAGCGCGACCCGGTGCACTACTTCCAGCGCCCCGATGACGACCTCGAGTACGACCCGACCCGCACCTCCCTGTCGGGCCATGCGATGGAGGTGCGCCTCAACAAGGTGGCGGGCGAGCGCTCCCGCTTCGAGACCGGCTACGGCGAGCGCTCCGCGGGATACGAGATCAACGACCTCGGCTTCCTGCAGCAGGCTGACCAGCGCAACTGGAGCAGCTGGTTCGCGCTCCGCTGGAACCGGCCGAACGGCGTCTTCCAGCGCCTCAACTGGAACTTCAACCACTGGCGCTACTGGACGATGGCGAACCTCCCCACCGAGGTGGCCTTCAACACCAACGTCCACGTGCAGTGGAACAACCGCTGGTGGCTCCACCTCGGCGGCACCGTGGGCCAGCTGGGCACCACCTGGTGCGACCACAACTGCACCCGCGGCGGGCCGGCGCTCCGGAACGATCCCTACATCGCCCCCTGGATGGGGATCGAGGGCGACTATCGCAAGGCGCTGGTGCCGGGGATCTGGGTCAACTACAACCGCAGCGACGGCGGCCGGTCGCGCCGGATCAACCTGTCCCCCTCGGTGCAGTGGCGCGTGGCCGACCGGTTCACCACCTCCCTCGGCGTGAACTACACCGACAACCGCGACGATGCCCAGTGGTTCGGCAACTTCACCGATGCGGGCGGCGCGGTGCACCACACCTTCGCGCACCTCGACCAGGAGACGATGGGGGTGACCTGGCGGATGGGCTACACCTTCTCGCCCGACGCCTCGCTGCAGGTGTACGCCAACCCGTTCGTCTCCAAGGGGAGCTACAGCAACATCCGGGAACTGGCCGACCCGCGGGCCCCCGACTACGACGACCGGTTCCAGCCCTACGGCGACGCGGCGGTGGCCGGCAACCCGGGCGGCTTCAACTTCAAGCAGTTCCGCTCCAACGTGGTGTTCCGCTGGGAGTACCGGCCGGGGTCCACCCTGTTCCTGGTCTGGAGCCAGGGTCGGCAGGACTTCCTGCCGTTCCAGGGGAACCAGGATTTCCGCGGCGACTTCGACGACCTTTTCGGCCGCCGTGCCGACGACGTGTTCCTGGCCAAGGTGTCGTACTGGATCAACTGGTAGCTGATGGAGAGTCGAGGGTGGAGAACGGAGAACGGAGGGTAGCGTGGGCTCCCCTCCGTTCTCCACCCTCCGCCCTCCGTTCTCTCGCCTACTGCCTCGCCACCAGGTCGCGCAGCGACCGCGCCAGCATCCGCACCTTGCCCGCATCGCGCGAGTTCTGCGCGTCACGGTCGAGGGAGGTGGCCAGCGTGGTGAGTGCCGACCGCTGCTCGCTGCTGCCCAGCCGCTCCGCGGTGGCCAGCGCCTCGCGGATCGCGGTGACCCGGGAGTTGGTGAGCCCGTTCGACCGCTCCAGCTGGTCGACGTAGGCGCGCGCCAGCGGGTACGACGGCGGCCAGGTGAACTTCGGCTGCCCCTGGGCGTTGAGGTACTCGAGCCGCACCGTGTTCGCCGCGTCGATCTCGTTGCGGGTCAGGTGGCTGCTCGGCGTGAGCTCGAGGATGTCCAGCCCGCGCGCGATCTCCGACGAGACGATCGCGCCATTGTACCAGTACACCGACCAGGTGCCGCCGGCACCCATCCGGGTGGCGTCGGCCGGCCCGCGATCGAAGAACGCGATCTCCATCGGGTG
>CAZNOJ010000007.1:11882-42143 GCA_964574665.1 uncultured Gemmatimonadaceae bacterium
AGATGCCGCGCTGGTACCACGACTGCACCATCACGTCGCGGCCGGGAATCGGGACCAGCGAGCCGTTGTGGGCCACGCAGTTCTCGAACGCGGTCTGCACCGCCGGGAGCTTGTAGTACGACCGCATCCGCATCCGGCGGTTCTCGATCGAGAAGAGCGCGTTGGCGCCCCACTCCTTCGGGTCGAGCGCGCGGCACTTGGCCTGGCCACCGCCGCCCCACTCGTCGCCGAAGATGACCTTGCTGCCGTCGTTGGAGAACGTGGCGTTGTGCCAGTACGAGAAGTTGGAGTCCGACACCGCGTCAATGCGGCGCGGGTTGACCGGGTCGGAGATGTCGAGCAGCAGGCCGTAGCCCTCGCACGCCCCGCCCGCCAGCCCGATCTCCGGGTAGACGGTGATGTCGTGGCACTGCGTGGGGCCGGGCCGCGGGCCCGCGGGCCGGTTGGCGTTCTGCTGGCCCATCATCCGCGCCACGAGGTCGGGGAGCGCCCGGCGGAGCGCCGCCGAGTCGGCGCCGGTCGGTGCGCCGGTGCCGCCCCGCGCCCGGACCACGGAGTCGAGCTGCATCCGCACGAACTGGTTGGGCAGCACCTGCGCCTCGCCGCCGATGTTCACGATGAACGCGCCGGCCCGCGCCGCCGAGTCCACGTTGGCCCGGTCGGCCGGCGACGCGCCGTGGCGCGGCGGCTCGACCAGGCCCTCGAAGATCCGCGGCGACGACACGATCGCGGCCTTGGTCGGGTCGGCCAGCGGGACCCTGATCACCTCGATGCGGAACAGCGCCGAGTTGGGGTTCTGCTGCGGGGTCTCGCGCACGCAGCCCGGCAGCTCCTCCGCCGGCCGGACGCCCGCCGAGCCCGAGACGTAGATGTACACGTTCTCGCGGTCATCGGGATCCACCAGCACGGTGTGGGTGTGCGAACCGCGGCAGGTCTGCACGCTCGCGATGTAGCGCGGGTTCCGGATGTCGGAGATGTCGAAGATCCGGATGCCGCGCATCCGCTCCGCGCTCACCGCCTCCCGCACCCCGCCCGCGGCGCAGTCGAGCCGCCCCGAGTTGGCCTCGCTGGAGACGAACAGCAGGTTGCGGTACACCGACACGTCGTTCTGCGACGCAGGACAGAAGTACGAGGTCACCAGCACCGGCCGCGACGGATTGGAGATGTCGTACACCAGCGGGCCGTTGTAGTTCCCCTGGATCACGTAGTTGCCCAGGAACGCGAGGTCGGAATGCGTCACCCCCGCGAACCGTTCCGGCGACGGCGTCGCCGAGACGAGCCGCATGTTCCAGATCGCCTGGCCGGCGTCGTGCAGGCCGGCGGAGAGCCCGACGCGCGGGTCCGGCGTCGGGGCATCGGAGGTCCGCATCGGCGCAGGCATCTGGCCGGCGGAGCCGCCGCTGCCCGACGAGCAGGCCGCCAGGCCGGCAAGGCCGAGCATCAGGACGGAAGAACGCACCGGGCCGAACCGCCGGTGCCGGACGAACGACATGGACATTGCACGCTCCTCGAGTGGGACGAATCGATGGGATGACGCGATGCTGGGCGCCCTCACGGCGCGCGGCCCTCGAACAGGATGGTGGCCAGCATCCGCTCCATCCGGGCAATCTCGGTGGTCTGGTCGACGTGCACATCCGAGGCGAACTTGAACACCAGCTCGTCCTGGCCGGCCCCGTCCGTGGCGAACAGGTCGCGCACCATGGTGACCGCGCCCTGGTGGTGGGCGATCATGGCGCGAAGGAACCGCTCGTCGAACTCCCGGCCGCGCGACGCGGCGAGCCGGGCGAGCTCCGGTTCCGTGAGCATCCCCGGCATCAGCATCTCGTGCTCCATGCCGTTCATCACCATCCGCATCGGTCCCGGCTTGGCCTCGGGGACCGGCTGCCGGCGGTCGGCGAGCCACTGCTGCATGGTGTGGATCTCGTCGCGTTGGGCATTGATGATCCGCTCCGCCAGGACCCGGATGGACGACGAAGCCCCCGCCTCGGGGGCCATCTGCGCCATCTGGATCGCCTGGGCGTGGTGCGCGATCATCCCGGTCATGAAGTGGATGTCGGCCGCGGTGTAGGGGAGTCGCGCCGAGTCGAGCCGCGCCCGCTCGATCGCGGCGGCATCACCATGGACCACCGGGGGCCGCGGCGACGGGGCCGGGGACGGAGTCGGTTGGGCGGCACAGGCAACACTCAGCACCGACGACACGGCAACCAGCACGCGAACGGGGAATCGGCAGGACACGATCGGGCAATCTCCGGAAGGCAGGGGCGCCTCGCCCCGATCCTGATTATACGCCGGTTCCGGCACCCGGACCACCTGCCGGCGCACCCAGACGTTTCAGGGTGCGCCGGTTCCGTCGGCCAAGTGGCCGTGCTCGCCGCGCAGCAGGCGCCAGATCATCAGCACCACCCCGCCCTCGCGCGGCTCGCGTCCCACCAGCGAGAAACCAAGGCGCTCGGGGACCCGCGCCGAGGGGAGGTTGCGCTCGTCGCAGTGGATCTCCACCCGGGCGATCCCGGGCGACCCGAAGGCCACCTCCACCAGTGCCGCCGCCACCTCGCGCGCCAACCCCTGCCCCACCTGGTCGCGATCCACCCAGTATCCGATCTCGATCCCTCCCGGCCCGATCCGGGGATGGAGCCCGGTCCCTCCGAGCAGGGTGCGATCATCGGGTGAACGAATGGCATAGGCGAAGTTGCTGCCCTCCCGGAACTCGGTCGCGAACTTCCGCGCCCGGGCTTCGGCGTCGGCGAGTGCGACCGTGGTGCCCGTGGCCCACGGGATCCACGGCACCAGGTGCGTCGCGTTGCGGTCGAGCGCCTCCTTGAGCGCCTCGCCCTCGTCGTCACGCCAGGGGCGGAGCAGGGTCCGGGCCGTGACGATCCGCTCGGGAAACGCGAGGCTCACTGGCTGCCGTAGCGCAGGGCGCCGCAGGTGAGCCCGGGGCGCATCGTGTCGGGTTCGGTGGCATCCACCGCGAGGGAGTCGGCCGACGTCTGCGCCGCCGCGTATCGCGCATCGCAGGTGCGCACGGCGGCCGGCACGTTGAGGCCGAGCAGCCGCCAGAGCAGCGCCACCAGCAGGATGGCGATCGCCAGCAGGAGGAGCAACGGAGGACGGCTGGGTGTCGTGGCGGACATCACGGCAACCTACCCGCACCGCCGGCCGCTCGCCTACTTTCCCCCGTCCCCCGGTTCCCCGGAGTCCACATGTCACATCCTGCCCGCATTGCCCTGGTCCTGGGCCTCCTTGCCACCGGTGCCGGCACCGGCTGGCTGCTCGCCTCACGCACGCAGGACGCGCCCCCGGCTCGCGGGGCCGAGGTCATCACCCACGGCGAATGGGTGGCCTACGCCAACGCCAGCGGCGACACCGTGCGCGGCTACGTCGCCTTTCCCGAGCGCCAGGGGCGGGCCCCTGCCCTTGTGGTGATCCATGAGAATCGCGGCCTCACCGATTGGGAGGTGTCGGTGGCCGATGCCTATGCGGCCAAGGGGTACGTCGCCCTGGCGCCCGACCTGCTGTCGTCGCGCTATGGCTCGACGCGCGCCACCGCCGATTCGGCGACCCGGATGATCGGCACCCTCACGACGGCCGGCGTGGTGGCCGACCTGCACGCCACCTTCGACTTCCTCGCCGCGCTCCCCGCCACCGATGCCGCACGCATCGGCACCATCGGCTTCTGCTGGGGTGGCCAGACGGTGTGGCGGTTTGCCGCCAACGAGCCGCGCCTCAAGGCGGCAGTGGTCTGCTACGGCCCGATGGTGGACAGCACCATGCTGCCCACGGTGCAGGCCCCGGTGCTGGGGGTGTACGGCCAGAACGACGGCCGCGTCAACAACTCGCTGCCGATGGTCGCGCGGCTGATGGCGGGCCTCGGCAAGTCGTTCGTGGCGGATTCGTATGCCGGCACCGGACACGGCTTCCTCAAGCCGGGGCGCACCGGACACGGCACCGAGGAAGCGGCGCGGGCACAACGCGACATTGACGCCTTCTTCCGCCAGCACCTGAACCCGTAGGGGCGGAGTCCCGCCCCTACCGCACCACTCTCGCCAGCCCCCGACCCGGCAGGGCGCCTGTCATGGCGCCCTCGGCCACCACTGCCACGCCGTTGACGAAGACCCACCGCATCCCGACGGCGGGCAGCGTCGGCTCGAGGTAGGTGGCCTGCTCGCGGATCGTGGCCGGGTCGAACACGATCACGTCGGCAAAGCATCCCGGCTCCAGGCAGCCGCGATCCACCAGGTCGAACGCCTCGGCCACCTGCCGTGACGACGCCGCGATCATCCGCTCCATGGTGATCACCGGCTGGTCGAGCACGTAGCGACGCAGCTTCCGGGCGTGGGAGCCGAACAGCCGGGGGTGCCCGCCGGTCCCGTCGGAGCTGGTCATCACGAACGGCTCCGCCATCAGTTGCCGGATGTCATCCTCGACCATGTTGAACGACGCCACCCGCGCGCCGCCCGCGGCGAGGATGACCAGCGCCGCCTCGATCGGGTCGGCGCTGGTGGCCGCGGCGAACTCGGCCAGGGTCCGGCCGGTGGCTGCCGCCGCGAGGGCATCGGGTCCGCTCACGCCGGTGAGCAGCAGCGACGCCGCACCGCCCCGGCGGCGCAGGTTGTCGCGCATCTCGCCCCGGATCCGGTCGCGCACACCGGGATCGCCGAGTCGCGCCAGCAGCGAATCGCGCCCGCCGGCCTCGGCCCACCGGGGCAGGAGTGCCGCCGAGAGCCCGGTGCTCGACGCGGTCCAGGGGTACTGGTCGGCGGTCACCTGCTGACCCGCCGCCCGCGCCTCGCGGATCAGCGCGATGATGGCCGGTGCCATGCCGTGCACGTCCACGCCGAGCGCCTTGATGTGCGCGATGTTGACGGGGATCCCGCTTCGTCGCCCGATCTCGAGCGCCTCGGTGATCGAGGCCAGCAGCCCCGTGGAGTAGCTGCTCTCGTCGCGGATGTGGGTGTCGTACAGTCCGCCGTGCCACCAGGCCACGCGGGCGAGTGCCACCACCTCATCGGTGTTCGCGAAGGCCCCCGGGGCGTAGTAGAGCCCCGACGACAGCCCCAGGGCGCCGCCGCGCATGGCACTGTCCACCAGCGATGCCATCAGGGAGAGCTCGCTCGCCGTGGGGGCGCGGTCGTGTGGCCCGATCACTTCGCCGCGCACGCGGCCGTGCCCCACCAGCAGGGCGGCGTTGACGCCGATCGAGTCGCGCTGCCAGGCCGTGAGGCGGCTGGCGACGTCCACCGGTCCCTGGCCGTCGTTGCCGGTGATCACCGTGGTGACGCCCTGCATGACCGCGAAGGCCGCCGCGCGCCGTGCCCGGTCGCGGCTCCCCAGTTCGCCATCGGCATGCACGTGCGGGTCAATGAACCCCGGTGCCACGATCAGGCCGCGGGCGTCAATGGTGCGATCGGCGCTCCACCCGCCGGGACCCACACCCACCACGCGATCGCCGCGGAGATAGATGTCCGCCACGCGCGGCGCGCCACCGCGCCCGTCGTGCACCAGCCCGCCGGCAATGCGGACATCGGCACGTTGCGCGGAGACGATGGCGGGAAGGCAGAGCGCCAGCAGCAGGCGGCTAGTCACGCCGTGCCTCGCCGGGTCGGTACCGCGCCACGGCTTGCCGCTCCACGTCGGTGGCCGTGAAGGCGACCGGCTTGAGCGCGCCGCGGGCGAACATCGCCGCCTGGTCGGCGTGCCAGGGGGACGTGGAATCCGGGGATTGGCCGTATGCAAGCACCGAATAGGCGCGCGGCATGTCGCCGAATTCCACGGCCAGCACCCAGGCATCGCCCACGTTGGCGACCCGCTTGCCATCGGCGGCGCGGCCGAACGACAGCGTGCGGAAGCACCCTGCCGCGCCGCTGCAGCCGCCCACCGGCTCGTCCACGGTGCCCCGGCGCACCCGGTGCACCTCGCCCCACGCCGCGTCCCAGCCGCCGAAGCGCTCCCCCATCGGCCCCAGCACCGCCACGAAACTCGCCGCGGCGCGCGCCGGGTCGGCCAGGCCGCTCGGCGTGCCCACCGGATCGGCCGCGGTCCAGGTGCGGGCAAACCGCAGCGAATCGGGGCGGTCGCCCGCGTAGTGGTTCCACCAGCTCTCGAAGAGCAGTGCCCCGCGTGCATCGGGTGCCGCGGTGTTGTCCCACGCCTCCAGCACGCGAAGCGCCTCGGCCACGCGGCAGCACGGCCTGGTGGCGCGCACCGCAGCCACCAGGTCGGCCTTGATCCGGTCGGCCAGCATCATCCGGTAGGAGTGCTTGCGCCGGATCATCTCCTCCAGTGACAGGGTATCGGTGCCGCCCACTAGCGCGATCGCGAGCTGGCTCCGGAGCGAGAGCGACGGCTCCTCGAAGTTGGCATACGGGTTCAGCGTGTCGAACGGCGCGTGCAGGTTGGTGAAGTGGTGCGACGAGTTCTCCTGGTGGATGTAGCCGCCCGGCGGATTGAGGAGCTGCGGCAGGGAGTCATACGGCACCAGGGCCGTCCACATCTGGCGGCTCTCGCGCACCAGGAACGCCACCGAGTCGCCGCCGGGCGGATGCGGCAGCGCCGGCAGTCCGGCCATCCAGAGGTAGTGGATGTTCCCGTCGCGGTCGGCGTACGTGAAGTTGGACGTCATGCGCGCCCGCATCCGCATCGCGTCCTGCCACGCGGCGAGGGAGGTGGCCCGCATCATCCGCAGAAACTGCTCGCCCGCCCGGTACTCGCCGTCGGCGGCCGACTTCATCACGTACACCAGCGAGTCGGTGCGATGGATCACCGGCCCGAACGGCGTGCGCCACCCCTCCCGGCGCGCCTCCGCGACGCCCAGGTCGGTGCGATACTCGGCCACGGCGTCGTCGCGCTCGAGCGGCAGGGACGCACCGTCGAGCAGGTAGTGGTCGGCGCGGGCCGGGTCGAGCTCCAGCGCGTACACCTCCTCGAGGTCCTGGTTGTTGTTGGTGGTGGCCCAGCCCAGGTGCCGATTGAACCCGCTGATCACGATGAACGGGCCGCCGATCCGGAAGTCGCCGTAGAAATCGAGCACCCCGGGCACCGTCACGTGGGCCTCGTAGTATCCCGCGGTCCACGCCAGGTGCGGATTGCGGAGCAGCATCGCGCGCCCCGAGGCGCTCCGCGACGGGGCGATCGCCCAGGCGTTCGACCCCTCGTCGGGCGAGGGCGGCTCGACCACCGGCACCGACCCGGGTCGCTGCAGGCGCTGCGTGAAGGCGCGCGCCTTGGCACCCGACGCGCGGCCCTGGTCGAGGGTGAACACGTCCACGCCGGTGAAGTCGGTCGGCATCCCCGCCGGAAACTCCTCGGGATGCAGCGCGACGTAGCGATTGACCCCGGCCGCGAAGCCCAGGTACATGTCGCGCGTGGCCTGCTCCAGTCGGTGCCAGGTGGCGGCGGCCTGTCGGCGCGCCCCCGAGGACATCAGGTCATGCTCCACGCTGTCGCGCCCGAAGAGCCGCCCCATCCGGCCGCTGTTTCGCAGCAAGTTGAGCCCGGTGCGCGCGCCGTAGTCCTCCTGCATCACCCAGGCGAGTGCGTAGCCCGCCGCGCGGAGGTTGTCGGCGCGGATGTGCGGCACGCCGTGCGCGGTGCGGATCACCTCCACCTGGCGCCACAACTCGCCGTCGGGTCGAGGCGCGGAGCCACCGGGCAGGAGCGGCAGGACGGCGAGGGACATCCCGGTGGCGATGCGGCGCAGCGTGGGCATGGGCGTTCCGGGCGCGATGGTGGCGAGGGCGTTCGTCAATAGTAACGCCGGGTTCTGGCGGGTAGATTCACCGCGAGCGTCCCCTTCACCCGGAGCCCCTGTGGTGTCTCGCCGTCCCACTGTCGCCTGGCTTGGCGTGACCCTGCTCGCGGGCACTGCGGCCTGCTCGCTCTCGCCGGTGCATCGCAAGATCGCGGTGGGCGAGGAGGCGTTCGTGGTGTTCGTGGCGGAGGGGAGCAACGGTCACACCGACCTGTTCGCGTCGGTGGCCGCCGGCGGCACGCCGGTGCGTCTCACCTTCACCACCCTGACGGAGGAGCTGCCGCGACTCTCGCCCGCAGGCGACGTGGTCGCCTTCGCGCGCAGCCGAGGCGACCTCCCGGCCCGCGACCTCGTGGTGCTCAACCTGCTGAACGGCGCCGAGCGGCTCCTGGAGCTCCCCGAGGAACACGGCGCCATCACGGCGATCGGCTGGCGCGACGACGGCACGGCGGTGTATGTCGCCACCGGCGAACAGGCCTGGCACGTGACGGCGCCACCGGCGCGCCTGCAAGTGACGCTGCTCTCCGGCCCCGGCGCCGACTCCGCGCGCACGGCCTTCACCACCCGGCTCGGCACCCCGGTCTTCGCCACGGCAGCGCCCTGCGAGGACGGCGGGATCTGCGTCACCGGCCCAAGCGGCGAGCCGGCGCGCATCGCGGCCAGCGGCACCGGTCCGTTCCGCTGGGGGAGTGACTCGGTGGCGTGGTTCGACGCCGGGGAGCTGGTGATCCGCCCGCTCGGCGGCGGCACCGCACGACGCATGGACTGGGGGCCGGCGGTCGGCAATCCGCGGCAGGGGAGCTACGCGGGGCCTTGAAGCAGGGTGGATGGTGGAGAACAGAGGGTGGAGAACAGAGGGTGGAGAACAGAGGGTGGAGAATGGATGGCCCGGCTCTCTCCACCCTCCGTCCTCCACCCTCCGTTCTCCTATGTCCTGACGTAGAACACGAACGACTCCAATTGCTGGATCGTCGCTTCCTTCTCGCGCAGCTCGTGGGCCAGCAGGTCGCCGGTGGTGACCACGCCCAGCACGCGGGCGCCGTCAATCACCGGGAGGTGCCGGATCCGGCGCTCGCTCATCAGGGCGCCGCAGTCGTTGACGGTGGCCTCGGGCGTGCACGTCACCAGCGCGGTGGTCATCACGTCGCGCAGCAGGGTCGCCCCCGCATCGCGGCGCACCGCCACCACGCGCCGCATCAGGTCGCGCTCGGTGAAGATCCCCACCAGCGCGCCGCCCTCCATCACCAGCACCGAGCCGGTGCCCCGCGCGTTCATCTGCTCCGCGGCGTCGAGCACCGTGGTGTCGGGGTCCACCACCAGCAGGCCACCGTCCTTGCCAGCCAGCAGGTCCTTTACCGTGGCCATCGCGATCTCCGATGCTGGGGACCCCGAAGCTTACCGCCCGCCGGCCCGGCGCACCAGCGCGATCACGGCAGGCGGTGGCGCTCCAGGCGCTGGACGCCATCGGCGTCCTCCCCGATCACGTACACGCCGCGAGCGGTGACGAGCGCGACCCGGTGACCCGGGGCAAGTTCCACGCGGCGCACCGCGCGACCCGCCGCGTCGAACACGTCGTACGAGACCGGCTCGTCCGGCCGCGCGGGACGGCCGACCCACACCTGGCCACCGGGTCCCGCCACCACCGAGCCGGGACGGAACATCGGGTGGCGCTCCGCGTACTCGGTGCGCGCCACCATCGCGGCCACCTCCGCATCGCTGGGCTGCGGCGAGAACCCCATCCCGCCGCCCGGACCGCGACCACTGGTGGGGGTGCTCCGGAGAAAGTCGCGCACGAAGGCCTCCCGGTCCGCCGCCGTCACGGCGCGCGTCTCGTAGCCGTGCCGTGGGCCGCGCACCGCCGGATTGCCGGGGGCCACGGTCTCGACCACATAGTCGGCGCCGCGCACCACCCGCACCACCCCGTTCGGCGCCACCACCCACGCGTCGGATGTCCCGTAGCCCACGATCGGAATCCTCGGCACCATCGCGGGCGCACGGATGTCGGAGCGCATCCGCTCCCCCTGGACCACCGCCACCTGCTCGGTGCGGTCAGTCGCGGGATCCCAGCGTACCAAGCGCACCGAGTCGGCCGCGAGTGCCTGGTCACCCTCCGCCCATCCCGGGATCGTGAAGTACAGCCGGCCAAGGCCATCCACGCCCCGCACGCCGGTGAGTCCGGGTCGCTCGGCCGCCAGCACCCTCCGGGGGCGCCCCTCGGGGTCGAGCACCATCAGCCGCGAGTTGCCGATGTCCACCAGCAGCGTGGAGTCCCCTGGCATGGCCAGGAGCCGCCCCGCGAGGCGCACCTCGGCCGGACCACCGCCCTCGGTCACGCACTCGGAGACGGACCCCAGCCCGGCGTCCACCATCACCACCCGCTGGTCGATGTAGTCGCTCACCAACAGGCGGCCGTCAGCGAGCTCTCGCACCCCCCGGATGTCGGAGAACTCCTCGCCCAGCCGGAGCTCGGGCGTGATGAGGCGGACCGCCTGGCCCCGGAGGGCAGGGGCAGCCGCAATCAGGGTGGCCAGCAACAGGCCGGTTCGGCCGCGAAGAGAGCTTGGCACCGGGACTCCGGGGAAGGCTGTGACCATTGACGGACCGGCGGGATCAACGATGTTCGATGCACCACGCCCCCGGAGGGACGCATGCCGCTACGGTTCACCTCGGAACTGCTGATCGACCGCCCGGTCGAGGCGGTCTGGAAGGCGTTCGACAACCCGGAGAACCTCCGCGCCTGGCAACCGACGCTCGTCTCCTTCACCCCGGTGAGCGGCACACCGGGCCAGCCCGGCGCGGTCTCGCGCCTGACCTACCACGAAGGGAAACGCGAGGTGGTGCTCATCGAGACGATCACTGCCAGGGACTACCCCGAACGCTTCAGTGGCGCATATGACTCCGGCATGGGCATCAGCCGCATCACCAATCGCTTTGCGCCGCACGGGGGGCACGGCACTCGCTGGGAGGTCGAGTGCGAGTTCGGCTTCACCGGGATCTGGCGCCTGCTCGGACCGCTCCTCGGCGGCATGATCCGCAAGCGGACGGTGGCCGACTTGGCGCGGTTCAAGGATGCCGTGGAGTCGGGGGCGATTGCGTAAGGGCCGCGAGTCGTGAGTCCTGGGCCCTGAGGCGCTCATCCTCGACGTCGGGACGTCGATCACACCAAGTAGATTCCTGCGGCGACGTGCCTGCCTCACGACTCAGGACTCAGGACTCATGACCCGTCTCCTCGAATGCGTCCCCAACTTCTCCGAGGGCCGTGACCCTGCGGTGATCCAGCGGATCACCGATGCGATCGCGGCGGTGGGCGGCGTCCGTCTCCTCAACGTGGATCCCGGCCAGGCCACCAACCGGACCGTGGTGACCTTCGTGGGAGCGCCGGAGGCGGTGGTCGAGGCGGCCTTCCGCGGCATCAAGGTGGCGGGTGAGGTGATCGACATGGCGCGGCACGCCGGGGAGCATCCGCGGATGGGTGCCACCGATGTCTGCCCGCTGATTCCCATCGCCGGCGTCACGATGGCCGAGGCGGCCGAGTGGGCCAGGCGGCTCGGGGAACGGGTGGGACGGGAACTCGAGCTGCCGGTGTACCTCTACGAGCACGCCCAGCCCGACCCGGCCCGGAAGAACCTGGCGGCGATCCGCGCCGGGGAGTACGAGGGCCTCGCCGACAAGCTGGCGCGTCCCGAGTGGAAGCCCGATTTCGGGCCGGCGCGCTTCGACGCGCGACGCGGCGCCACCGTGATCGGGGCGCGCGACTTCCTCGTGGCCTACAACGTCAACCTCAACACCACCTCCACCCGGCGCGCCAACGCCATCGCATTCGACATCCGCGAGGCCGGTCGCAAGGTGGTGGGGCCCGACGGCGTCGAGGTGCAGCAGCCGGGCACGCTCAAGGCGGTCAAGGCGATCGGCTGGTACATCGCGGAGTACGGAGTGGCGCAGGTGTCCATCAACCTGACCAACCTGGACGTCACCCCGCTCCACGTGGCGTTCGACGAGTGCACCCGGGCCGCGGCGGCGCGCGGCGTCCGCGTCACCGGCTCCGAGCTGGTGGGCCTGGTGCCGCTTCGCTGCCTGCTCGACGCCGGTCGGTACTTCCTCGCCCGGCAACAGCGCTCGCTCGGCGTGTCCGAATCCGAGCTGGTGAAGATCGCGGTGCGCTCGCTCGGCCTCGACGAACTGGCGCCCTTCAACCCGGAGGAACGGGTGATCGAGTACCTGCTCCGTGATCCCGGCCAGGCACGGCTGGTCGGCATGACACTGGCCGACTTCACCGCGGAGACCGCGAGCGAATCGGCCGCCCCGGGCGGCGGCTCCGTCGCGGCGGCAATCGGGGCCCTCGGCGCGGCCCTCGGCACGATGGTGGCCAACCTCAGCAGCCACAAGCGCGGCTGGGACGAGCGCTGGCAGGAGTTCTCCGACCACGCCGTGACCGGTCAGCATCATGTCACCAACCTGCTCCGCCTCGTGGACGAGGACACCAAGGCGTTCGAGGCGGTGATGGCGGCGTTCGGGCTCCCGAAGTCCACCGACCAGGAAGCGACCGCGCGCCAGGCCGCGATCCGCCAGGCCACGCTGGGGGCCACCCGGGTGCCGTTCCGCGTGATGGAGGAGGCGCTCGCCTCCATGCGGCTGATCAAGGCGATGGCGGAGACCGGGCAGCCATCGAGTGCCTCCGATGCCGGCGTCGGCGCCCTCTGCGCCCGCAGTGCGGTGATGGGCGCCTACCTGAACGTGCGCATCAATGCGGCGCAGCTCAAGGATGACGTCGAGGCCGCCGACCTGGTGACCCGTGGCGCGGCGATGGTGCGGCAGGCACAGGACCTGGAGCGGGAGATCCTGGCGGCGGTGGAGGAACGGCTGTGATCCGCGCTCCACGGGGCGCTGCCCGCACCGCGCAGGGCTGGATCCAGGAAGCCGCCAAGCGGATGCTGATGAACAACCTCGATCCCGAGGTCGCCGAGAAGCCGGCGGACCTGATCGTCTACGGGGGGCGCGGCAAGGCGGCGCGCAACTGGGATGCCTATCACCGCATCGTGGCGACCCTCGACCGGCTGCGGAACGACGAGACGCTCCTGATCCAGAGCGGCAAGCCCGTGGGCGTGCTGCGCACCCACGACCTCGCCCCGCGCGTCATCCTCGCCAACTCCAACCTCGTCCCCAACTGGGCCACCTGGGACGAGTTCGATCGCCTCGACACGCTCGGCCTGATGATGTACGGCCAGATGACGGCCGGCTCGTGGATCTACATCGGCACCCAGGGCATCCTGCAGGGCACCTACGAGACGTTCGCGAGCGCGGCCACCCGGCACTTCGGCGGCTCGCTCGCCGGCACCATCACCGTCACTGCCGGACTGGGCGGGATGGGCGGCGCACAGCCGCTCGCCGTGAAGCTGGCCGGCGGCGTGGCGATCTGCGTGGAGGTGGATGCGGACCGCATCCGGCGACGGCTGGAGACGCGGTACCTCGACGTCGTCGCATCGTCGCTCGATGATGCGCTTGCCCAGGCGCGGACGGCGACCGGCGAACGGCGGGCCCTCTCCATCGGCCTCCTGGGCAATGCCGCCCTGGTGCTCCCGGACATGGTGCGCCGCGGCTTCACGCCGCAGCTCGTCACCGACCAGACCTCCGCGCACGATCCGATGTGGGGCTACATCCCGCCGCACGCTGCCGCCGAGGACATCAACGCCCTGCGACGCGATCGTCCCGGCGAATACCTCACGCGGGTGCGCGCCGCGATGGTCGAGCACGTGCAGGCGATCATCACGATGCAGCAGCGCGGGGCGATCGCCTTCGACTACGGCAACAACCTCCGCGCCCAGGCGGTGATCGGCGGCCTCGAGGGCGCCACCACCGCGTATCCGGGCTTCGTGCCGGCATTCATCCGCGATGCGTTCTGCGAGGGACGCGGCCCGTTCCGCTGGGTGGCGCTCTCGGGCGACCCGGCCGACATCGCCACCACCGATCGCGAGCTGCTCAAGCTCTTCCCGGATGACCACCGGCTGCAGCAGTGGCTCGGCTGGGCCGGCGATCAGATCGCCTTTCAGGGGCTCCCGGCGCGCATCTGCTGGCTCGGCTACAAGGAGCGCGACAGGGCGGGACTGCTCTTCAACGAGCTGGTGCGGAGCGGCAAGGTCTCCGCCCCCATCGTCATCGGGCGCGACCATCTCGACGCCGGCAGCGTGGCGTCACCCTATCGCGAGACCGAGGCGATGCGGGATGGCAGCGATGCCGTGAGCGACTGGCCGCTGCTCAACTTCGGCGTCGGCATCGCCAGTGGTGCCGCGTGGATGTCCTTCCACCACGGCGGCGGCGTGGGAATGGGCTACTCGCAGCACAGCGGGCTGGTGGCCGTGGCCGACGGCTCCGACGAGGCGGAGCGGCGGCTGGCGATGTGCCTCGTCAACGACCCGGCGATGGGGGTGATCCGCCACGCCGATGCGGGATACGAGAAGGCGCTCGACGTGGCGCGGGCGCGGGGATTGGACTTGCCTGGGTGAAGGGTGATGGGTGAAGGGTGAAGCGGTCAGGTGATCGGCATCCGCTTCACCCTTCACCCTTCACGCCCCACCATGGCACTACATCCGTCGGACAAACACCTGATGATTCCCCGGCAGCCAGGTGCTGCCTCCGTCGGTGCTGTACTCCATCCGCGACTCGAATCGGTCCCACGTGACATTGAACGACGTGAAGCGGAGCTGCGCCGTCCCGCCGTCGCCGGTGCGGTACGGGGCGGTGCTCCGCGTGCTGCCGCCCAACGGGCCGGTCATGACCCATAGCCGACCGTCCGCGCCCACGGACACCATCTCGATCGTGCGGGATGCCTCATCCACGTAGAAGAGGATCGCGGAGCGCTGTTGCAGCCCCGGGAGTTCGGAGCGGCCGCTGATCACGCGGTCGGGCACCGACCAGGCGAACTCGTAGCTGCCTGCCTCGCGGCGCGCGATGCTGCCGTCGGGATTGAGGAACTCCGTGACCACGTCCCAGGTGCCGATGGCTCGGCGCAGCTCCTCGCGAGACGCGACCAGCGCGGTGGAATCCATCGGGGTCTGCGCCGCGACGGGCGGGACAGGGAGGACGCAGAGGCAGAGTGCAGCCAGCAGGCGCATGGTGGGCTCCGGGGAGGGACACCCTTAGATACCGACGTGCGCGCGAATGCCTTGTCAGGAGCATGTTCGGAGTGGAGGGCCAGCCCGGTGCCAGTCCCCTGTCGCCCGCCGCTACGCCGGCAATCACTACATTTCCCCGATGTCCACCCTCCTCACCGGGATCTCCCAGCTCGCCACCCCGCCATCCCTCGGCGGCCGCCGCGGCGCGGCGATGCGCGACCTCACGCTCCTCGAGGACGCCGCGATCGCCATCGAGGGAACCACGATCACCTGGGTCGGGCCCCTCGCCGAGTTCACCGGCCAGGCGGAGCGCGAGGTGCACCTCGGCAACGTCGCCGTGGTGCCGGGGCTGGTGGATTCGCACACCCACTGCATCTGGGCCGGCGACCGGCTGGTGGACTTCGAGGCGCGCGCCGCCGGGGTGTCGTACGAGCGGATCCTCGCCGCCGGCGGCGGGATCCGCAGCACCGTGCGGCACACCGCCGCCGCGTCCCTGGTGGAGTTGATCGAGCTCGCCCGGCCCCGCCTCGGCGCCCTCTCGGCGAGCGGCGCCACCACCATCGAGGTCAAGAGCGGCTACGGCCTCACGCACGAGGCCGAGCTCACCTCGCTGCGCGCCATCACGGCGATCCGGGACAAGGCCCGGATCCGGCTCGTGCCAACGCTCCTGATCCACCTGCCGCCTGCCGATCCCGCGGAGCGCGACGACTACCTGCTGATGGTGGTGGACGAGCTGATCCCCGAGGTGGCGCGGCAGGCGCTGGCTACCGCGGTGGATGTCTTCATCGAGCGCGAGGCGTGGCTGCCGGAGGAGGCCGACCGGATCTTCGCGGCGGCCCGCCAGCACGGCCTCGCCGTCAAGGCCCATGTGGACCAGTTCCACGCCATCGGCGGGGTGGTCGTCGCCCTCGAGCACGGCGCGCTCTCGGTGGACCACCTCGAGGCGAGCGGCGACGCCGAAGTCGCGGCGATCGCGGCCAGCGACACCGTGGCGACCCTCCTCCCGGGCGTCACCCTCCACCTGGGCATCGGCGCGGCCCCTGGCCGCGCGCTGGTGGACGCCGGGGCGATCGTCGCGGTGGCGACCGACCTCAATCCCGGTTCGTCGCCGCTCTGCTCGACCCAGATGGCCCTGGCGCTCGCGGTGCGGCTCAACGGGCTCGCCCCGGCCGAGGCGCTCACGGCGGCCACCGTCAACGCGGCGGCGGCCTTGGGGCTGGCCGATCGCGGTGCCATTGTTCCCGGGGCACGCGCCGACCTGCTGGCGCTGGCCGACCGCGACTGGCGATGCCTGCCGTACACCCTGGGCACCGCGCCGGTCGGGCGCACCTGGATCGGCGGAGAGGAGCTCGTCCCGTGATGGATTCCGTGCTGGTGGGTGAGCCGCTCTCGCTTGACGACGTGGCCCGCGTGGCCCGCGACGGGGCCGACGTGGCGATCGCGCCGGCCGCGCGCGAACAGATGGAGCAGTCGCGCCGCTACATCGAGCGCCTCGTGGCGGAGGGGCGCACCGTCTACGGCGTCACCACCGGCTTCGGCAAGCTCGCCACCGAGCGGATCGCGCCCGCCGACGTGCAGCACCTGCAACGCAACCTCATCGTCTCGCACGCGATGGGCGTGGGCGAACCACTCCCCGCCGAGGTGGTCCGCGCCATGCTGCTGCTCCGCGCGCAGTCGCTCGCCCTCGGCTACAGCGGCATCCGGGTGGAAGTCGTGCAGTTGCTCCTCGAGCTGCTCGACCGCGGCGTCCACCCGATCGTCCCCTCGCAGGGATCGGTGGGCGCCAGCGGCGACCTCGCCCCGCTGGCCCACATCGCCCTCACGCTCATCGGCGAGGGGCACGCCCAGTTTCGCGACCAGGTGCTGCCGTCGCGCGAGGCGCTCGACCTGGCGGGGTTGTCCCCGGTGATCCTCGAGGCCAAGGAAGGGCTGGCCCTGATCAACGGCACCCAGGCCATGACCGCGATCGGGGCACTGGTGATCGCCGACGCGCGCGAACTGGCCGTGGCGGCCGACATCGCGGGCGCCATGTCGCTCGAGGCGCTCAAGGGGACCCGGGTGCCGTTCGGTCCCTCGGTCACCCGGGTGCGCCCGCATCCCGGCGCCATCGCCGCTGCCGCCAACGTGCACCGCATCTCCGCCGACTCGCCGATCCACGCCTCGCACGCCGACTGCGACAAGGTGCAGGACGCCTACTCCCTGCGCTGCATTCCCCAGGTGCACGGCGCCTCGCGCGATGCGATCGAGCACGTGGCGCAGGTCCTCACCCGCGAGATCAACGCCGTCACCGACAATCCGCTCGTGTTCGCCGACGACGATGCGGTGATCTCCGCAGGCAACTTCCACGGCCAGCCGGTGGCGGTGGCCATGGACTACGCCAAGGTGGCCATCGCGGAACTGGCCAACATTGCGGAGCGGCGCGTGGAGCACATGCTCGACCCCGCGGTGAGCGGACTCCCGGCGTTCCTCGCGAAGCAGGGCGGCCTCCATTCGGGCCTCATGATCTCGCAGTACACCGCCGCGTCGCTGGTGAGCGAGAACAAGGTGCTGGCCCATCCCGCCTCGGTCGACTCGATTCCCACCTCCGCCAACCAGGAAGACCACGTCTCGATGGGCACCACCGCCGCCCGGCAGTGCGCCACCATCCTCGAGAACGCGCGCTGGGTGCTCGCCGTGGAGGTGCTCAACGCCGCCCAGGCGCTCGACTTCCACAAGCCGCTCCAGCCCGGCCCCGGAGTCGGCGCGGCGGTGCGCGCCGTGCGCGAGGTGGTGCCGCCCCTCGACGCCGACCGCCTGATGACCGGCGACCTCGCCGCGGTGCGCGAGATGATCGTGGACGGCCGGCTGCGGGATGCTGTCGAGGCGGCGGTCGGGGAGCTGGCCTAGCCGCGCGCTTGACTCCCGCTTGACGCCGGGAGGGTGGATTCCGGGCATCCCGATCCCGGAGCCACCCGTGCCCGTCCTCCCCGCGCCACTCCGCCGCACCGTCTCCCTGTGTCTCGCCGTGCTGCTGGTGATCCACACCAGCGGCTGCGCCTCCTGGCGACCGGCCCCGGACACCACCCCGGCCGCGCTCGCCGAAGGGAACCCGGTCCGGTTCCGCCTCACCTTCCGCGACGGCAGCGTGATCGAGCGGCGCACGATGCAGGTGGCCCGCGATTCCGTCTTCGTGCCGGGCGACGAGCGCAGCGACCGAATCGATTCCGCGACCCGCCAGGTGTATGCCCTGGCGGACATCACCCTCGTGGAGAAGCGCAACCGCAGCAACGCGGCACCGCTGCTGGTCGGCGGGCTGGTGTTCGTGCTCGTCATCGGCCTCGCGGCGGCCGCAGCCGGCGGCGGCGGCTCCGGCGGCACGATCAGCATCGGCAGCGGGTCCGGTTCCCTTTCCTGTCCGCTGGTGTACAGCTGGGACGGTTCCGGATATCGCCTCGACTCCGGCACCTTCGGTGGCGCCGTGATGCCGGCGCTCGCGCGCACCGACCTCGACAACCTGGAGTTCATCCGCCCCGTCGGCGACGAACTCCGGTTCCTGATGACCGCCGAGCAACCCGAGACCGAGTACGTGGATGCGTTCGACCTGCTCGCGGTGGATCACCCCGCGGGGACAGCCATGATCCCCGACGGCCGCGCCAACGGCCACTACCTCGCCGTAGGCACGATGCAGGCACCGCTGTCGGCGCGCGGCCTCGACGATCGGGAGATGACCGCGGCCCTCTCGGCAGTTGACGACACGGAATGGACGACCCGGCTGGCACCCCGCAGCGCCGAGGAGCGGCGGGATGGCGTGGTCGCCACCTTCGCACGCCCCGTGGGCGACACCGCGACCCTGGTGGTGGATGGGCGGAACACGGAGTGGTCGGCCTTCCTGGTGAGCACGCTGGTGCACGCCACCGGCCGTGGTACCGCCTCCTGGTATCACCCGGAGTCAGGCCCGGCGGCGGCGCGCCGGATGCATGCGCTGCAGGAGCGGCACGGCGCGCTGGCGGTCTCGGTGTGGAGCGGCGGCGGATGGCGCCCGGCAGGCACCATCTGGGAGGCCGGTCCCGAGGTCACCAAGCGCCAGGCCCTTCCGCTCGATCTCCGCGGCATCGTGGGCCCGGTGGTGACGGTGCGCCTCGAATCCACGGCGGCGTTCTGGGCGATCGACCGCGTGGCGCTCGCCGCCTCCGCGTCGAAGCCCCTGCAGGAGCGAGTCCTTGCGGTGCACGAGGCCATTGACGACGCAGGCGCCGATCGCTCGGATGCGCTGGCCGCCGTGGATCGCGAGCACGTGGTGATGGAGCGTGGCGACACGGTGCGCATCGTGGTCAAGGATCCGGCCCCGGCGCCCGCGGCCGCCACCCGACGCTCGTACCTGTTGCGCACCAGCGGCTGGTACCGCGTGCATGGTCGCGACGCGGCCGAGCCGGAGCATGCCCTCCTCGCGCGCCTCGCCTCGCCGGACGGCCCCGCCCTGGTGGCCACCGAGTGGTTCAACGGCGCGGTACGCGCCCTGGCCCAGGGAGTGCGCGCCGATGACTGACGTCTGGATCACCGGCATCGGGGCCTGGTCTGCTGCGGGCGGCGGCATCGCGGCCCTCGACGCCGCCCTCGCGGGAATGGTGAGCTGTGCCGCCCCCGACGCAGCGCTCGACGGCCGCTGGCTCGGCCGGGCTCCCGATCCTCCACCGGATCCAGCGCGTCGCCGCCTCGACCGCGCTGCACAGTTCTTTCACGTCGCCGCCACCGAGGCGTGGGCGGTCAGTGGGCTGCACGCGCGGGAACTCGACCTCGATCGCCTCGCCGTCTTCGAAGGCTCCGCGCTCGGGCCCGTCGCACCCACGGCCGCACTCGCACGGACGATGGCGCACAGCCCAGGTGCGCACCCGCGGCCCACCGCGGTGATGCGGTTGATGCCTGGTGCCGGGGCCGACCAGGTGGCCGCCTCGCACGGCGCCACGGGCGCCGTCCACACCATTGGGGCCGGCAGCGCTTCCGGTGCCGTCGCGATCATCGAGGGCTGGCACCGGATCCGCACGGGGCTCGCGGACGTAGTGATCGCTGGAGGCGCAGAGGCCGCCCTCGATCCCGGTGTCGTGGCCGCGTTCGCATCGGCTGGCTTGCTGGCACCACCCGCCATCGTGGTGCCCTGCCGCCCTTTCGATCGTGCCCGGTCCGGCACGTTGCTCGGCGTGGGGGCGGGCGTCCTCAGCCTTGAGTCGGCCGCGCACGCTGCGCGGCGCGGCGCGACACCCCTCGCCATCATCGTGGGATGCGGGGTGAGTGGCGAACGCCGGGTGGCACCGACACCGGATCCGGAGGGACGCGGCATCGCAGCCGCGATCGCGAAGGCACTTGCTGATGGCGGACCACGCCCCGGCTGGATCAAGGCGCATGGCACCGCCACGCGCAGCAATGATGCGGCCGAATGTCGCGCGCTCGGATCGTTGCTGGAGCGCGCACCCATCACGTCGCTCAAGCCGCTGCTCGGCCACACTCTCGGCGCCAGCGGTGGGCTCGAGGCGGTGGCCGCCGTGCTCGCACTGCAGCAGGGGATCGTGCCGCCAACCCTCGGCACCACGGAGGTCGATCCGGCCCTCGCCGGGTGCCGCGTGCCGCTGCACGTCGAGTCGCGGCGCGCGGCCACCACACTGCTGCTGTCGCAGAGCCTCGGCGGGCGAAACACGGCCATGGTGATCGGGTCCGTGGCGAGCGGAGGCCTTGCGGCGCGCGCGCATTGAGGCCATGGATTCTCGTCGCGTGGTTCCGAGCACCTCCCCCGCGTCCGAGGGTCCCGATGCACCAGGTCACGCCGCCCGGGCGATGGGCACGCCACTTCGCCACCGCCGCCGCCCTGCTCACGTTGGCCAACACCGCGGCAGCGCAGTCACTCCCCGCCCGCGCCGACTCCGTCATGCGCGCCTTCGTGGCCGCCGACGCGCCGGGCTGCGCCGTGGCGGTGGACCGCGACGGGGCGCCCGCCTACCGCGGGGCCTTCGGGCTGGCGGAGTTGGAGCACCGGGTCCCCATCACGGTGGGCACCATCTTCGAGGCGGGTTCCGTTTCCAAGCAGTTCACCGCCGCGGCCGTGCTGCTGCTGGCCGCGCGCGGCACCCTCTCCCTCGACGACCCCGTGCAACGGTGGTTCCCCGAGCTGCCCGAGTACCAGGCGCCGATCACCGTGCGTCACCTCATGCTGCATACCAGCGGGCTCCGCGACTGGGGATCGGTGATTGCGCTCACCGGCTGGCCCCGCTGGACCGCGAGCTATACCCACGCCGACGCACTGGCGATCATCGCCCGCCAGCGCGGCCTCAACCACGCTCCCGGTGCGGCCTTCTCCTACACCAACACCGGCTACAACCTCCTGGCGATGCTGGTGGAGCGCGCCACGAGCATGCCGTTCGCCGAATTCACCCGGCGGGAACTCTTCGACCCCCTCGGGATGACCAGCACCTCGTGGCGCGACGACTACACCCGCATCGTCCCCGGACGTGCGCAGGCATACGCGCCAGCGGGAAGCGGCTGGCGACTCGACATGCCGTTCGAGCACGTGCACGGCAATGGCGGCCTGCTCACCACGGTGGACGACCTGCTCCGCTGGAACCAGGCCCTCGCCGAGGGTCGCATCGGCACTCCCGACGTGAGCGGGGCCATGCGCACCAGCGGCCGGTACAACAACGGCAACCCGGTCAACTACGGCGGCGGGCTCTACCTCACGCCGATTCGCGGCGTGCCTTCCATCAATCATGGTGGCGCCACCGCCGGCTACCGGGCCACGCTGGCGCATTTCCCCGATCACCGCCTGTCCGTGGCGATGCTCTGCAACCGGGCCGATGCCAATCCCGGTGCCCTGGCGGCGACGCTGCTGGAAGGCACCCTGCCCTTCGCGCCGCTGCCGGCACCGCCCACGGCGACCACGCCGACGGCCTTCCTCCCCGATTCGACACGGTTTCCCGAGTACCTGGGGACGTGGTGGAGTGACGAGGCGGGCGGCCGGATCCGGATCTTCCAGGGCGAGGGCGGCCTGATGGCGGAACGCCGCCCGGGTGACGCCACCGCCCTGCGGGCCACGGCGGCCGACCGGTTCGCGGGACCCGGAGGGACCACCCTGCGCTTCGAGCGTGCGGAGGGCCGCCTCACCGGTCGCCTCTGGGTGTCGGTCGGACGGGCCCTCAACGTCGAGTATCAGCGGCGCTAGGTGGGGCGCTCGCCACCGGCAGTCCACCGGCCCGGCGCCAACCTGACGCTGACATCGCGGGGCCACCGACGCAGTACACTTGAGGGGCACGTCCGGTGTCCCGCGGATCGGTTTCCACGTTTCACGACAGCGACCCCCATGCGACCCTTCCTGCTCGCCCTCGTCGCGCTGGCCTGCGGCAGCGGCAGCGGCCCCGTCACGCCGCCGCCCCCGCCGCCCCCTACGGGGGGCCTGCAGATCCTGATGCTCGGCAATTCGCTCACCTACACCAACGACCTGCCGGGGCTGATCGCCGAACTGGCGGTGCGCGGCGGGGCCGCGCGACCCACCGTGGCAGTGATTGCCTTCGCCAACTTCGGCCTCGAGGATCACTGGGGCAACGCCACGTCCACCGCGGCGATGGACGCCGGTGGCTTCGACCTGCTGATCATGCAGCAGGGCCCGTCCACCCTCTTCTCCAGTGGCGCCAACCTGCTCGATTACTCGGGGCGCATCGCCGACCGGGTGGTGAAGCACGGTACGCGGGTGGGGATGTACGTGGTCTGGCCGCCGATCGGCGGTGACATTGACGCGGGAATCCGCAACTACACCGACGCCGCCGACGCCAAGTCCATGGCGCTCTACCCGGTGGCGCACGCCTTCCGCGCGATCGGCACGAGCCACCCGGACATCGGCCTCTACGAGTCCGACGGGTTCCATCCCTCGCGCGCCGGCGCGTGGCTCGCGGCGATGGTCATCGCCGCCACCATCTACGAGCAGGATCCGCTGCAGTATCCCAACCTGACTGAACGCTTCATTCCCAAGGAGTGGGAGGCGCCGCTCCGCGCCGCGGCGAAGGCGGCGGTGGACAGCTACGGAAGGCGCTGAGCGTCCTCGTCGTCATCGCCGTTGATCTCGCCGCGCTCGAGCAACCGGATCCCGGCCTCGAGCGCCTCGCGGCTTCCCACCAGCACCAGGCGGTCGCCCGGCAACAGGCGCTCCAGCTTGCTGGGCGCCGGGATCCCCACCTCGCCGCGCGTGATCGCCAGCACCGTGGCACCGGTCCGTCCGCGCAGCCCGAGGTCGGCCAGCGTCTTGCCGGCGCCGAAGTGCCCTTCCGCGATCTCGAACCGTCGCGGTGTCCCCATCCCCGGCAGCAGGTGCGTGGCGGTGACCATCGGATCCACCGGTCGCTCCAGCGTGAGGCCGCTGGTGGCGTACTCCTGCGTGGCCTGCTCCGGCGGCAGGGAATGGCGCAACGCCGCCAGCAGCACCTCGGAGCCCGCGGACACGTGGCCCTGCAGGTTGCGGGCGCTGCGCCACGCCACCACGCCGAGGAGCACCAGCACCACGCCCAGCACCACCGCACCGCGGAACGGGGGCAGGAACGGCTGCGAGATCGCCAGCACCGGCAAGCCCACCAGGAAGACGATGGCGATCTCGAAGGTCACCACCAGGGCGCGACGCGGCGCCGCCGCGCGGTCCATCCGGCCGTGGCTCGGCAGGGCCGCGCGGGCCAGCTGTTCCGCGAGGCGCGACGACACCCGGAAGATCCCCACCAGGAATGGCAGCGCCAGGGCGATGAACACCGCCCACATCGCCCAGCGCGCGAACTCGGGCGGGATCGGCGACTGCTCGGCGAGGTAGCGCTCCACCTGCGGTCCGCGGAGGGCGAAGCCCACGATCAGCGCGATCAGGCACACCATGTCGATCACCAGCCAGCGGATCGACGCCCGGGTGCGCTGGCCCGCCGTGCGCGTCTTGGGTGCGTGGCGCAGCTCCTCCACCCACGTCTCGTACAGCGAGGCGTAGGTCTGCAGCGGCTTCGGGAGCTTGCGGTCCACCCAGTCCGCCGCCTTGGGCGCCGCGGCGATCAGCCAGGGGGTGACCAGGGTGGTGACGGCCGACACCGCGACCATCACCGGGTAGAGGAAGTCGCGCACCAGCGGTGAGAGCACGCCCACCGACGCGATGATGAAGGAGAACTCCCCGATCTGCGCCATGGACATCCCGGCCTGCAGCGACACCCGGATCCCCATGCCGGAGATGAAGGCGCCGAGCGGCACGGCAATCACCTTGCCGACCACCACCACCAGCGTGAAGACCACCACCGCCACCCAGTGCTCGCGCACCAGGGCGGGATCGATCAGCATGCCCACCGAGACGAAGAAGATGGCCGCGAAGAGGTCGCGGATCGGCAGCACCAGCTTCTCCACGGTGTGCGCCTTGCCCGACTCCGCGATGAGGGAGCCGGCCAGGAACGCCCCCAGCGCCACCGAGTATCCGGCCCAGTCGGCCAGGTAGGCCCCGGCAAAGCAGAGTCCCAGCGACGCCACCACGGTGGTCTCGTTGCTGCCGAGGCTCACCACCCAGCGCATCAGCCGGGGAATGGTGAACAGCCCGACCACCACCACCACGGCCAGCATCGCCAGCAGGCGCACCGCCGTGCCCGCGAGCTCGTCGGCCGACGCGGCCTGTCCGGCGGCCACGGTGGACAGCGCGGCGAGCATCAGGATCGAGACGAGGTCCTCGATGATCAGCACGCTGAACACCAGGTCGCGGAGCCGCCCGCGGATCTTCCGGTCCTCGAACGCCTTGGCGATGATGGTGGTGGACGACACCGCGATCGCCGCACCCGTGAACAGCGCCTCGGTGGGGTTCCATCCCATCATCCGCGCCGCGCCGTTGCCGATCCAGAAGATCGTCGAGATCGCGATGATGCCCGTGATCGCCGCGGGACCGCCCACCCGCATCAGCTTGCGAAGCGAGAACTCCAGCCCGATCCCGAACAACAGCAGGATCACGCCCAGCTCCGCCAGGATGTGCGTGGCCTCGTCGTGGGCGATCGCGGGGACCAGGGTGATGTGCGGCCCCACGAACAGGCCGGCCAGCAGGTACCCCAGGATCACCGGCTGCTTGAGCCGCTGGAACACCACCGTCGTGATCGCGGCGGTGCACAGCACCAGCGCCAGCGTGGCGAGGAAGGCGTGGAGGTCGAGCGCGCCGGATTCGTGCATGGCTCAGGCCTCCGGCGTGGGAACGGCCCCGACCAGGCGTCCGGCGATCGCCTCCCAGGCGGCCTCGAGCGTGGCCAGCGCGTGCGGATGGCGCGGTGACCACTCGCGCGTGGCCACTCGCGTGGCGGCAGCGGTCACCAGGGTGAGCCATACCACGGTCCACAGCTCCACCACCCCCGCGCGGATCGTCCCCTCCTGCTTGCCCACGGCGATCAGGTGCTCGAGCTGGGCGCGGAAGTCCCTGCCGGCCTGCCGGGAGGCGTCGTCGAGCTCGCCCGTGAGCGGCCAGGCGAGCAGCATCAGCACCCGCGGGGGATCGGCCTCCGCCGCCGCCAGCCACGTGGTGGCGAGACGCGCAAGGCGCTCCGGGGTGCGGCCCGGGAACTCCGCAACCTCGCGGATCGTGGCGCTCCCCCACTGCTGCACGTCCTGGTAGACGGCGTTGAGCAGCGCCTGCTTGCTGCTGAAGTGGCGGTAGATCGTGCCCTCGGCCACGCCGGCACGCGCCGCCAGCACCGGCGTGGTCGCGGCGTGATAGCCCTCGCTGGTGAAGAGCTCCCGCGCGGCCGACAGGAGGCGGTCGCGCGTGGTCGAGACAGCTTCGGCCATCGCTCCTCCAGTGGAGTCACGGGGTGAGGTGCTCAGGTGGGCAGTGGTGCTACCCGACAAGATGGCGGAGTCGGCCCGCCGCCGGGAGTGCCGAACTCGACTGGACGGTGGCCGACTCCTGGTGGATCTTGCCCATGACCCCTGTCGCGCACCCGCGCCTCACCATGGAGCCCCCATGCGCGCCGTACTTCCACGCTGGACGCTGGTCCTGGCCCTGCTGCTCGCGGGTTGCGCCACGCTGCAGCAGATCGCCGCGCTCCGGCACGTCGCGTTCGCGCTCGCCGGTACGCGCGACGCCCGACTGGCCGGCGTCCCCCTCGCGCGGATCGCCTCCACGCGCGATCTCGGCGCGACCGACCTGGCGCGCCTCGCCCTGGCCGTCTCCCGCAACGACGTGCCGCTCGAGTTCACCCTCGACGTGGCGGCGGAGAACCCGGCCGACAACGCCGCCACCGCCACGATGGTGCGCCTGGCCTGGACCCTCCTCCTCGACGACCGCGAGACCATCAGCGGGGCGCTGGATTCCTCCATCGCCCTCGCACCCGGCGTCGTCACGACCATCCCGCTCCGGATCCGGCTCAACCTGCGCCAGTTCTTCGAGGGACCGGCCGAGTCGCTGGTTGATCTCGCCGCCGGCATGGTGGGCGCCCGGGCGGACCCCACCAGGATCACCGTGCGCGCCGTGCCCACGATCGACACCCCGCTGGGGCCGATGCGCTACCCCGCGCCGATCACCATCGTCAATCGCTCGCTGGGCGGCGGGGCGCCCTAGGGTCGCCGGGGGGCGGGATTATCTTGGGCCGTCGTCCCGTGCCCAGGAGGATGTGACCCGATGAAGATGCTCGTGCTTGGCGCCGGCCTGCAGGGCTGCGCCTGTGCCTTCGACCTGCTCCGCGACCCCGAGGTGACCCGGGTCACCCTGGCCGACCTCCAGCCGGAGCGCGCCGCCCGGTTCCTCACCCGCCTGGAGGACTCCCGGCTCCATCGCGTGGCGCTCGACGTCACCGATCACCCGGCCGTCTCCGCCGTGATGCGTGACCACGATGCGGTGATGAGCGCCATCCCGTACTACTTCAACGGCCCGATGGCCCGGCTCGCGGTCGAGGCCGGGTGCCACTTCGCCGATCTCGGCGGCAACACCGAGATCGTGATGGAGCAGAAGCGGCTCGAGGAGGAGGCGCACGAGAAGGGCCTCTCCGTGATGCCCGATTGCGGGCTCGCCCCGGGCATGGTCAACATCCTGGCCGCCGAGGGAATCCGGCGCCTCGACGTGGCCGACCGGGTCCGGATCTACGTGGGCGGCCTGCCACAGCACCCCGAGCCGCCGCTCAACTACCAGATCGTCTATTCGCTCGAGGGCGCCCTCGACTATTACACCACGCCGTCGTGGATCCTGCGCGACGGCCAGCCGGTGACGGTGGACGCCCTGAGCGAGCTCGAGCCGGTCGAGTTCGCCCAGCCAGTCGGCACGCTGGAGGCATTCCACACCGCGGGCGGCATCTCCACCATGCCGTTCACGTTCAAGGGTGCGGTCCGCGAAATGGAATACAAGACGCTCCGCTACCCCGGCCACGCCGACCTGATGCGCGCCATCCGCGAGCTCGGCCTGCTCGACCTCAAGCCGATCAAGGTGAAGGGACAGGACGTGGTGCCGCGCGACGCGTTCATCGCGGCGGTGTCACCCCGGCTCACCAAGCCCGAGGGCCGCGACCTGGTGGCGCTGCGGGTGATCGTGAGCGGCACGCACCACGGCAAGCCGAAGCAGACCCAGTTCGACCTGGTGGACTACTACGATCAGGAGCACGGCATCTCGGCGATGATGCGCACCACCGGCTACTCGCTGGCGATCACCGGGCTGATCCAGGCGCGCCGGCAGGTGATCCGCTTCGGGGTCACCACGCCGGACGAGGGGATGCCGTTCGACCGGTACGTGACGGCGCTGCGCGAGCGGGGCGTGAACGTGAAGGAGAGTTGAGGGTAGAGAACGGAGGGTGGAGGCCGCCGTGCCCCTCCACCCTCCGTTCTCCACCCGCTGTTCTCCAGCTACCAGCTCCACCCACTGCCGACATACCACCGCGTCTCGCCATCGCCGCCGGCCGCAGAGATGGTGAGCGTCGCGGCGCGCAGCACCCGGAGCGCGATCCCGCCACCGCCACCCCAGTGCCAGTCGTCCTCGCGCTCGAACGCATCGCACGGGCCGATGCCGCAGAAGATTCCCGTGTTGCGCAGGACCCGTCCGCCATCGACGAAGGCGAAGACCGTCAGCGCTCCCATCTCGCCCACATTGAGGACGTCGAACCTCGCCTCGGCCCCCGCGAGCATCGCACCTCCGGCGCGGTACTGCAACGCGTCTGACGTGGTCAGCTGGCCGATCCCGAGGCCACGATGCGATCGGTGTCCGCCCACGACCGTGAAGTCGCCTTCCCACCCTGGAAACTCGTGCTGCGCGGCGAGGCGCCAGCCCTCGACATCCTCTCGAACGGCAAACCGCCCCGTCAGCCGGAGATACGGCAGCGGATTGTACCAGCCGCGCAAGTGCGCGTAGAGGGCGTGGTATCCGCGGACGGTGGTGCCATCGAACCGGGGGCGGCCGGCGCTCCCGACGATCATGCCTCCTTCGAGCAACACCCCGCGATTGACTTCGAACTCCCGGTCGCGCAGATCCACGAGGAGGGCGAGTCGCGCCGTCGCATCGCCCTGCTCGCGCTCCGTGGCCCCCTCCTGATCATCGTCCTGCAGCTTCTCGTGCCGATACCCCCCGCGCAGCGCGAGATGGAACGGCCCGCGGATCCTCCGCGTCACGTCCACCCAGGCATAGGCGCGGTCACGCTCGATCGAATCGTCGGGATCCCCGAACCGCGGCTCGTGCCCCACCTCCGCGTGCGCCATCATCCGCCACCCCTCGGCGAACGCCGGATTGGCCCAGGTGGCCCGCGCCAGCCAGGCGTCGCGCGTGGAATACCCGGCCTCGAGTGCCACCGAGTTGGCCAGCGTGTAGCGCTCGTCCCACCCCGCCTGCCGGAACCAGATCGCGCGGGCGATCCCCATCAGGCCGTCATTGGGCGACACGGTGAGATAGGGGAAGTACGACAGCCGCCACGGCGCCTGCGACTCCTGCGCGGCGAGGGGAGAAGCCGTAAGCACCACTGCCGCGAGCAGACCGACTCTCATCAGCAACTCCTCAATGGGTCATCCTGAGCGGAACCTTGCCGGACCGCCCTGCCCAGGATGACGGATTCACGCTCTCGCGACCCACGACCCGCGACTCGCGACTAGCTGTACAGCGTCGCCAGGTCCTCCAGCCGCGCTCCCCGCTCGTCGCACACCGCGTAGCGACCACCGGTGAACGAGGCACCGCCGTACTCGCCGCGCTTGTTGACCGCGTAGAAGTTGAGCCCGAAGGTGGGGCGGCCCTGCTCGTTGAGGAGACGCGGCGGGGTCTTCTCCACCACGCGCCGCAGCGTGGCCAGGCAGGCGTCCTTGGGATGCATCCCCTGGCGCATGTGCTCCACCGTCAGGAAGCCGCCGCACACCATGATGTTGCTCTCGCCGCGTCCGGTGGACCCGGCGGCGCCGATGTCGTTGTCGGTGTACTGCCCCGCGCCGATGATCGGCGAGTCCCCCACGCGGCCGGGAATCTTCCAAGCCAGGCCGCTGGTGGTGGTGACCGACGAGATGTCACCGGCGGCGTTCACCACGTTCATGTTGATGGTGCCCGTGGGGCGCATCCCCACCGGCTCGGCGTTGCCCACCTGGAGCCAGTCGTCGGTGGCGCCGCGATTGGCGCGCCACCGCAGCCACCGCTCGCGCGAGCGCGGCGTGAGCAGGTCCTCCACCTGGTAGCCGTACGACAGCGCGAACCGCTGCGCGTCCTTCCCCACCAGCATGATGTGGTTGGTGTACTTGAGGATCAGCCGCGCGATCTCGCTCGGCGTCTTGATCCCCTCGAGGCACCCGACGGCGCCCGCGCGCCTGGTGGGCCCGTGCATGCACGACGCGTCCAGCTGCACGACCCCGTCCTCGTTGGGCAGCCCGCCGTACCCGACCGACGTGTCGTTGGGATCGAGTTCCTGGATCTTGACGCCTTCGACCGCCGCGTCGAGCGTGTCGCTTCCCTGGCCGAGAAGCTCGAGCGCCCGCGCCACGCCGCGGATGCCGTTCGCGGAGGCGATGGCGACCGGTGCGGCGACGCGTGCACGACGGATGTACGGTGCCGCGGCAGCAGCCTGCGGCATCAGCGATGCCCCGGCAACGGCCGCGCTGGCGGCACCCAGGAACGAGCGGCGGGACAGCGGGGATTCGGACACGAGAGGGACTCCGGACTGGAGGGAAGGCGTAATGTACTGTCGGTGAAGGGTGATGGGTAAAGGGTGAAGGGGAAATCGCACCACCGCCCCCTTCACCTATCACCCTTTACCCTTCACGGCCCGCAGGGCCACATTCCACCCATGCCCCGCACCCGCCTCGATCCTGCGATCTTCAACCTGCCGGTCGACAAGATGCGAGCCGGCTACTACTCCGACAAGTACTTCGTCCGCTCGCGCGAGGTGCTCCGCCGGGACGGTGCCTCGCCGCACGTGACCATGCAGGTGTTCACCAAGCACGATGCGCTGC
>CAZNOJ010000008.1:0-41673 GCA_964574665.1 uncultured Gemmatimonadaceae bacterium
CGAGGGGATCCTCCGGGTCCATGCCCGCAAGATCCCGCTGGCGCCCGACGTGCGGCTGGAGACCATCGCCCGCGGCACGCCCGGGATGGCCGGCGCCGACCTGGCCAACCTGGTCAACGAGGCGGCGCTGCTCGCCGCGCGCGCCGGCAAGACGTCGGTCTCGATGGCCGACCTCGAGGAGGCCAAGGACAAGGTGATGCTCGGCGTGGAGCGCCGCTCGCTGGTGCTCACCGAGGACGAGAAGCGGCTCACGGCCTACCACGAGGCGGGCCACGCCGTGGTCGCCCTCAAGACGCCGGGCTCCGACCCGGTGCACAAGGTGACCATCATCCCGCGCGGCCGCGCGCTGGGGCTCACCGCCTCGCTGCCCGAGACGGACCGGCACAACTACACGCGGTCGTGGCTGGTGGGGTCGCTGGCGATGTTCTTCGGCGGCCGCGCCGCGGAGGAGATCGTCTTCGGCAAGGGTGCCGTCACCACCGGGGCGGGGAACGACATCGAGCGGGCCACCACCCTGGCGCGCCGCATGGTCACCCAGTTCGGGATGAGCGAGGCGGTGGGGCTGATGGCGGTGGGCGAGCGCGAGCAGGAGGTGTTCCTCGGGCGCGAGTTCGGCCAGCGGCGCGAAGTGTCGGAGCAGACCGCGCAACTGGTGGACAGCGAGGTCAAGGCGCTGCTCGACGAGGCGTATGCCACCGCGCTCCGGCTGCTCGACGAGCACCGCGACCTGCTGGAGCGGATCGCGGTGGCGCTCCTCGAGCGCGAGACGATTGACCGCGAGGACCTCGACCTGCTGGCGCGCAACCTGCCCCTGCCGCCCCGGATCGCCTCGCCGCCCAGCCCACCGGCGGCGGTCGAGAAGCCCCGTGCCGAGCCCGCGCCGGTGCGCGGCCCGGTGCTGGGCACCCCGCCCGCGGAACCGGCCGGCGCGTGAGGGTGGTGCCGGTCTCGGTCCGCGGCGACGCCGCGGTCCGCGACGCCCTCCTGTCCCACGGATGGGAGGGCGATGTCGCGTCGCTCACCACCGCCGGGCTCGCGCCCGGCGCCTTCCATGTCACGGGGCTCGCGCCCGCCGCCATCGAGGCCATGGTGCCGCTCGCCGCCCGGCTGGGCCTCGAACTGGTGACCGGCGAGGATTGGCTCCTCCTTGCCGGGCCCCGTTCACGGCTCGGGGCGTTTGCGCGGCCCTGGCTGCAACCGGAACCGGTGCGGGCACTCGCCGAGGCCGTGGGGATGGCGATGCCCGGCGAGCCGGCCGCGGCCTGGCCCCATCGCACCGGCGCGATCGCGCTCACCGCCCCGGTGATCGTGGGCATCATCAACGTCACGCCGGATTCGTTCTCGCCGTCGTCGCGCACCGCGTCGGTGGACGAGGCGCTGCACCGCGCCGATGCGTTGCTGGCCGGAGGCGCCACGGTGCTGGACGTGGGCGGGGAGTCCACCCGGCCCGGCGCAGCGCCGGTGCCAGCCGACGAGGAGTGCGGCAGGGTGGTCCCGGTGGTTGCCGCGCTGGCCCGGCGATTTCCCGACCTGCCGCTCTCGGTGGACACCATGCACGCCGCCACCGCGCGTGCGGCCGTGGCGGCCGGTGCGGCGATCATCAACGACGTCACCGCGGGCCGCCACGATCCGGCGCTGCTCGAGGTGGCCGCGGCAAGCGGGGCCGGGCTGGTGCTCTCCCATTCGCGTGGCGCCCCCGGCGCCCTCGCCGACCTCGACCAGATGGCGGCGACGCCCGACGTGATCGGCGCCGTGTGCCACGAACTCGGCGCGGCACGCGACGCCGCGATCGCGGCCGGCGTGGCCGGGGAGCGCGTGGTGCTCGACCCGGGATTCGGCTTCGGCAAGTCGGCCGCGCAGAACTGGCGGTTGCTCGACGGACTCGATGCCGTGGTGGCGCTCGGTCATCCGGTGATGGTCGGCGTGTCGCGCAAGCGATTCCTCGGGGAGGCCACCGGTCGGTCGGCCGATGACCGCGATGCCGCCACGGCGGCGGCATGTGCCCTCGCCTGTGCCCGCGGCGCCCGCCTGTTCCGGGTCCACGACGCCGGTGCGGTGCGCGATGCCCTCGCCGTGGCCATGGCGGCGGCAACATGACGGACGACCGCCGCCCGCCGTATGGCGCCGCCGCGGCCGCGGCCGCGCTGGTGCTGCTGGGATACCTCGTCACGCTGGCGCCGACAGTGACCTTCTGGGATGCCGGCGAACTGGTGGCCGCGGCCCGGAGTCTCGGCATCCCGCATCCACCCGGCACGCCACTCTGGGTGTTGGTGGCGCACACCTGGGGCAAGCTGGTGCCGTTCGGCGACTACGCCTGGCGACTCAACCTGATGAGCGCGGTGGCCGGGGCCACGGCCGCGGGCCTCTGGTTCCTGGTCACGCAGGCCTTGGTGCGCCGCGGGGACGCGTCGTCGCCACGATGGGTGGCCCTCGGCGCCGGATTGGCGGCGGCGCTGCTCACCGCCTTCGGGTTCACCAACTGGCAGAACGCGGTCGAGGCGGAGGTGTACTCGATCGCGATGATCACCATCGCCGGCGGCGCCTGGTGCGCGGTCCGGTGGACCACGCACCGCGGCACGCGGCGCGGCGACCAGCTGCTGCTCGTCCTGCTGCTCCTTGGCGCCATGTCGATCGGCAACCACTTGCTGGCGCTGCTGGTGGGGCCCGCGCTGGTGCTGCTGCTCGCGCACCAGGCATGGCGGACCCCGCTCGCGGAGGCCGGCCTGCGCCGGCGCGAGCAGGCGCAGGTGATGATGGTGGCCGCCACCTGGGTGTTGCTGATCGCCCTGGGTCTCGGCAGTGCCACGCTCACGCTGCTGGCCGGCGTGCTGGTGGCCCTGGCTGCGGCCCTGATGCTCCGGCGCGGGCAGGTGGCCTTCGTGGCCGCGGCGCTCGGCATCGTGGTGATCGGCCTGTCACCCTACCTCTTCCTGCTGCTCCGGGCACGGCAGGGGCCGTTCATCAACGAGGCCGATCCGGCCACGTGGGACGCGCTGCTGGCCGTGATCCGCCGGGCCCAGTACCCGATCCGCACGCCGCTCGATGATCCCACCGTGCTGCACGGGCCGGCCAACCCCGGGCGCACGCTCACCATCCTGGGCTACCAGCTGGCCAACTACGCCCAGTACTTCGACTGGCAGTGGGCCCGTACCCTCGGCGACAAGGCCTTCACCGCCGTGCCGCGCCTCGGCGTCACGCTGCTGGTGCTGGCCACCGGGATGTGGGGCGCGCTGACGCAGTGGCGGCGGGACCGGGCCGGGTTCTGGATGATGGCCGGGCTGTTCGGCGTCACCGGCCTCGGGCTGGTGCTGTACATGAACTTCAAGCCGGGACCCTCGATCGGGTTCGAACGCTGGCCGTCGTTCGGCGATCACGAGGTGCGCGAGCGCGACTATTTCTTCGTGGCCTCGTTCGTGGCGTGGGGAGTGTGGACTGCCCTGGGGCTGGCGGCGATGGCGTCGCGCCTCGTGGCGCGGTTCGGCGCGGCCCCGTGGACGCGGGCCATCTACGCCACGGCCCTGCTGCCGTTCGTGCTCAATTTCCGCGATGCCTCGCGCGCCCACGGCCCCGATGCCACCCTGGCGCGCGACGTGGCCCGGGCCTTCCTCGACTCGGTGCCGCCGGGCGGCATCCTGTTCACCTACGGGGACAACGACACCTTCCCGCTCTGGCACGCCCAGGTGGTGGACGGCTACCGCCCCGACGTGATCCTCATCTGCCTCGCCCTGGCCGAGACGGATTGGTACCAGCGCCAGATCCGCGCATATCGCTCAGGGGCGATCGCGCGCGAGCAGTTGCCGGCAGCATGGCGCGACTGGCCGATGCCGGAGTACCAGGGGCCGGTGCACGAACTCGACGACGCGGCGATCCGGAACTTCCAGCCGATGTACGCCGACCAGGACTACGAGCTGCCGATCCCCGGTGGGGGCGCGCTCCGGATCCCGCGCGGCACGCTGCTCGCCGGCAAGGACATGGCGCTCTTCGCGGTGTTGCGCGCCAATGCCGGTCGCCGCCCGGTGGCGTGGGCCCTCACCGCGTCGCAGAAGCTGTTCGGGGCGCCGGTGGTGCAGCACGGCCTGGCCCTGGTGCTGGAGGCGTCCGCCACCGACAGTGCGCCCGGGGCGGCAGCCTCGGCGTTCTCCCTGGAAACCACCGAGCGGCTGATGCGCGAGTCGTGGTCGTTCGGACGGTTGCTCGAGGCCGACCTCACCACCCTGGAGCCCAACGTGGCCGCGATGGCGCGCACGATCGCGGTGCCCTACGCCCGCGTCGGCCTGGCCCACCTGGAGCGGGGCGACACCACCGCCGCCCTGGCGGCGCTGGAGCAGGCGGCCCGACTCGCCCCGGGCGAGGACGGCATCGCCGGGTTCCTGGCCGAACTGCGCCGCGGCGGCCGCTGACCGCACCGAGGCCTTCTTGCGGGCCCCTGACAATCCGCACGTCGCCGGCTTCGTAGGGAGCGCCGACTCCCTCCCGGGGCTGGCTGGTGCGGATACTCGCGATCGCGGGGCTGGTGGCATTCTCCCAGGTGGCCGAGGGGCAGCAGGCGCCGCATCCCCTGGCGCGCCTCGACGGCGAGATCGTGCTCGATGGTCGCCCGGATGACGCCGCCTGGTCGGCGGTGGAGCCCCTCCCGCTCACGCTCTATGCGCCGATCCATCGGGGCCAGGCGAGCGAGTCCACCGAGATCCGCCTGGCGTACGACGCCGACCACCTCTATGCCTCGGGACGGTTCTTCGACTCCGATCCCGGCGGGATCCGCGTCAACTCGCTGCACCGCGACCGGTGGAGCGGCGACGATGTCTTCGCCCTCTTCGTGGACTCGTTCAACGACAACCAGTCGGCGCGGCGCTTCTCCATCACGCCCGCGGGAACCCGGATCGACGAGCTGATCGGCGCCGACGGGCAGGAGCGCAACCTGTCGTGGGATGCGCCCTGGGACGTGGCCACCAGTCGCGATGCCCGTGGCTGGTACTTCGAGATGCGGATTCCGTTCGCCTCGCTCCGCTTCCAGGGGAGCGGCGACGAAGTGGTGATGGGGATCACGGCCTCCCGCCTCATCGCGCGCAAGAACGAGCGCAGCACCTGGCCGGACATTGACCCGCGCTCCGCCTTCGACCGACCCTCGGAGACCCGCGACGTGGTGCTGCGCGGCATCCGCTCCGACCGTCCCGTGCTGCTCACGCCCTATGCCCTGGCGGGGGCGTCGCGCCTGCCGGCCGGGCCGCTGCGCGGGCCGACGGAATCCATCGGCGAGGCGGGGGCCGACCTCAAGTACTCGCTCAACGACAACCTCTTCCTCGACCTGTCGGTGAACACCGACTTCGCCCAGGTCGAGGCCGACGACCAGCAGATCAACCTCACCAGCTACCCGCTCTTCTTCCCGGAGAAGCGGCAGTTCTTCCAGGAGCGGAGCGACCTCTTCCTGTTCGACCTCGGCCCGGGCGGGCGGCTCTTCCACTCCAGGCGCATCGGCCTCTCCGACGATGCCCAGCCGGTGCGGATCCTGGGTGGGGCCCGGCTGGCCGGCCGCACCGGCGGCTGGGACATCGGCATGCTCGACATGCAGTCCGATCGTCACGGCGCACAGCCCGGCGAGAACTTCGGCGTGGCGCGGGTGCGGCGCCGGGTGTTCAATCCGTTCTCCTACGCCGGCGGCATGGTCACGTCGCGGCTCGCCAACGACGGGACCCACACGCTCGGGGTGGGTGCCGACGCCGTGGTCCGCCTCCCGGGTGACCACCTCGCCACCGTCCGCTGGGCGGCCACCAGCGCGCCCGACGCCGATCCGTCGGCGGGGCTCGCCGAGCAGAGCCAGGTCTACCTCGAGTGGACCCGGCGCGCGGCGCGGGGACTCACGTACTGGGGTCGGGTCAACCGCATCGGCGCCGACTATCGCCCCTCGGTGGGATTCCTGCCGCGGCGCGACGCCACCCACTACTCGCTCTACGGCGTGTACAACACCACCGGGCGCGAGGGCGACCTGCTTCGGAGCTACGGCCCCGGCGTGATCATCAACTCCTGGTACGACAACGCCGATGGCGACCTGCAGACGCTGTACGCCGCGCACTGGTGGAACTACGAGCTCTGGAGCGGCGTGTCCGGGTGGTTGCAGTTCACCCACCGGATGGACCGGCTCGCCGCGCCCCTCGGCATTGGCGAAGGGGTGGCGGTTCCCGCGGGCGACCATCGCAGCAACAACCTCTGGTTCTACGTCGCCTCGTCGCCGAGCGCGCGATTCCGCGGCGTGCTGAGCGCCCGGGTGGGAGGGTTCTACGACGGCCGCCAGGTGGAGCTGTTCTTCCGGCCAGTGTGGAACGCCTCGCGCCACCTGGAACTGGGCGCCGACCTGGAGAGCACCTTCCTCAGCTTTCCCGATCGCGCCGAGCGCGTCACCGTGCAGGTGGCGCGGTTACGGCTCCGGGCCGCGGCCGACGCCCGGCTGTCGGCGGCTGCCCTGGTGCAGTACAACTCGCTGGCGAGGTCCGTCGGCATCAACCTCCGGCTGCGCTACAACCTCCGCGAGGGCACCGATGCGTGGCTGGTGTGGGACGAGGGGCTCAACACCGAGCGCAGCGTGGACGGCACGCCGGATGTCCTCCCCCGGTCGGCGTCGCGTTCGCTGCGCGCCAAGGTCACCTACACCTTCGGCCTGTAGGGGCGACGCCCCGCGTCGCCCTCGCCCGTTGGCGTCGCCCGTCACCCCGCGTGGTTCCTGCCGTGGGGCGAGGCGGCGCCTCGCCCCTGCTATATTTGGTGCTTATGCCCGAACCGGCCCTGCACGACCGTCTGGACCGGGTGCGCGCGGTGATCGCCGAGCGGCAGCACGCGGGCGGCTGGTCGCACTCCGTGCGGATCGTGGCGGTCACCAAGTCGCACGGCGCCGAGGCGGTGCGCGCGGCGGTGGCGGCCGGCCTGACCGACGTGGGCGAGAACCGGGTGCAGGAGGCGCTGGCCAAGCAGGCAGAGGTGCGCGACCTGACGGTCACCTGGCACCTGATCGGCGCGCTGCAGCGCAACAAGGCACGACATGCCGCCGGCGCATTCGGCCTCGTCCACTCCGTGGATCGCGCCGACCTGGCGTCGGAGCTCGACCGGCGCACCCCCGAGGGCACCACGCAGGACGTGCTGGTGCAGGTGAACTGCTCCCGCGAGCCGCAGAAGGGCGGCGTGGAGCCCGGTGGCCTGTGGCCGCTGCTCGACGCGATCGGGAGTTGCCCGCGCCTTGCGGTGCGCGGGCTGATGACGATGGCGGCCCTGGGGGCCGACGAGGCCGCGCTGCACCGGACCTTTGCCACCCTGCGGGCGCTCCGCGACGAGGGGGTCGGCCGGGGTTGGTCGCTCGCTGAACTTTCGATGGGGATGTCCGACGACTTCCCCGTGGCCGTGGAGGAGGGCGCCACCATGCTGCGACTCGGCACCGTGCTGTTCGGCACGCGCACCCATCCCTGACCGACGTCCCGTCGCCCACATGACCGACCACGGCTGGCCTGCCTGGCCCGAGGGTGGCGCCGACGCGCTGGAGCGCGAGCTGCTCGCCCGCTGGGCCGAGGAGGGGCTCTTCCACGCCGTGCAGCGGCAGGGCGAGGGGCGGCCGGGCTTCGTGTTCTTCGAGGGCCCGCCGACCGCCAACGGCCGCCCCGGGATCCACCACGTCTTCTCCCGCACCATCAAGGACCTGATCTGCCGGTTCCGGGCCATGGACGGGCACCGTGTCACCCGCATCGCCGGCTGGGACACCCACGGCCTTCCCGTCGAGCTCGAGGTCGAGAAGCAGCTCGGCTTCAAGGGCAAGCAGGACATCGAGGCGTACGGCGTGGCGGAGTTCGCCCGGAAGTGCCTCGAGTCGGTCTTCACCTACCGGGACGAGTGGGTGTCGCTGTCGGAGCGGATCGGGTACTGGCTCGATTACGATCGCGCCTACGTGACGTGCACTCGCGAGTACGTCGAGTCCGTCTGGGCGATCCTGCAGCGGCTGCACCAGCGCGAGCTGCTGTACCGCGGCAACCGCACCCTGCCGTACTGCCCGCGCTGCGGCACGGCGCTCTCCTCGCACGAGCTGGCGCAGGGGTATCGCGACGTGCGCGACAAGTCGGTGTACGTGGCGCTGCCGCTGGCCGACGGATCGGGCCGCGAGTTGGTGGTGTGGACCACGACGCCATGGACGCTGCCGTCGAACGTGGCCGTCGCGGTGCATCCCGAGCTGGAGTACGCCGTGGTGTCGGTGGACCGGCACGGCGACCGGCGCTTCATCCTGGCCAGCGCCCGGCTGCCCGAGGCGGGACGGATCCTGGGCGGCGAGGTCACGATCCTCGAGACGGTGCCCGGGGCGGCGCTGGCCGGGCTCCGCTACCGGCGCCCGCTCGATTATGTGCCGCTGGGGGATGGCGACCACGAGCTGGTGCTCGCGGCCGATTTTGTCACGGCAGCCGATGGCAGCGGCCTGGTGCACATCGCCCCGGCGTTCGGCGCCGACGACAACCTGCTGGGCAAGCAGCACGGCCTGGCGATGCCGCGACCGATCGCCGCCGACGGCACCTTCACCGGCACCCGTTCCGCCGAGCTCGAGGGGCTGCTCGTCACCGACACGGCCACCAACGACCTGGTCATCCGCCAGCTCAAGGCGGCGGGTCGCCACCTGCACACCGAGTCGCACGACCACAGCTATCCGCACTGCTGGCGGTGCCAGAGCAAGCTCATCTACGTGGCGCGCGATGCGTGGTTCGTGCGCACCGCGGCGGTCAAGGACCGGATGCTGGCGCTCAATGCCGGGATCGCCTGGCACCCGCCCGAGGTGGGCACCGGCCGGTTCGGGGAGTGGCTCGCGAACAACGTGGACTGGGCGCTGTCCCGCGAGCGGTACTGGGGCACGCCGCTGCCGATCTGGATCAATGACCGCAATCCCGACGACCTGGTGGTGATCGGCTCGCTGGAGGAGCTGCGGCAGCGCTCCGGCTACGTGCCCGAGGACGACCTCGGCGTGCACAAGCCCTGGGTGGATGCCGTCACCTGGCCGGCGCCCGATGGCGGCACGTATCGCCGCACCCCGGAGGTGATCGACACCTGGTTCGACTCCGGCTCCATGCCGTGGGCTCAGTGGCACTGGCCGTTCGAGCAGCACGACCTGCAGCGCGAGCACTTTCCCGCCGACTTCATCTGCGAGGGGATCGACCAGACCCGCGGCTGGTTCTATTCCATGCTGGCGATTGGCACGGCCGCGTTCGACGCGGCGCCGTATCGGCACGTGATCGTCAACGAGCTGGTGCTCGACGCCGCGGGGCAGAAGATGTCCAAGTCGCGCGGCAACGTGGCCGACCCCTGGCAGGTGATCGCCCGCCACGGCGCCGACGCGGCGCGACTCTACCTGCTGCTCTCGAGCCAGGTCTGGCAGCCGAAGCGCTTCGACGACGGCCAGGTGGCGGACGTGGCCGGCGGCTTCCTCAACACCCTGCGGAACACCTACCAGTTCCTGGCGCTGTATGCCCGGCCCGGGGTCGAGGCGCCGCCCGTGGCCGAGCGGCCCGAGGCCGACCGCTGGATCCTGGGTCGCCTCGACGACACCACGCGGCAGGTGCGCCACGCCCTCGAGGGCTACGACGTCACCACCGCGTACCGGGCCCTGCTGACCTTCGTGGTGGACGAGCTCTCCAACTGGTACGTGCGGCTCAACCGGGGGCGCTTCTGGGCGGCGGACCGGGAGGCCGAGCCGGCGGCGGTGGCCACCCTGCACGAGGTCCTGGTCACGGTGGCGCGGCTGCTGGCCCCGGCGGCGCCCTTCGCGGCCGACTGGCTCCACCGTGCGCTGGAGGGCGGATCGGTGCATCTTGCCCCGTTCCCGACCGACCGGGGCCGCCTCGATCTCCCCCTCGACCGGGCGATGCAGGCGGTCCGGCGGCTCGCCTCGCAGGGCCGTGCGGCGCGCGAGGCTGCCGGGATCCGGGTGCGACAGCCGCTGGCGCGGATCCGCGTGGCGGTCCCGGCCGAGGTGCGCGGGGAATGGTTCGACCGGCTGCTGCCGTTGCTCGCTGCCGAGACGAACGTGAAGGCGGTCGAGGTGGTGGAATCCGACGCCGAGCTGGTGCGGCTCAAGGGCAAGGCCAATTACCGGACGCTGGGCAAGAAGTTCGGGGCCGAGGTGCAGGCGGCCGTGGCGCACGTGCAGGGGCTCTCGTCGGCCGAGCTCGGTCGGCTTGAGCGCGGCGAGTCGCTGGGCGGCCGCTGGCCGCTGGAGCCGGCCGATGTCACGGTGGTGCGCGAGGTGCTGACCGAGTGGCCGGTGGCGAGCGATGGTCCGTTCGTGGTGGCGCTCGATCCGGCCCTCAGCGACGGGCTGCGCCAGGAGGGGCTCGCCCGCGAACTGGTGAGCCGGGTGCAGCGGCTGCGCAAGGAGGCCGGCTACGCGGTGAGCACCCGGATCGTGCTGGCGGTGGACGGCGGACCGGCGGTGCGCGCCGCCGCCGAGGCGTTCCGGGACTACCTGGCGGGGGAGACGCTGGCCCGGGAGCTGGTCATCGGCGGCGGCCTCGACGACGCCGACCGCGCGGAGTCGGTGCAGGTGGACGACAATGCCGTCGCACTCGCGGTGCGTCGGCACGGGAATGGCCGGACCGGATCCGGCCCAGCACAGGTGGATGGATCGTGACCAAGGACCAGCTCAAGCATCTCGAAGGGCGCCTGCTCGAGGAGCGCGCGCGGGTGATGAAGGAACTCGGCTACTACGACGAGTCGTTCAACGCCACGCTGCAGTCGTCGGACGGCGACCTCTCCTCGTACTCCTATCACATGGCCGACCAGGGCACCGATGCGATGGAGCGCGAGAAGCAGTTCCTGATGGCGTCCAAGGAGGGCCGCTACCTCTGGCACCTCAACGAGGCGCTGCGCCGGCTCTACAACGCCCCGGACCAGTTCGGCAAGTGCCACCAGTGCGGCATCGAGATCGACTTCGAGCGCCTGGACGCGCTGCCGCACGCCCGGCTCTGCATCTCGTGCAAGGAAAAGGAAGAGGATGCCAAGCGGCGCTGACCGCCGGCTCTTCGGGATGCTCCTGGTGGGCACGGTCGTCCTCGACCGGCTCACCAAGATGGTGGCGGAGAGCGCCCTCCTCGGCGCGCCGGTGCAAGTGGTTGGCGACACGGTGCAGTTCCACCTCGTCTACAACACCGGCGCCGCCTTCGGGATGGGGCAGGCGCTCGGCGGCGCGGCGCGCTGGATCTTCGCGGCGATCGCCGTCGGGGCCGTGGTGCTGCTCTGGCGGATGGCGCGCGAGGCCGAGCCCGGCGACGTGCTGCGCCAGGGATCGCTCGGCCTGGTGGCCGGCGGCGCGGCGGGCAACCTCATTGACCGGCTGCTCTCCGCCCGCGGCGTGGTGGACTTCATTGACGTCGGGGTCGGTTCCCTCCGCTGGCCCACGTTCAACATCGCGGACATCGCGGTCTCCTGCGGGGCGGTGGCCCTCGCCCTCTCGCTCTGGCGCGAGGACCTGCGTCGCCGCGCCGAGACGCCCACGCCGTGAGCCACGCGTGACCGGCGAGCCCCTCTGCTTCGCGGTCACGCACGGCCCCACGGAACGGATCGATCGCTTCCTGGCCGACCAGCTGGCCATGTCGCGCACCGAGGCGGCGCGCCTGGTGGCGGCCGGGGCGGTGCAGGTGGCGGGGCGCGTGGTGCGCGCCTCCCGCAAGCTGGAGCGAGGCGAGGAAGTGCAGGTGACCTTCCCGCCGGCGGGCCCGCCCCGCACCCTGCGCCCGCATCCGATTCCGCTCACGGTGATCCATGAGGACGAGCACCTCGCCGTGATCGACAAGCCCGCCGGCCTGGTGGTGCACCCGGCACCCGGACACTGGGACGACACCCTGGTCAACGCGCTGGTGGCGCGCGGCACCACCCTTGCCGGCGGGGCGGAGGGGCGCCCCGGGATCGTGCATCGCCTCGACCGCGACACCAGCGGCCTGATGGTGGTGGCCAAGACCGACCTGGCCCACAGGCGCCTCGGCAAGATGCTCGCGGCCCGCCGCATTCATCGCGCCTACGCCGCGCTCGCCTGGGGACACCTCGGCGCCGACCGCGTGATCGAGGCGCCGGTGGCACGGCACCACGCCGACCGCAAGCGGATGGCGATCCGCGAGGAGGGCCGACCGGCGCGCACCGACGTGTTCGTGATCGCCCGACTGGGTCCCGTGGACCTCCTCCGCCTGGAACTCCACACCGGCCGCACCCACCAGATCCGGGTTCACCTTGAATCGGTGGGCCACCCGGTGGTGGGCGACCCCGTGTACGGCGGCGGGGGCGCGCGCCGGATCGGGGTGGGCGACGACCGGCTCCTGGCCCGCCGCCTTGAGGGGCTTGCCCCGCGGCAGGCGCTCCACGCGGCGGTTCTCGCGTTCCGCCATCCGATCAGCGGCGAGCCCTGCCTGTTCCGCTCCCCTTGGCCAGCCGACCTGCTCCCTCTCCTCGCCCTGGCGTGGGGAGCCGAGACTACCGCCCTCGGGGCGGACCCCCTCATGACCCTGGGATTTCACCGCCGTGACCCCTGAATCCGGCGACCGGGTGACCGGCGTGGTGATCCGGGTGGCCGGGTCCCGCTGGTTCCTCCCCGTGGAGGCAGTCGTGGAGGTACTTCGCGACCGGCAGGTGGCCCGACTTCCGGGCACCCCGGCCGCGGTCCTGGGGGTGGTGAACCACCGCGGGCGGGTGCTCACCGTGGCCGACCCGGTCCGGGCCCTCGGGCTGCCTGGCGAGGGGGTCGCGGCGCGCGACCTGGTGGTGGTGGAGGCCGGCCCCCGCCGGTTCGTGGTGGCCGTGGACGCGGTGATCGAGCTGCTGGCCGAGCCGCGCACGGGGCTTGCACTGCTCGACCTCGACGCCGTCGCTCGGACCCTCTTCGGCGCAACCTGATCTTCGGGAGGAATGGCGTGGCCCAGCGGATCCTGATCTGTGATGACGCGATCTTCATGCGGACGATGATCGCCGACATCCTCACCGGGGCAGGCTACGAAGTCGCCGGCGAGGCGGAGAGCGGCCTGCAGGCCGTGGAGCGTTACAAGGCGCTCAAGCCCGACCTCGTCACCATGGACATCGTGATGCCCGACATGGGCGGGATCGATGCCGTCAAGGCGATCATCGCGGTGGACCCCGATGCGCGCATCCTGATGTGCAGCGCCATGGGCCAGCAGCAGCTGGTGGTGGAGGCCGTGCAGGCCGGGGCCAAGGACTTCGTCGTCAAGCCGTTCCAGCCGGCCCGGGTCCTCGAAGCGGTGAAGCGCCTGCTGGGCGGATGACCGACCAGCGCCGCGCCAAGTATGTGGCGCTGTTCGCCGCCGAGTCGCGGTCGCTGCTGGCTGGGGCGACGCGCGCGCTGACGGCGTGGCGCGATGCGCCCGACGAGACCAGCGGCGCCGAGGAAATCTTCCGCGCCCTGCACACCATCAAGGGGATGGCCGCCTCGCTCGGCTTCGATCCCCTCGCGGCGCAGGTGCACGAGGCGGAAACCGAGCTGGCCCTGGTGCGCGGGGGGGGGCGGCAGGCCGACTCGCGCTGGCTGGCCGCGCTGGAGCGGACGCTCGACGCGATCACCGCGGCCGCCGAGGCCGTGGTGGCCGGGGAGCAGGGACCGGCACCGGACGGGGCGACACCGGTTCGCGCCGCAGGGGCCGTGGTGCGGGTGGACCTCTCCCGTCTCGATGCCCTGTTCGAGGACCTGGGTGCCCTGGTCACCGCCCGTCAGGAGCTCGAGCGACACGCCGGCCACGACGGCTTCTCGCCGATGGCGCGCAGCGCCGTGGTGCTGTCGCGCCGGCTCGATGCCCTGCAGGACCGGATCGTCCACGTGCGGCTCGCACCGCTCAGCGAGGTGCTCGAGCGGATCCCGGCGCTGGTGCGTGATCTGGCGCGCCAGCTCGGCAAGGAAGTCACCGTGGAGGTGAGTGGCGATGATCTCGAGGTGGACCGCGGCATCCTGGCGCTGCTGCCGGAACCGGTCATGCACCTGCTGCGCAACGCCCTCGACCACGGGATCGAGACGCCGGCCGAACGCCGGCAGGCGGGCAAGCGGCCGGCAGGGCGCATTGCGATCCACGCGCGTCGCGAGCGCGATGCGGTGGTGGTGGAGCTGCGCGACGACGGACGCGGCATTGACCGGGAGCAGGTCGCCCGCAAGGCGCGCGACGAGGGGATCCTCGAGGCGACCTCCGAGCTCAGCGACGACGGCCTGCTCGGCATCCTGGCCCGGCCCGGCTTCAGCACCGCCGCCGCGGTGACCGATGTCTCGGGCCGCGGCGTGGGGCTCGATGCGGTGGTGGCGCGGCTGCATGCGGTGGGCGCCTCGGTGGGCCTCACCACGGTGGTCGGGAAGGGGACCGCGTTCACCCTGCGGCTCCCGACCCGGATCGGCATCGTGCGGGCCCTGGTGACGGGGATCGGCGAGGAGCGCTACGTGATGCCGCTCACCCACGTGGCCGAGCTGGTGGCGTGGCAACCGGAGGAGGCGACGGTGGAGGCAGGCCGCACGCTGCTGCGGTTGCGCGACGAGACGATTCCGGTGGTGGACCTGCGGCGGTTGCTGCAGTACCGGGGCGCCGCAGTACCGACGCACCGCCCGGCGGTGGTGTTCGAGGCCCACGGCCAGCGGATCGCGCTGCTCACCGATCAGGTCCACGGCCAGATCGATGCAGTGATCCAGCCGATGGACCGGCCGGTGGGCATGCCGCGCTGGATCACCGGGGCCACGGTGCTCGACGACGGCCGACCGGCGCTGCTGCTCGACCTGGCGAGCGTGGTCTGAAGCGTGAAGGCGTCACCTGAGCGAGGAGGCTGGCCATGACCGACAACGATCTCGAAACCCTGCGCCGCGACGGGCTGCGCGAAGTGGCCACCATCGGGGCGGGTCACGCGGCCACCGCGCTGTCGCAGCTCACCGACCGGCGGATCATGATCTCGGTGCCGCAGGTGCGGCGGGTGCGCTATGCCGAGGTGCCGGGCATGCTGCAGGTCTTCGGCGACCACGTCGCCGTGGTGATGATGCGCATGCTCGGCGACCTGACCGGCCGCTCGCTGCTGGTGTTCGGCGAGCAGGACGCGGTGCGCCTCTGCGACCTGATCCTGCGCCGGCCCCTCGGCCCCATGCGCGCGATGGGCGAGATGGAGCAGTCGGGGCTCAAGGAGGTCGGCAACATCGTCTGCTCGGCGTACCTCACCGCGCTCAGCAACTTCATGGGAATGATGCTGCTCCCCTCGGTGCCCGCCCTCACCATCGGCACCATGCCCTCCGCAGTGGCGTCGGCCGTGGACCCCCACGAGGAGGGCAGCGACCTGGTGTTCTGCGTCGACACCTCCTTCCGGGCCGAGGGCAGCGAGGCCCCGCTGACCGGGGCGTTCCTGCTGATGCCCGACCAGGCGTCGATCCAGGCGATTCTCGAGGCGATTCGACTGGATTGAGATGGCGGCCCCGCGCCCGCGCGATCCCGCGCTGCTGGTCGCCCTGGAACAGCGGCTCGACGCCGACGATCCCAGCGTCCTCACCAACCTCGCCTGGCTGACGGCCCGCTGGGGGCAGCCGGCGGCCGCGCTTGCGCTGGCCCGCCGCGCCGCGGCGCTGCCAGGTGCCCCGCGCGCGGCCTGGCGCGCCCTCGAACGCCTGGCGGTGGGGCGCAGCGACGGGCTGGTCCTGGCCAGCGCCGCCGCCGGACCCACCGAGCCGGGTGCGGGTTCCCCGCTCGCCGCCGCCGTGGCGGCCCATCGTCAGGTGGCCTTCGCGGTGGCCGAGGCGTGCTACCACGCCGCCTCGACCGACCCGGCACTCGCCGCGGCCGCGTGGAACGGTCTTGCCGTCCTGCACGAACAACGCGAGGAGGTCGAGGCCGCTGACAGCGCCTGGGCCCGCTCGCTGGAGCAACCTGGCGTGGTGGCCGTCCACAACCGCGCCCTCTCCTGGCTGCGCCGGCAGGACCTCGCCACCGCCCGCCGGGTGCTCGGGGAGCACGGCGACCTCGTCGCCGGATCGGCCCCACTCCTCTTCCTGCTCGGCTACGTGGCGCTGCTCGACGACGATCCCGCCCTCGCGCGCCTTTCGGTGGAGCAGGCGCTGACCCGCGACCCCGACCTGGCCCGGGCCCAGTTCACGCTCGGCCTGGTGCACGAGCGGCTGGGCCACCACGCCGATGCACTTGCGGCGACCCGCCGGGCGTTGCTGCTGTCACCGTGGTACCTGCCGCAGGTCTGGCTGCTCGAGGCACACCCGGGTGATCCTCCCACGGAACTGGCCATCACGGCACCCGAGTCCGCCAGCGGGCCAGGCGACGACGTGCTCCTCGCCCTCGGCCGCTCGCTGCTCGAAGGCGGTCACCTGGGCGAGGCCCTCGCCGTCTTCGACCAGGTGCTGTTGCGGCAGCCGTCGCACACCGCCGCGCTCTTCCATCGCGGCGTGGTGCTCGCCAAGCTCCGCCGGTACCACGAGGCCCTCGACGACTGGACGCGGGTGCACGAGGCCGACCCCGACAGTGCGCTCGCGCGCGTCTCGAGTCGCCACGCCCACTCGGCCCGACAGCTGGCCGACCTCTTCCGGACCGGGTGAGCGCCGATGCACGGTCCATTGCACGAGATCTCGCTGATCGAGGTGCTCCAGCTGCTGGGGCGCGGGCACCGCAGTGGCGTGCTGCGCGTGGTGGGCCCGGATCCCGACGCGCCACGCACCCTGCACCTGTACCGTGGACAAGTCGCCGCGGTGGAGCCGGATGCCGGCGACGCCGCGCTCGAGCGCGCCCTGCGGCATCGCCACCTGCTGGCCGCGGAGGACCCGATCAGCGCGGTCCCGCTCGCCGACCGCGAGCGGCTGCGCGAACAGCTGGCCCGGAGCACGGTCGAGGCGATGATGCATTGGCCGCGCGGACGCTTCGACTTCACCGAGTCGGCCACGACGCCCGGCCCCCTGGCGTGGTCCGCCGATGCCCTGGTGCTCACCCTGGTCGAGGACGAGTCGCGTCGCGTCGAGCTGGGTGACCAGCTGCACCAGTGGCACGGGATCGTGGGCTTTGCCCCCGTCGCGGAGGTCGCCTCGGGGCCACGCCTCGTGCTCGACGGCACCGACTGGCGGATCCTCGATGCCGTGGACGGCGTGCGGCATGTCGCCGCGATCGCGGCGGCGCTGGACGAGCCGCTGGAAGTGGTGGGCGCGCGCGTCCGGGCGCTGGAGGGTGCCGCTATACTTCAGGTGCATCCGCCGGCGCCCGACGCGACGATGTCGGCACGCATGGCGCTCGCGTCCGGCGAGTACGACGCGGCCGTGACCCAGTTGCGCCAGCGCGTGCACCACGCGCCGCGCGATGCCGAGGCGTGGCGCACCCTGGGACTGGCCGAAGTGGGGGCCGGTCGATTCGAGCAGGCCATCGAGGCGTGGCGCGCCTGGCACCAGGCGGCTCCGGAACGCCGTGCGGAAGCCGATGCCTTGATTGATGCGGCACGCACGATGATGGAGGCGCTGCGCACCACCCGTGACTGACGATGCCAACCCTTCCGTCCCGCCGCCCTTCCTCGGGCTCGGCGAACGCCTGCGCCAGCGGGGGTTGCTCGATGCCGCCCTTGCCGTGGCGGAGGCCGGCGTGGCCCGCTTCCCCCACCTCGCGGCGGCGCACGACCTGATGGGTCGCATCCGGGCCGACCTCGGCGACGACGAGGGGGCGCGGAGCGCGTGGCTGGCCACCCTCGAGTGCCATCCGGACCATCTCGGGGCGCTCAAGGGGCTCGCCTTCGTGGCGTTCCGCCGGCACGACTTCGGGGAGGCCGAGGGCCGGCTGGAGCAGGCGGCTCGCACCGCACCGCGCGACACCGCCGTGCTGCGGGGACTCGACCGGATCCGGCTCACCCGGCCTGGCGGCGCCGAGCCCACCATCGCGATTGACGCGCCGGAGGGAGGCGTGCTGCTGGCCAACGACGAGGGGCTCCGGATCGGCGGACACCTCGGGGCGGGCGACGGGGACGACCAGGCCGATGCGGCGGCGGCGCTCGTGGCCGGCCTCGCCCGCGAGGCGGCCCGCACCACGCGACTGCTGGAATTGGGGAACTGGCGGCACCTGGTGATCGAGGGCGACGGGAATCGGACCGCCCTGCTGCCGATGGCGCCCGAGGGCGTGCTGCTGGTGCGCCGCCCGCTCACCACGCCGGTGGGGCGCCTGCTCACCCTCGCGGCTCGGGCCCGCGATGCCGCGCGGGCCTGGCTGGGGAGCCACGGATGACGACGACCGACTGGCAGGAGCGGCTCGCCCAGGTCACCGCGCTGGCCGGTGTGCGCGGCGCGGTCGTGATCACTGCCGACGATGGCCTCGCCGTCTTCGAAGCCGCGGTCGAAGGCCTCGAGCCGGCGGATGTCGCCGCACTCTCCTCCGCGGTCGTGCGTCGCGCCGAGGAACTCTCGCGCCTGCTGGGCAACGCGCGACCCGGACTGTGTACGCTCGCGGCGGAACGCGGCACGGTGCTGGCCGCGCCGGGGCGCGACGGCATGTGGCTCGTCGCCCTTGCGGATCCCGGCGCCGAACTGGGACGCCTGCGTCTCCTGCTCGGTGACCTGGCCCCGGAGTTCGCCTGATGCGCGTCCTGGAGCCCTGGCTGGAGGGTCCGCTGCGCACCCTCGTGCGCGAGACCGCGGCGCGCGTGGTGCTGGTGACCACCGCCTCGGGCCAGGTGGTGGGCCAGCACGGCTTCACGCGTTCGCTCGACGTGATGGCCGCGGCCGCGCTCGGCGCCGGGATCCTCGCCACCACCGGCGAGCTGGCGCGGCTCGTGGGGCAGGAGGGCTCCTTCGCCACGGTGGTGCACCAGGGGCCGCGTCACGGCGTCTGGCTCGCGGGGTTCGACACGCCGCGCGGTCGCTGGCTCGCGCTCCTGGTCTTCGGGCGGGAATCCACCGTCGGGCTGGTGCGGATGTTCGTGGAGCGCTTCGTGGCCGACCTGCACGCGGCCGCGCCGCCTCCGCCGCCGACGCGCGAGATCCTTGCCGAGGGCTTCGAGCGCGAGCTCGATGATTCGCTCCGCGCCCTGTTCGGGGCGGCCTGACCATGGCCCGCATCAATGCCGCCGACCGCACCATCGCGGCCACGCTGATCGTCGCGGGACCGCGGCAGGCCGGCAAGACCGCGCTGCTGCGCACCCTCACCCGGCGGGTGCCACCCGCGCGACTCCGCGCCGGCACCGGGCAGGATGCCGCCCTCGACCCCTTGCTCGACTGGGTCTCGCTCCATCTGGGCCGGATCGGCGGCTGGGACGTGGCCGTGGACCTCTACGCGGTGTCCGGCTCGCCGCGTTTCGAGCACACCCGACGCCTGCTGCTCGCCGAGGCCGATGGCCTGTTGATGGTGGCCGATGCGCAGGCGGTGCGCCTCGACGACAACCTCGCCACGCTGCGCGGCCTGCGCGAGGAACTGCTCGACCGCGAGGGCGCGCCGCGCGACGTGCCGATGGTGTTTTGCTGGAGCAAGGCCGACCTGCCCGAGGAACTGCGCGTGGCGCCCGCGGCACTCACCGCCGCCCTCAACGCTCGCGGCGCGCCCGCCTTCGAGGCCAGCCTGCTGCGCGGGGACGGCATCCTCGAGGCGCTGCACGCCCTGGTCACGCTGGTGTTGCGCCGGCTGGGCCCGGGCCGCGTGGCAGGCGGGGTGTAGCCGATGCTCAATCCGCACGCCTCGTTCGCGTCCTTCGTGGTGGGCTCCGGCAACCGGCTTGCGGCCACCGCGGCACGCGCCGTGGCCGAGGCACCGGGGGCTGCGTACAATCCGCTCTTCATCTACGCCCGCCCCGGGCTGGGCAAGACCCACCTGCTGATGGCCATCGGTCACGAGGCGCGCCAGTTCGATGCGTCGCGCACGGTGGAGTACGTCACCGTGGACGACTTCGTGGAGGCGTACCATGCCGCGCTCGGGGCCGGGCAGGCCGACGCCTATCGCCGCCGCTTCACCGAGGCCGACCTGGTGCTGCTCGACGATGCGCAGTTGCTCGCCGACCGCCGGGAGCTGCAATCGGAGCTGCTGCGCCTGATTGACGTGCTCGCCGCCGCCGACCGCCAGATCGTCCTGGCCGGCGACCGGCCACCGGAGGAGATCCAGCAGCTCGACGAGCGGCTGATCCGCCGCTTTGCCGGCGGCCTGGTCATTGACATCGCGGCACCCGATTACGAGACGCGCCTGGCGATCCTCTCGCGTCGCGCGGCCGAGCGGCAGGCGGTCTTCGTGCCCGACGTGCTCGCGGCGGTGGCCGAGCTGCCGATCGCCACGGTCCGCGAACTGCTCGGCGCCCTCAACCGCCTCATCGCCCAGCAGGCGGTGCAGGAGGAGCCGCTCACGGTGGCGCAGGCGCGGAAGACGCTGGCCACGCTCCGCCAACCGGCGCCCGCTCCCGCTTCCGCGGAGCCGTCGCACGATCCGGTCGCCGCACGCGAGCCCGGCGCGCCAAGCGCCGAGCCCACCGGCTCGACCGACGAGTTCACCGACTTCCTCTCCGACCTCACCTCCTCGGTGGCGCAGCGGATGGATCGCTGGCGCCAGCGCCTCACCGAGTCGGCGCTGCGCTGGGCCGGCGAGGGATTCCGCACCGGCCGACTCGACGCGCTGCTCGCCGGTGACCTCGTCGCCGACCCGGAGGAAGCGCTGGCCCTGTTCGATGCCGACGTGCAGGTGCTGCGCGCGCTGCAGGCGGAGGTCGCCGGCGTGGCGCCCGAGCTCCTTTCCGAACCGGTGCTCCACGATCCCGACCGACTCGACGAGGCGCGGCTCCTCGCGGCCGACGCCCGCGAGATCGGCCCGCCGCTGCCGGGCCCCTCGCCGCGGTTTGCCCTGGCGCAGTTCGCGGCGGGCACCGCGGCGCGGCCGGCGTTCGAGGCGATCCGGAGCGCGGCCGCTGCGCCGGGTCAGCGCTACAACCCGCTGGTGATCGTGGGCCCCACCGGCACCGGCAAGACGCACCTGCTGCACGCCTTCGGCCACGCGCTCCGCGAGGCCGGGCTCGCGCGCGTGGCGGTGATTGACGGCCGCCAGTTCGTGGAGGACCTCGTCGCCGCGCTCGGCACCGATTCGATCGCGCGCTGGCGGCAGCGACTCCGCCGGGTGGATGCGCTGCTGCTCGACGACGTCGAGGCGCTGGCCGGCAAGGAGCGCAGCCAGGAAGAGCTGTACCTGTTGCACAACCTGCTGCTGGAGTCGGGTCGGCAGATGGCCTTCACGGCCACCGCCACGCCGGCCGCGCTGGAGGGATTCGCCGAACGGCTCGCCACCCGCCTCGCCGGGGGCCTGGTGGTCGAGCTCGGCGTGCCCGATCGCGAGGCGCGCCTCAAGGAGACGGCCCGCCTGCTCGGGCCGGCCGCGTCCGACCAGGAACTCGTGGAGTTCCTCGCCTCGCGGCAGGCCTCGTCGCTGCGCGAGGTGCAGCAACTGGTGCAGCGGGTCGAACTCGCGGCGGAGCAGCGCGGTGCCACCCTCACCCTCGAGCTCGCGCGACTGATCCTCGACGGCGACCCGGCCCACACGCCCCGTCCGCTCCGTCGCGGCAGCGGGCTCCTCGCGCCCGGCAGCGGTGCGCTGCGCTCGGGCGAGAAGATGATCGAGAGCTGGCCCACGGTGGCGGAGCGCCTGATGGAGGAGTTCCGCTAGTGGCGATCAAGGGCTCGCTGCGCGAGGCGTCGCTCGCCGACGTGGTGCAGCTCATCTACCTGGGCCGCCGGTCGGGCTGCCTGTCCGTGGCGAGCGAGCGCAACTTCGCCTCCATCTGGTTCGACGATGGCTGGATCGTCTTCGCCTCGATGGTGACGCGCAACGACCGGCTGGGCGAGCGCCTGGTGGCCGCGGGGCGCCTGAGCGCCTCGCAACTGGAGCAGGCCGTCGCGGCCCAGGCGGCGGTGCCCGGCCAGCGGCTCGGTGCGGTGCTGGTCCGTCTCGAGCTGCTCTCGCGCGCCGAGCTCGATCGCGAACTGCGGCGTCAGGTGGAGGAGACGGTGTACACCCTCTTCACCTGGACCAGCGGCACCTTCTCCTTCGAGGCCGGCGTGTCGCCCGACGAGGGCGAGGCCACCGTGCGGCTCAATCCCGAGGGGCTGCTCCTCGAGGGCGCCCGCCGCGTGGACGAGTGGAGCGTCATCGCCAAGAAGATCCCGTCCCTCGACGCCGTGTTCGCGATCGAGGGGACGCCGCGTCTCGACGGCGACGACGCCGCCCTGGTGGAGATCGAGCAGCGCATCGTGCCGCTGCTCGACGGAACCCGCACGGCGCGCGCCATCGTGGATGCCACCGGGCTGAGCGAGTTCGAGGTGAGCCGCGCACTCTATGGCCTGCTCAGCGCCGGCTGGATCCGCCGGGTGGCCACCGCCGCGCCGCCGGTGGAGCGCCCCGACCACGCCCGACTCTCCGAGCATCGCAACCTCGGCATCGCCTTCTACCGCACCGGGATGTTCACGGAGGCGGAGCGCGAGTACCGCCGCGTGGCCGAGCTCGCCCCCACCGAACCGGAGGCGCCGTTCCATCTCGGCGTGATCGCGCTGCAACAGGGACGGTGGCAGGATGCCGTGGACGCCTTCGGCCGGGCCATGGCGCTCGCCGGTCGCCGACCGGCCATGTTGCACAACCTCTCCCTCGCCCTCGAGGCGCTGGGTCGGCTCGACGACGCCGATGCCGCGCTGGCCGACGCGGTGGAGAGTGATCGCGACGATCCACGCCTCTGGACCGCGTGGGGTCTCCTCGCCCTGCGGCGGAGCGAGGCGGCGCTCGCCCTCGACCGACTGGCGCGCGCGCGCGAGCGCTTCGCGGAGCGCCCGCCGGCGCGCTGGTACTGGGGGTGCGCCTGGGCCCAGGCACTCAATGACTCGTGGCCCGATGCGATCCTCACCGCGCGCGAGGGGGTGGAGGCACATCCCGCCCATCCGGTGCTGCGCACCACCCTGGGCGTGCTGCTGGAGGGCACCGGCGAGGTGGGCGAGGCCGAGGCGCACCTCCGCAAGGCGCTCGCGGAGGACCCCACCATTCCCCAGGTGAGCAAGAACCTCGGCGACCTCTTCTACCGTGCGGGTCGCTGGGACGAATCGGAGGAGTCGTACCAGCGTGCGGCGGCCCTGGCGCCGGCCCTGGGCGATGACCTCCACTTCAAGCTCGGCAACCTCGCCTGCCGGCGCGGCGACCTCGACGCGGCGCGCCGGCACTGGCAGCTCGCCATTGACCTCAACCCCGAGCACGCCCTGGCCCGGGCCAACCTCGCCGGGGCGGGGAATCCGCCATGACCGACGATTCCCTCACCGCCCTCCGGCGCGAGCACGCCCGCCTGGCGGCGCGCCTCGCCGAGCCGCTCGACGGCGCCGAGCGCGCCGAGCTCAAGGCGGCGATCGTGGCGCTGTTCCGGCGCGCCGAGCAGGCGATCACCGAGCTGACCGAGTTCAAGGAGTCCATCCGCGCGCTGGTGGAGGGATTCAAGGCGCTGCCCGACCTGCCGCCGGGTCAATCGGTGCGCCACGACCACATCGGGGCATCCACGCACATCGAGCGCGGCTGGACGGCGCTCGCCGGCGGCGAATGGCGCCACGCCGAGGTGGAGTTCCGCGATGCCCTGCGCCTCGATCCGGGGAGCAGTGTCGCGGACGCGTTGCTGGGCTGGGCGCTGCTGCACCAGGATCGCGGCGACGAGGCGCTGCAGCGCTGCCTGCAGGTGCTGGTGCGCGAGCCCGAGCACGGCCTTGCCCGTGCGGCGATCGGGGCGATCTGCCTCCGCAAGGGGATCACCGGCGAGGCGATCGAGCACCTCTCGCGCGCCGTCCGCTCGAGCGACCCGCGCGCCACGCTGTACGCCCACTACTGGCTCGGCGTGGCCTACCTCGAGCGCGAGATGCTGGCCGATGCCGTCGACGTCCTCGAGCGCGCGGTGCGCCAGGGACCCAACCTCGCCGAGGGGTGGACCGAGCTGGGACGCGCCCGCTGGCTGCGCGGCGACCGCGACGGCGCCCTCGCGGCATGGCAGGCCGGTGCGGCGGTGCGGCATTCGCCGTTCGCGGCGGCCGCGCGCGTGCTGCTCGAGACGGCCGAGTCGGGCGGGAGTGTCCCACGCTCTCCCTTGGGCTGATCCTCGCGCTGCTGCAGGCGCCCGTCGAGGCGCCGCGCCTCACCCGGCCCACCCAGGCCGGGGAGGTCGCCGTGGTGGCCCCCGATGCCCTGCGGCCGCTCGCCGAGTCGCTCGCGGAGGAAGCCCGCCGCCCGCGTGAGTGGCTCGGCCTCGACACGGTGGACGTCACGCCGCTCACCATCGTGCTGGTGGAGGATGCCGCCGACTTCGCGCGGTGGTCGCAGGGCAGGGTGCCCACTTGGGGCGCCGGTCTCGCGGTGCCGTCCCGTCGGCTGATCGTGATCCGGCGCGACGCCGCCGATCCGTTCAAGACGCTGCGGCACGAGCTGGCCCACCTCGCCATGCACACCCGCGTCGGTGGCCGCGTGCCGCTCTGGTTCAGCGAGGGCTACGCCGCGCTCGCCGCCGGGGAACACGGCCGACTCGATGCGCTGCAGCTCAACATGGCGGTCGCCCTCAACCGGATCCCGTCGCTCGAGGGCGTGGATGCGGCGCTGCGCGGCAGCAGTGCCGACGCCGGAGTGGCCTACGCCCTCGCCGCCGATGCCGTCGCCGACATCGCCCGGCGCCACCCCACCCGCTCCCTCGAGCCGATGATGCGACGGCTGGCCTCCGGTGAGGGCTTCGGGGCGGCATTGCTGGCCAGCACCGGGCTCGAGGCCGACGGGTTCGACGAGCGCTGGCACCGGGGGGTCCGCAGCCGGTACAACCTGGGGATCTGGACGCTGACCGGCGGGGCGTGGCTGCTGCTGGCAGGGGTGCTCGCGTTCCTGGCTGCGCTCCGGCGCCGGCGGGACGCGCCCCGCCGGGCCGCCCTCGACGTCGGCTGGGATCTGCCGGAGGAGCCGGCGGAGGCCCCCGGGCAAAATGACGAGAGGATGACAACCGGGTTAGCCAACCCTCACACGCTTGACCCACCCCACCCCGGCCGCTAGCCTCAAGCGCTATGCCTGAGACCACGCGCGCGCCCGGGGAACCGGCCGCCCTCTTCACCCGCCGCAACCTCCTGCTCCTCCTGGCCGGCCTGGTCACCATCGCCATCGGCTATGGCGTCCTGGGCAGCGGGTCGGCCTCGTTGGCGGCGGTACTGCTGGTGCTGGGATACGTGGTGATCCTCCCGCTGGCCCTCCTGGCCTGAGTCGGCGGGCGCCGGGCGAATAGCTCAGCCGGTCAGAGCGCCTGCCTTACACGCAGGAAGTCGGGGGTTCGAGTCCCTCTTCGCCCATCGTCGGCGTGCAGGGAACCGGGTCGGATCACGTCATCTATAGGTGAACCCTGAGGAGGCTTGCTGGATGCTGTCACGCGTGCTGACGCTCTCCCTGTTCGTGGTCCCCGTGGCCGCGCCGGATGCCGTGGCCCAGATCCCGAGCAACGCGCCGCGTCTCGGTGGGCCTCGGCCCAACGCCCCGCCGGTGATGGTGGCCACGCCGTACACGCTCAACCAGGAAGACTCCCTCGCCGCGGTGCAGGCCGGCATCGGCCTGCGGGAGCGGTTGCGCCGCAACCATTCCCGGGATTTCCAGTTCGCCACCCGTGAGAAGATGAACGAGTCGCTGGAGACCTTCGGCTACCCCGCCGACGCGCTCCTCGACTATCACGCGGCGCGCACCCTCGCGGTGCGCTCGTCGCAGCGCTACATGATCTTCCCGACCTTCCAGCGGGTGCAGGGCGGGGGGCACCGGCTCAATGCCCGGTTCCTGATCATCGGTCCGAGCTATGGTGCCGGCCACATGGTGACACTGGCGCGCGAGCCCGGCGAGAAGCCCGAGGACCTTGGCGAGCGCACCGCCGACGCCATGCGCCCGGTGTTCCGCGCCGTGGAGGCCGCCGCCGAGTGCTACTCGCTGGCGCCCACCGACCAGGCCAAGGCCATCGCCGCCGCCAACCGCGCCATCGGCATCGTGCCCAACTTCGGCGCCGCGGAGTTCTGTCTCGGCGAACTGGCCCGGGCCCGCGACTCGGTGTCCATGCAGGCGCTCGGGCACTACGAGAACGCCATCAAGAGCGATCCGCAGTCCATGCAGTCGTATCGTGCGATCGGCCGTATCTACCACCTGCGCAACGACTCGGCCCGCGTGGTGACCACCTGGCAGACGATGCTCGAGGTGGATCCGCTCGACCAGGAGCTGCGCGAGGACGCCTTCACGCTCTTCCAGGCCTACGCCCGGCCGGGCGCCGCGGAGGAAGTGGCCGACGCCGGCATCCGGCGCGACCCCGAGAACACCGACTGGTACGACCTCAAGAGCAATGCCTGCCTCGTGCAGGAGAAGTACGCCTGCGCCATCGCGGAACTCGAGCGCCTCTGGCAGGTGGACAGCACCCGCGCCGACACGGCCTTCTTCACCAAGATCACCTATGCGGCCGGCGTTGGTGGCGACACCACCGTGCTCCTCCGCTGGGCCGAGAAGGGCGCCCAGCGCTATCCCCAGAACGCCATGCTGGTGACGGAGCTCAACCGCGCCTACGCCATGACGGGCAACGTCGAAGGGGCGCTCCGCACCGCGCGCGAGCTGGTGGCGATCGATCCGACTCGCCTCGACCCGGTGCTCCGCGCGATGCAGATGCTGGTCGGGGCCGGACGGCTCGACGAGGCCCTCTCCTTCACCGCCATGGTGCGGGCCAGCGACGACTTCGAGGCCAAGAACACCTACGGCGCCATGATGTTCCCGCAGGTGCAGTCGCGCCTGCAGGGCGAGGGCAAGGACCTGCCCAAGGCGATCGCCATCGCCGACTCGATCCTGTCGGTGGGCGGCGACAACGAGCAGATCACCACCTACACCAACTACTTCATGGGCCTCGCCGCGCTGATCTACATCGGCGAGCTCGACGCCCAGGCGGTTGCCCAGCGGTCGTGCAGCGTGGTGCAGCAGATCGAGGGGCTGCACCCCAAGGCGGTGACCGGGCTCCAGGCCGGCCTGCGCGTCCAGCCGGAACAGGCACCGGGCTACATCCGCACCGCCAACGAGTACCCGCAGCGGATCGCGGCGCTCCGGCAGGCCTACTGCGGCTGACCCCACTTCCCCCGGCCAGTCACCGTCGCTACTTTCGGTGGCTGGTCGCGAGGGGCTGTAGCTCAGTTGGTTAGAGTGCCGCACTGTCACTGCGGAGGTCGCGGGTTCGAGCCCCGTCAGCCCCGTGCCTCGATGCCCCATCCGGTTCGCCGGGTGGGGTGTTTCCTTTCCCGGTACCATGTCGCCCGCCACTCCTCCGCCCCCCTCGCACCTGCCGGTGCTGCTGGACCCGATCCGTGACCGGGCCCGGGAAGCCGGTGCGCGTCGGGTGGTGGATGCCACCCTCGGACACGGTGGCCACGCGGAGGCCCTCCTCGACCTCGGTGCCGAGGTCCTCGGGATTGACCGGGATCCGGAGGCGATCGCGATCGCCACCGAGCGACTCGGCACCGACCGCCTCACCGTGCTCAACCTCCCCTATGCCGACCCCACGGCGCTGGCCGCGGTGGAGCGATTCCGCCCGGACTTCATCCTCGCCGACCTCGGGGTCTCCTCCCGGCAGCTCGACGCCGAGGACCGTGGCTTCACCTTCAGGCCGGGGGCCTTGCTGGACATGCGCATGGGCCCCGACGCGCCGACGGCCGCAGCATGGCTCGGGTCCGCCCCGGCAGAGGAACTCACCCAGGTGTTCCGCGACTGGGCCGACGAGCGGCGCGCGGCACGCCTCGCCGCCGAGGTGGTCCGGCGCCGTGGCAACGCCCCGTTCCGGGTGAGCGACGACCTGGTCGGGGCGATCCGCGCCGTGCTGGGTCCGCGGAGCGGCCCCGGCGACTTTGCCCGGATCTTCCAGGCGGTCCGCATCGCCGTCAACGACGAACTCGACGGGCTGGCCCGCGCCCTCCCCGCCTGGCGCGATGCCCTCGTCCCGGGCGGGACCCTTGCGGTGATCAGTTATCATTCGGGTGAGGACCGTCTCGTCAAACATGCCTTTCGCGAGTGGAGCGCCGGTTGCACCTGTCCGCCGGGGCTCCCGCAATGCGCCTGCGGCCGCACGCCACTCGGGGAGGCGTGGCCCCGCCGGGCGATTGTGGCCTCCGATGCGGAGCTCGCCACCAATCCCCGCGCACGGAGCGCCAGGCTGCGCTTCTTCCGTCGTGCCGATCCGGCTTAGGGGACGCCACTTCGCGGTGGCCTGGGTGGCCGTGTTCCTCGCGGCGGCCGCGATCGTCTCGCGCCGCGACCGGCGGGGGTTCCAGGTGTCCGGGCGGATCGACTCGCTCGAGCGGGTGCTCCAGGTGGTTTCGCGACAGCACGCCGAGGCCTCCGCGGAGAACGCCATCCGCCTCGCGCCGGGCGCGCTGAGCCGGGTGGGCGAGGGCCTCGGGCTGCGCATCCCGACCGACAGCGAGATCGAGCGCGTCCTGGTGCCGAGGCGCTGATGGCCAAGCCGGCCACCCGACTCGCGTTCCTGCAGGCCGTGCTCGGCCTTGCCGCCCTGGCGGTGGTGGGGCGTGCCTTCGCCGTGCAGGTCGTGCAGCACGATGCGTGGGCCGAGCGCGCCGCGCAGCGCGACCTCCGGGTGCGCGAGGTCCCGGCGCGGCGCGGCGGAATCTACGACCGCAACGGGACCGCCCTCGCCGCCACCTTCGAGGCGTACCACGTCACCATCTCCGTGAACGAACTGGCGAATCCCGCCGAGATGCGCCGGCTGCTCACGCGGTCGCTCGGGATTCCCGCCGCGCAGGTGAACGCCCAGTTCCGGCGGCCGTACCCGTACTTCGACGGTCCCTTCGACGCCGTGCAGGTCGAGGCGATCCGCGGCCGCAAGGGAGTGCACCTCGACCCCGTGCTGGCCCGCGAGCACCCCATGGGACTGCTGGCGCTGCCGCTCCTGGGCCGCACCGACCGGGAGTCGGGTCGCGGGATCGAGGGGATCGAGGCGGGCTTCGATTCGCTCCTCACCGGCACGCCGGGGCAGGAGCGCTACTGGCGCGATCGCAACGGCAACGCCGTGGCAATCCCCGAGGCCACCGTCGTCGCGCCGCGCGCCGGCCACGACGTGCTGCTCACCATTGATCACGAGCTGCAGGGGATCGCCGAGGGTGCCCTCCGGCGCGCGGTGGAACAGTACGAGGCACTCGGCGGCGACGTGGTCATCCTCGACGCCCCGACCGGCGAGGTGCTCGCCATCGCCTCGCTGCGGAGCGGGTCCGAGCGCTCGGCGCCGGAGCCCGGCGTCGCCGCGCTCCTGGCACCCAACGAGCCCGGGTCCACCGCCAAGATCTTCACCGCAGGAGCGCTCCTCGCGGCGGGCCGGGCCCAGGACACCATGCCCGTGTCCGGCGAGGGCGGGGTGTGGGAAATGGAGGTGGCCACCGGTCGCACCCGCACCATCCGCGATACGCATCGCGAGGATGGCCTGCTGGGGCTCGCGCGCACCATCCAGGTGTCGAGCAACATCGCGATCAGCAAGTTCGCCATGCGGCTCTCCGGCGAGGAGCAGTACACCGTGCTGCGGGCCTTCGGCTTCGGCACCGCCCCCGGCACCGGCTTTCCGGGCGAGTCGCCCGGCCGCCTCAGGCTGCCGGCCGAGAGCGATAACCTGCGCTACACCCAGCCGTCGTGGGCCCAGGGGTATGAGTTCTCCGCCTCGTCGCTGCAGCTGGCTGCCGCGTATGCCGCCCTGGCCAATGGCGGTGCGATGGTGCAGCCCACGCTGGTGCGCGAGGTCCGCGAATGGCCCAGTGGTCGGGTCACGTGGCGGCACCGCCCCGACACCCTGCGTCAGGCGTTGCCGCGCGACGTGACGGCGCGACTCCTCGAGTTCCTCCGGCTCGCCAGCGACAGCGGCGGCACCGGGCGCGAGGCGCAGCTCGACCGCTGGGAGGTGATCGGCAAGACCGGCACCGCCAAGATCCCGGTCAAGGGCGGCGCCTACATCCGCGAGTATCGCGGGGCGTTCGCCGGGCTCTTCCCCGGTGACAACCCGCGCTTCGTGCTGTACGTGATGATCGACCAGCCCGGCGGCGCGATGTATTACGGCGGGTTGGTGGCGGCACCGATCGTCCGCAACCTGCTGGTGCAGGCGCTCGCGCTCCCCGACTCCCCGCTCGAGCCGGGCCGCACGATGTCGGGATCGCCCGTGGTGGTGCAGCGGACCCCTCCGCCGACGCTGGGCCCGCCGCGCCGCGTGCCGTTTCCACTGCCCCACGACTCGGCCGGTCCCGTCGAGGAGTTCACCGTCCCCGACCTGGTCGGCTGGTCGGCGCGCGAGGGCGTGCACGCGGCACACCGCCGGGGCCTGCGCGTGCGGCTGGTGGGCGAGGGCACCATCACCCGCACCGCGCCCGCGGCGGGCGACTCGATCGCCGTCGGGGCGACGCTCACGATCCACGCGGACGGTCGCTGATGCAACTGCAACAGCTGGTGGACCAGTTGCGCAGCGCGGGCCTGTTGCTCCGCGCCCCGGAGGCCGACCCGATCATCGGTGGTCTCGCCGTGGACTCGCGCGAGGTGTCGCCCGGCGCCCTGTTCCTCGCGCTGCCCGGTGCGGTGGCCGATGGTCACGACTTCGTGGCGCGGGCGGCCTCGGCCGGGGCGAGCGCGGCCGTGGTGGAGCGGCCGGTGGACGCGCCGCTGCCGCAGGTGCAGGTGCGCGATGCCCGGCGTGCTGCCGAACTCCTCGCCGCGGCCTGGTTCCACCACCCGGCACAGGGCCTCAAGCTGGTGGCGGTCACCGGCACCAACGGCAAGACCACCACCACCGCCCTGCTGCGACACCTGCTCGGTGACGGACGCGACGCCGGCTCGATCGGCACGCTCGGCGCCTTCGACGGCAGCGGCGCGCCGGTCCGCAGCACCGCCGGGTCGCTCACCACGCCCGGCCCCGTGGACCTGCAGCAGACACTGCGCGGCCTCGTGGATCGGGGCGTGCACTGGGTCGCCATGGAGGCGTCGTCGCACGCGCTGGCCCAGCGGCGGCTCGACGCCCTCTCCTTCAGCGCCGCGGCGTTCACCAACCTGACGCGCGACCACCTCGACTATCACGGCGGCATGGACGAGTACCTCGCCGCGAAGCTCCGGTTGGTGGAGCTGGTGCGGCACGACGGCACCCTTTCCGTCAACGCCGACGATCCGGCGTGGCACGTGTTGCGCGCCGAACCGCGGACGGTGACGTGGGGGATGGCGGCGGATGCCGACCTGCGCGCCAGCGAGGTGCACGTGCTCGCCTCGGGGTCGCGATTCACCCTCGATGGGCGGTTCGGGCACGCCGAGGTGGCGCTGCCGCTCCCGGGCGACTTCAACGTCGCCAATGCGCTCGCCGCGGCGGCGGTGGTGCTGGGACTCGGCACGCCGCTGCCGGAGGTGGTGCAGCGCCTGGCCACCGCACCCCAGGTGCCGGGGCGCCTGGAGCGCATCATGGATGCGCCCTTCCACGTGATCCGCGACTACGCCCACACGCCCGATGCCCTGGAGCGGCTGCTCGCCACGGTGCGCGCCATCACGCCGGGCCGGGTGATCCTGGTCTTCGGCTGTGGCGGCGATCGCGACCGGGGCAAGCGCCCGCTCATGGGCGGTGTCGCCGCCCGGGGGGCGGATGTGGTGATCGTCACTTCCGACAATCCCCGCACCGAGGATCCCGAGGCCATCATCAACGACATCGTGGCCGGCATGCAGGGTGCCCGGTTCCAGCGGGAGACCGACCGCCACCTCGCCATTGCCACGGCGCTGGGACAGGCACGGCCCGGCGACCTCGTGGTGCTGGCGGGGAAGGGGCACGAGGACTACCAGGTGCTCGGCACGCGACGCGAACCATTCGATGAGCGCGAGATCGTGCGCGGGCTGATGGGCCGGTGACGTCGCCCTACACCGACCGCATGGTCCGGGAGGCGCTCGACCTCGATGGCGCGCTCCCGGTCACCTACACGGCGGTGGCCAGCGACACCCGCTCCCTCGTCCCCGGGGCACTCTTCGTGGCACTCCGCGGCGAGCGATTCGACGGGCACGACTTCCTCGCCGCCGCCCGTGACGCCGGCGCCACAGGCGCGGTGGTGCGCGCGGGAACCCCGGCAATCGCGGGCCTGGCGCTCTACCCGGTGGCCGACACCCTGGTGGCGTGGGGACGCCTGGCCCGGGCCCGCAGGCGCCTCATGCCCGGCCCCGTGATCGCGATCACCGGCCAGAACGGCAAGACCTCCACCAAGGAGATGGTGGCCGCCGTGGTCGGCACGCGGTGGCGCACCTGGCGGACGCGCGCCAACAACAACAACCTCGTCGGCGTCCCGCTCACGATCCTCGAGGCACCGTTCGACACCGAGGCGCTGGTCATCGAGGCGGGCGCCAACCTGCCGGGCGAGATCGCCCGCTACCGGGAGATCATCGAACCCGACCTGGCCATCGTCACCTCGGCGGGATCGGGCCACCTCGAAGGGTTCGGCTCCGTGGCCGGCGTGGTGCGCGAGAAGCTCGAGCTGACCCGGGAGGTGCCCGTGGTGATCGTGGGCACCGCACCGGGCGAACTCGCGGCGGGCGCCAGGGCGCGCGGCGCCGGCCGGGTGCTGACGGCGGCCCTCGCCGATGCCGACATCACGCCGACCGCCGTGCGGCTCGACGCCGACGGCCGCCCGCACGTGGCCGTGGATGGCGAGGAGTTCCTGCTCGCGGCACGGGGCCAGCACCAGGCGGGCAACGCGATGTTCGCGTGGGGCGTGGTGCGCGAATTCGGGCTCGACCCGTCCAGCGCCGCGCGCGCGCTGGAGCAGTTCGAGCTGCCCGGCGGCCGCGGCGAACTGGTGCAGCAGGGTCGGCTCACCATCCTGCACGACGCCTACAACGCCAATCCGGAATCCTTCCGCGCCGCCATCGCCCTGGCGCAGTCGCTGCGCACCGGTCGGCGGCTGGTGTTCGTGGCCGGCACCATGCGCGAACTGGGTGACGCCTCGGCCGAGCTGCATCGGGAGGTGGCCCGCGAGCTGGCGGCGCTCGCCCCCGACGTGCTCGCGCTGGTGGGCGACTTCGTGCCCGCCTTCGAGGCGGTGGCCCCGCACTACCCGGGCCGGGTGGTGGTGGCTCCCGATGCCGCGACCATCGGGCCGTTCCTCGCCCTGGAGTTGCGCGGCGACGAACTGGTGGTGCTCAAGGGGTCCCGCGGCACGACCCTCGAACGTATCCTTCCGGCCATTCTCCCCCGCGCCACCGGCTGAGGGCCGATGTTCTATCATCTGCTGGCACCGCTCGGGGACTCCTTCCTCCCGTTCAACCTCTTCACCTACATCTCGTTCCGCGCCGCCGGGGCGATGGTCACCGCGCTGCTGATCGCGTTCGTGATCGGCCCCGCGGTGATCCGCAAGCTGCACGACCTCAAGGTGGGGCAGGTGATCCGCGCGGAGGGGCCGGCTTCGCACCAGGCCAAGCGCGGCACCCCCACGATGGGCGGCATCATCATCGTGCTGGCCACCGTGGTCCCGGTGCTGCTCTGGGCGCGGCTCGACAACCACTTCGTGTGGGTCACCGTGATCGCGATGCTGTGGACCGGCACGATCGGCTTCGTGGACGACTACCTCAAGGTGGTGCGCGGCAATCCGCGCGGGCTGGTGGAACGCTGGAAGCTGATCTCCCAGGGCGTGTTCGGGGTCTCGCTCGGGCTCTTTCTCCTCGCCTCGCCGGTGGTGGCGCCGGAGACGATTCCGGCCACCGCCACCACGGTGCCGTTCCTCAAGTTCACGCTGCTGGTGATGGCTCCCTGGCTCTACGTGGTGTTCGTCACCGGGGTGGTCGCGGGCTTCTCCAACGCCGTCAACCTCACCGACGGCCTCGACGGCCTCGCTGCCGGCCTCTCGGTGATCGCCGCCGGTGCGTTCGCCTTCTTTGCGTACGTCCTCGGCCGCACCGACACCACCGGCTACCTCAACCTGTTCTACCTGCCCGGCGCCGGCGAGCTGGCCGTCTTCTGCTCGGCGATGATGGGCGGGTCGCTCGGCTTCCTCTGGTTCAACGCCCACCCCGCCAAGGTGTTCATGGGCGACACCGGGGCCCTCGCCCTGGGCGGCGCCTTCGGCACCATGGCGGTGCTGATCAAGTCGGAGTTCCTGCTGGTGGTGATCGGAGGCGTGTTCGTGCTCGAGGCCTGCTCGGTGCTGCTGCAGCGCGGGGTGTTCAAGTGGCACCGGCGCACCCGGGGGCGCGAGTACGCCGAGGCCCACCGCGTCTTCCGGATGGCGCCGATCCACCACCACTTCGAGCGCTCCGGATGGCACGAGGTGACCGTGGTGGTCCGGTTCTGGATCCTCGGCATCTTCTGCGCGCTGGCGGCCTTCGCCACGCTGAAGCTGCGATGAACCGCCTCGCGCGCTGGCGCGCCCTGGGCCGCGAGGTCGCGGTCCTCGGCCTGGGCCGCAGCGGCGTGGCCGTGACCCGGCTGCTCCGCCGCCACGGCATCGCGGTCTATGCCTCCGACCTCTCCAGTGCGCGGGCCCCCGACGCCGCCCTGCTGCGCGAGGAGTGCGGCGACGGCGTGGAGGTGGACGTGGGGCAACACGACCTGGCCCGCATCGCCCGCGCCGCCGCGGCCGTGGTGTCGCCGGGCGTGCCGCCGACTGCCGCGCCGGTCGAGGCCGCGCGCCGCGCCGGCGTGGAGGTGGTGGCCGAACTGCAGCTCGGACTCGACGCGTTGCCCGATGCGGCGTGGATCGGCGTCACGGGCACCAACGGCAAGACCACCACCACCGCGCTGATCGGGGCGTTGCTGGAGGCGGCGGGTCGCCGCACCGCCACCTGCGGCAACATCGGCACCCCGGTCACGGCGGTGGCACTTGCGGATCCGCCACCCGAATGGCTGGCGGTCGAGCTGTCGTCGTTCCAGTTGCACGACGCCCCCGACCTGCGACCGGCCGTCGGGGTGCTCACCAACCTCGCCCCGGACCATCTCGACCGCTATCCGGACCTGGCGGCGTACTATGCCGACAAGCAGCGGCTCTTCGCCAACGCGCATCCCGGCGCGATCTGGGTCAGCAACCTCGACGACGCCGACTCGCGCGCGATGGTGGCGCCGGTCGTCGGGCGGCACCTCACCTGCTCGGTGCGGCATCGCGCCGATGCCTGGTTCGATCGCGACGCCGACCGGCTGATGATCGCGGACCGCCCGCTCCTGGCCCGCCGCGACTTCGCCCCGCTGGGCGACCACAACGTGGCCAATGCCCTCGCCGCCTCCCTGGCCGTCCACGCCACCGGCGTGTCGCTGGAGCGGATCGCCGAGGGGCTGCGCGGGTTCGCCGCGCTCGAGCACCGCATGGAGCCCGTGGCCACGGTGGACGGCGTCCACTACATCAACGACTCCAAGGCCACCAACGTGTCGTCCACCCGGGTCGCCCTCGAGGCGATGGACCGGCCCTACGTGTTGCTCCTCGGCGGCCGGCACAAGGGAGAGCCCTACACGGCGCTCCTCCCCGCGCTCGCCGCGCGTGCAGTGGCGGTGGTGGCCTACGGCGAGGCGGGTGACCTCGTGGTGGCCGACCTGGGCGGCGCCATGCGCGTGGTGCGCGAGGACGGCTTCGAGGCCGCGGTGGCGCGTGCCGCCGAGCTGGCACCGCCGGGCGGGGCGGTGCTCCTCTCGCCGGCCTGCTCCTCGTACGACCAGTTCAACAACTACGAGGAGCGCGGGGCCGCCTTCCGCGCCCTGGTGCGGGCGCGATGAGCGACGCGGCGCTGCGCCACCCCGGCGAGAAGCGTTGGGAGACCAACGCCCTCGCGATGACCACGCTGGTGCTGGTGGCCGTCGGCGTGGCCGCCTGCTACGCCGCTGGTTCCTACCTCGACAGCTGGTACTCCGAGGCGCAGCAACAGCTCAGCGGCGCCCTGATCGGCGGGGTGCTCTTCCTGCTGGTGAGCCGCCTCGACTACCGCAAGCTGCGCATGGCGGCCCGTCCGCTGATGTACCTCACCCTGGCGGGCCTCGCCGTGATCGCCGTCGTCGCCGTGGTGTGGCGGGGACGCGATGCGCCGGGCGTCATCGGCCAGCTGGTGCCGTTCCGGAACGGCTCGAAGCGCTGGCTGGCGTTCGCCGGCATGCAGGTGCAGCTCTCCGAGATTGCCCGTTTCGCCCTGCCGGTGCTGATGGCCACGGTGCTGGCCGAACTCGGCCCCAAGACGGTGCGCAAGTTCGGCGACGGCTTCGTGCCGCTGATGCGACCGGTGGTGGCGGTGGTGCTGCTGGTGGCGGTGCAGACCAACCTCTCGATGGCGATCCTCCTCGGCGCGGTGGGCGTGGCGGTCGCGTTCGTCGGCGGCGCACGCATCAGCCACCTGCTGCTGCTCGGGGCGGTCGGGGCCGCGGCAGGCGGCGCCTACCTCACCACCAACGCCGAGCGCGGCTCCCGGGTCGAGGAGTTCCTGGTGCCGTCGCTGGAATGCGACGTGGAGTCCCAGGTCTGCAATTCCCTCATCGGCCTCGGCAATGGTGGCGTGGTCGGCGTGGGCTTCGGCGAGGGCACCCAGAAGCTCGGGCGCATGGCCTACGGCTACTCCGACTTCATCCTCTCGGTGATCGGCGAGGAGCTGGGCTTCCTCGGGGTGTCGGTGCTGGCCTTCCTGTTCGGTCTCTTCTGCTGGCTCGGCTTCCGGATCGCCAGGACCGCACCCGACCTCTTCGGCGTGGCGCTGGCAGGCGGACTCACCGCGATGGTGGCCGGCTCCGCGCTGCTGCATGCGGCGGTCGCCCTCAAGCTGGGTCCCACCACCGGCGTGACGCTGCCCTTCATCTCGGCGGGACGCGTGTCGCTGGTGATCTACCTCGTGTCGGCCGGCGTGCTGGTCGCCATCGGTCGCCGTCGCGGCAAGCCGGCCACCCGATGACCACCATCATCCTCGCCGGCGGCGGCACCGGGGGGCACCTCTTCCCGGCCATCGCGATCGCCGACGCGGTCCGCGCGCTGCACCCGGACTGGCGATTGCTGTTTGCCGGCGCGGAGCGCGGCGTGGAGGCCACGATCCTGCCGTCGCGCGGCCTGCCGCATCGCCTCTTCCCCCTCGCGCCCCTGCACCGGCGGCAGTGGTGGCGCAATGCCGGGTGGCCATGGCGTGCGGTGCGGCTCCACGGCGCGATCGGGGGTTGGCTCGACGAGGTGCGCCCAGACCTGGTGATCGGGACCGGTGGCTACGTTGCCGCCCCACTGGTGTGGAGTGCAGCCCGTCGCGGCATTCCCACCGCCATCCTGGAGCTGGACGTGAAGCCGGGGCTCGGCACGCGCCTGGTGGCGCGCCGGGTCCGCGAGATCTGGCTCGGCAATCCGGAAACGCTGCAGGGCATTCCACCCGCCACCCGGGATCGCGCCCTCGTCACGGGTGCCCCCATCGTGCCACCGGATCGCCACCGGACGCCCTTCGCCCACGCCGCGTTCGGCATCACCATCGAGCAACCCACCATCGTGGTGACGGGAGGGAGCCAGGGCTCGCTGGCCCTCAACGCCGCGGTGGCGAGTTGGCTCGCCGCCGGCGGCGCCAGGCATCGCCACGTGATCTGGGCCACGGGGCGCGGCCTGCACGACCAGTTCGCCAAGTACCACGACCCGCCGGCCATTCACGTGGTGCCCTTCCTCGATCCGATCGCAGACGCCTGGGCCGTGGCCGAACTGGCGGTGGCCCGTGCCGGCATGATGACGCTGGCGGAACTGGCGGCCTGGGGGATCCCCGCCATCCTGGTGCCGCTGCCCTCGGCCGCGGCCGACCACCAGACCCACAATGCCCGGGCTGCCGCGGAGGCGGGCGCAGCGGTGCTGCTGCCGCAGGCCGAACTCACGCCCGAACGCCTGGAGCGTGAAGTGGCCGCGCTCCTCGGCAACCGCCCCGCCCTCGCCACCATGCGGGAGCGCGCCCTGGAGCGGGGACGACCCGACGCCGCTCGGGAGATCGCCGCCCGGGTCGCCGCGCTGGTGGGCGCCTCCTAGCTCCCAGGGTCCCCGAGCGCCACGGCGTGAAGTTGCTGCCACGCCTTGCTTTGCCTGCCCTTGCCTCATCCTCTATCTTGGGAGACAGTGGCCTCCCTCTTCGACCCCAAAGACCCCCGACCCATCCACTTCCTCGGCATCGGGGGAGCCGGCATGAGTGCGCTCGCCCTCGCCGCCCTGCGGCGCGGCGTGCCGGTCACCGGCTGCGACAGCGACGACTCCGCCTTTGCCGACCTGGCTGCCGCCGGGGCCACGGTGCACAAGGGCGTGGATCAGGCGCACCTCGATGGGGTGCGGGCCATCGTCCATACCGCAGCGGCGCGCGATGACCATCCCGAGCTGGTGGCGGCGCGAGAGCGCGGCCTTCCCATCATTCCGCGCAAGGTCGCCCTCGCGGAGCTGGTCAATCGCGGCACCCTGGTGGCGATCGCCGGCACGCATGGCAAGACCACCACCACCGCGATGACCACGGAGGCGCTGACCGCCGCCGGTCTCGCCCCCTCCGGCCTGGTGGGAGGACGCGTGGCCGCCTGGGGTGGCAACGCCCGGCTCGCCTCCTCCGATCTCTGGGTGGTCGAGGCGGATGAGTACGACCAGGCGTTCCTCACCCTGCGTCCCACCATCGCCGTGATCAACAATGTCGAGGCCGATCACCTCGAATGCTACGGATCGCTGGAGGCGATGGAGGATGCCTTCGTGCGCTTCGCCGCCGGTGCCGAGCAGGTGCTCATCGGCACCGCCGATCCCGGCAGCCAACGGGTGGCCGCGCGCCTCGGCGCCCGCGTGCAGCGATTCGGCCGAGAGGCGAGCGCCGATGTCACCATCCATCCCTACGGCGGTTCGGCCGCCGGTTCGCGGGTCACCGTGCGCTGGCGGGACGGTGCAGAGGTCACCCTCACGCTGCAGGTGCCGGGGATGCACAACCTGCGCAACGCCGCGGCCGCACTCGGCGTGGCGCGCCTGCTCGGTGCCGACCTGGCGGCGGCCGCGCGCGGGCTCGAGCAGTTCGTCGGGGTCGGCCGCCGCTTCGAGCGATTGGGGGAGGTGGGCGGCGTCACCTTCGTGGATGATTACGCGCATCATCCGACCGAGCTGCTGGCCACGCTCGACGCCGCGCGACAGGCATTCCCGGCGCGGCGCATCGTGGCCGTCTTCCAGCCGCACCTCTTCTCCCGCACGCGCGAGCATGCGGCCGCGATGGGCCGCGCCCTCACCCAGGCCGATGTCGCCGTGGTGCTCGATGTGTACCCGGCGCGCGAGGATCCGATCCCGGGCGTGACCGGGGAGCTGGTGGTGCGCGCCGCGCGCCAGGCCGGGGTGGGGCACCTCGCCTATGTCCCGCGCCGCGACCAAGTGGAGTCCGAAGTGGCCGCCTTGCTGCGCCAGGGCGACGTGCTCCTCACCCTGGGAGCCGGTGACGTGACGCGAGTGGGGCCCGCCGTGATGACCGCCCGGCGCCGGGGCGCGCGATGACGCGCCGCGGGGCGATCTGGGGGCTCGGCGCACTGCTCGTGATCGGCGTGCTGGCGCTCTGGCAGGTGGCCGTGCGCCGGCTCGACTTCTTCGCGGTCCGCTCCATCGAGGTGGTCGGGCTGCGCCACCTCGAGGAACACGCCCTGGTCGAGGCGCTCGGCATTCCACCGGATGCGCACGTGGCGATTGATCTCGCGCCGATCGCGGCGCGGGCGCGCGGCTACGCGGGCGTGCGCGAGGCCACCGTGCGCCGTCGGCTGCCGGGCACCCTCGTGGTGGAAGTGGTCGAGGCACCCGCAGTGGCCATCGTGCGGCACGACGACCAGGTGGTGGTGATGGACGATCGCGGCCAGGCGCTGCCGGTCCTCCCTTCGCGCCTCACCACGTCGCTCCCGCTCAGCGAGCAGGACAGCGTGGTGGCCGCCCTGCTCGGTCGCCTGCAGGCCACCGACCCGGCCTGGTTCGCCGTGATCGACCGTGCCGTCCGCATCGGGGGCGACGTGGTGCTGCGGGCCGGCCTCCGCTCGGTCCGTGTGCCGGCCGGCGCGGGGGCACCGGAGTTCCTCGAGCTCGCCGCGGTGCGCGACGCGCTCGAAGCGCGGCAGCTCGGGTGGGCCACCATCGATGCGCGCTTTGCCGGCCGGATGTTCGTGAGGAGGAGTCCCGCGTGAGTGTCCCCGTCCAGCGGCTGGTGGCCGCACTCGATCTCGGCAGCACCCGTGTCACGGGGATCATCGGTGAGGTCACCGGGAGCGGTCCGTCCTGGGGACTGCGGATTCTCGGCGTGGCGACCGAACCATCCACCGGGGTGCGACGCGGGGCCATCCGCGACTTCGAGGAAACGGTGCGCGCGGTGCGCAAGGTGATGAAGGACGCCGAGCGGATGGCCGGGCTCGAGGTGGGCACGGTGGACGTGGGCGTGGCGGGGGAGCACGTGGCGCAGCGGGTGTCGCACGGCGTCGCCTCGGTGACCGGGAGCGAGATCCGCACCGCCGACCTTGCCCGGGTCAACGACGTGGCCAGCGACGTCTCCTTCGGCCACGACCAGGAACTGCTGCATGCCATTGCCCACGACTACCGGGTGGACGGGCAGGCCGGCCATGCCGACCCGATCGGCATGACCGGCGAGCAGCTCGAGGCCGAGGTGTACCTGATCACCGCCCGGGCCAGCGCCCTGGCCCACCTCCGCAAGGCGGTCGAGAAGGCGGGGTGGCATGTGGGCGAGTTCGTGGTCGAGCCGCTCGCCTCCTCGCTGGCGGTGCTCACCCCGGAGGAGCGCGAGGCCGGGGTGGTCTCGGTGGAGTTCGGGGGGGGCAGTACCACGGTGGCGATCTTCCAGGGTGGCAAGTTGCGTCACACCGCCTCGCTCCGGTTTGCCGGCGGGCACGTCACCAGCGACCTGGTGCACGGGCTCCAGGTGCCCCAGGCCGAGGCCGAGCAGCTCAAGGTCAGGTACGGTGCGGCCTACGAGCCGCTGGTGCCGGAGGGGGAGCGGGTGGAGCTGGCCGCCTCCCACGGGCATCCGGTCCGGCATGCCACTCGCAGGACGATCGCCCACATCATGCACATGCGGCTCCAGGAGGTGGCGGAGCTGGCCTCCGACGAGATCACCCGCGCCGGCTGGGCGATGGCCGGGCTGCCGGCGGGGGTGGTGCTTTCGGGGGGCGGGGCGGCGGCTCCGGGGATGGTGGAGCTGGTCCGCGACGTGTTCGCGGCCCCGGTCCGGATCGGGGTCCCGGCCGCTGGCCTCAGGGGCTTGGTCGATCGTGTAGCTTTCCCGGGTTACGCCGTTCCGGTGGGGCTGGCCCTCTACGGTGCCCGGCAGGTCGCCCAGGGGGGTGGCTTCGGGGCGGGCGGTCGCACGTCGCCCGCCGTGGAGCGGGTGCTCGGCCCAGTCAAGCGGTGGTTCCAGGACTTCTTCTGACCGGCTCTCGGGGGGCACGGCATATGGGGAACGGGATGGTGTTCGAGCTCGAGGAGCAGCCGGCGCAGAGCGCCCGGATGAAGGTGGTCGGGGTGGGCGGCGGCGGGGGCAATGCCGTCAACCGCATGATCGAGGAGCAGCTCACCGGGGTGCAGTTCATCTCGGTCAACACCGATGCTCAGGCGTTGGGGAACTCCCGCAGCGACGTCAAGGTCCAGATCGGCCGGAAGCTGACCCGCGGGCTCGGCGCCGGGGCCCGTCCCGAGATCGGCCGCCAGGCCATCGAGGAGAACCGCGACGAGGTGCTCGA
>CAZNOJ010000009.1:0-16182 GCA_964574665.1 uncultured Gemmatimonadaceae bacterium
CGTTCCCGGTGGCGGGCACCCTGATGGTGGAACCCACCGAGAGCGAGCCCAAGGAAGAGCTGGACCGGTTCATCGAGGCGATGATCGCGATCCGCGAGGAGATCCGCGCGGTGGAGCGCGGCGAGGCGGCCCGCGACCGGAACGTGCTCAAGGGCGCGCCGCACACCCTCGAGATGGTGATCGCCGACGGCTGGGATCGTCCGTATGGCAGGGAGCTCGCGGCGTATCCGGCGCCCGGCCTGCGCCAGCGGAAGAGCTGGCCCACCGTGGGCCGGATCGACCAGGCGTACGGCGACCGCAACCTGATCTGCACCTGTCCGCCGATGGAGGCGTATGCGAGTGAGGCGTGAGGCGTGAGTCCTGAGACGTGAGGAAGGGCACAGGACTCAGGACCCCGTGCCTTCACGTGATCATCTGCGACCCACCCACCACCACCCACCGCTCCCCGTTCCACATCAGGTCGAGCTCGTGGTCGGTGATCCACGCCCCCGGGCTCGGCGCGGCGCGGGCACCAGGAACCCACTGCCAGAACGAGAAGCGCACGCGCGCGAACACGCCGGCACGGCGCACCTCCCCCGGCGCATAGACGGAGACCGGGAATCGATCCCGCGGCTCCACGGCACCGGAGTCGGTCAGCATCGTGCCGACGCGGGCCCAGCGGGCGCGGAGGTCGGGATGCAGCGCGTGGGCGCGGATGTAGACGGAGTCGCCGGCACGGGGCGCATACCGGGGGAACCGGGGCGTGCCATTGGCGCGCGGCTCGCTCAGGGGACCGGTGCCGTCAATCGCCGCCTCCAGCACCATCGCCTGCAGCGTGCGCATGGTGGCCGAGTCGGCGATCGGGGCGCCCGCCAGCAGGGCGCTGACTTCGCGGCGCGCGGCATCGCGCACCACGGGGTCGCCCGAGGCGAAACGGGCTGCGATCTGGTCGGTGGGTTCCTGCGGTGCGCCGAGCCGGGTGAGCAGGAAGCGATAGACGGCACGCGCGGTGTCGCTGGTCGCGGTCGCGAGTGCCGACGCCAGTTCCTGCTGCACGCGTCGTCCGGTGAGGAGTTCACGCATCCGGATCGCGGCAAGGTGACTGTCACCGAACCGCAGCCGCACCGGCGACAGGGTGGTGTCGCGGCCGGGGATCGCGAGTCGGCCATACTCTGCGCTCCGGCCATCCATCCACTCCACCCACGCGGGCCAGTCGGCACCGGCCCCGGGCAACGGCGCGTGCGACGCCGCCGGCCAGGTGGCGCCGACTCCGCGGACCAGCCACGCTGCGGTGCGCAGCCGCTCGGGGTCGCCGGCCTCCCGGGCCAGGATCGTGTCCGCCCACTGCCGCGGGTCCAGCGCGAACCGCGCCACGAGCCCGAGCGACCGGAGCTCGGTCTCGCTCGACCCCGGCCAGGCCTCGGCCAGGATGCGGCATGCCTCGGGGGTGCAGCGCCAGCGCGAGGTGTCGGGCGTCAGGGCGGGCACGGGCTGCAACAGCCGGTTGCGGGTGTCCTGCTCCAGGAACGAGGAGTTGGCACGCCAGGCGAGTGCCCGCGCCGGATTGTCGAGGGCGAGCACCACGACGCGCGCCTCGGCGGCATCGAGCACCGCGTCGTAGCCGGTGCGGTGGGCGAGGGCGTCGAGTGCGGCCGCGGTGTCACCGGTGGCGAGCAGCTCGGACGGTCGGGGCCTGGGGGCCGGTGCCTCGGCCACAAGGTCCGCCTCGATCCACCGTCGCTGGGCGTCGCGTCCCTCGGGTGCCGGCAGGAATGCGATCCGTCGGAAGCGCTCGAATCGCGTCGGGTGCATCGGGATCCGCCCGTCAGGCAGCGAGTCCTCGATGCTGCCGCTGGCCCGGAGCGAATCGTCGCGCCAGCGCGGGTGTCCCGCGACCGGGTCCCACGCCATGCGGCCGATCTCGATGCCGGTGACATTGCGGGTCCGCATCGCGTCCCGTTCGATCGGGGGGAACCGCTCCAGCAGCCGCACCACGGCGCTGTCCCGGACCAGCCAGAGCCGTCGTCCGTCCACCACCGTGTCGCCCGTGATCACGCTGTGTCGCACCAGATCCATCTCCTGCCGGAGGCCGAGATCGGCGGCGCGGAGTCGCAGGGTGTCACTCCAGCGAGCGCCCACCGCGGCCTGGGCCGGACGGAACGCATACGCGAGCGGCCAGAATCGCGCCTCGGCGAGCCAGAGTCGACCGTTCATCTGGCTCATGCCCTCGAATCGGCGCCACAGTTCCTGTTGCCGGTGGTCGGCGTCGGGACGGCGCAGTCCCGACGGCGGCGAGGGAAGCAGCCGGGCGGTGAGCCCCACGAACCGGCCGGACGAGTCGAAGCGCACCGTGCCGACTGCCTGGTTGCCCTGGACGGCGTGCAGCACGCGTCCCGTCGGTGACCGGGTGACGGAGTCGATGCGCACGGTCACCAGGCTCCGCTCGAGGTCCACGCCGGCCTCGCGCTGCCCGGTGAAGAGCCAGCGGTCCCACTGGCCGCGCAGCACCGCGACGGCCCCGGGTGCGGGCGTGTCCTGTGCCGCGAGCCCGAACGGCAGGGTGGCGAGCAACAGGAGCCGGGCACGCTGCATCGGAGTCTCCGCACGGGTGGGGGCTGGGCGCGCAGGGGCACGCCCTTCTTAGTATACAGGGATGCGCCGACCCCTCCTGCTGGTCCTGCTGCTCGCTCCGCCGCTGGCCGCCCAGCGCACCGTGCCGCTCACCCCCGGGATGGTGATCACCGCGAACACCCGGATTGCACCGGGGAGCTACGCCGCGCCCGCGGCCGGCGGCCCCGTGATCACCGTGCGCGGCAGCCGGGTCACCCTCGACCTCCGTGGCGTCGAGCTGGTGGGACATCCGGATCGCGCGCGCCCGGATCGGTTCGCCGGCACCGCGATCGTGGTGGACTCCGGGCTGCAGGTCACCATCCGGGGCGGCAGCATCCGCGGCTACAAGATCGCGATCCATGCCACCGGCACCCGCGACCTCCGGCTGCTCGACCTCGACCTGTCGCACAACTGGAAGCCGCGCCTCCTCTCCGGGATCGAGAAGGAGTCGCTGGTGGACTGGATGTCGTTTCACCAGAACGACCGCAACGAGTGGCTGGCCAAGGGCGCGGCGATCTACCTCGATGGCGTCACCGGCGGCGAGATCAAGGGTGTCACGGGGCGGCAGGGAATGAACGGCCTGCTGATGACCCGCACCACCCGGATGCTGATCTGGAACAACGACCTCTCGTTCAACTCCGCGCTGGGGATCGGGATGTACCGGTCGTCGCACAACCGGATCCTCCACAACCGGATCGACTGGAACGTGCGCGGCTACTCGCACGGCTTCTACAACCGGGGCCAGGACTCGGCCGGCCTGCTGATGTACGAGCAATCGTCGCACAACGTGGTGGCCCACAACTCGGTGACCCACGGCGGCGACGGGCTCTTCCTCTGGGCCGGCCAGTCCACGATGGACACCGGCGAGGGTGGCGCCAACGACAACCTCTTCTACGGCAACGACTTCTCCCACGCCCCCACCAACGGCATCGAGACCACCTTCTCGCGCAACGTGTTCGTGCGCAACCGGATCGAGGAGAACTGGCACGGGGTGTGGGGCGGCTACTCGTGGCAGTCGGCGTTCCTGCACAACACGTTCAGGGACAACGACGAGGGGATGGCGATCGAGCATGGCCAGGAGCTGCGGATCGCGGGCAACACCTTCGACGGCGACACCACGGCGATCCGGCTCTGGTGGAACCGGCTCGAGCCGAGCGACTGGGGATACCCGAAGCACCGGGACACGCGGTCGCGCGACTACGTGATCCTGGGCAACACGTTCTCGGACCATGCCAACGCGCTCCGGATCGAGAACACCCAGGGTGCGCGGATCGATGGCAACGTGTTCAGCGCGGTGGACACCGTGCTGCGGGCGGCCGGCGACACCGCACGGATCGTGGTCACGCCGAGCGCCACGGGAAGGCCGGCGCCGGTGCCTATCCCGCCGGAGTACGTGGTGCCCCGGCTCCGGGGCGGGATGGACGCGATGATTCCCGCCGGCGGGATGCGGGGCCGGCGCACGATCATCGTGGACGAGTGGGGGCCCTACGACTGGCGGAGTCCCAAGCTCTGGCCGGTGGGGCGGAGCGACGCGGTGCCGCAGCGGCTTCGGGTCCTGGGACCAACCGGGAACTGGAGACTGGTGACGGTGGAGGGCGTCGTGTCGGTGTCCGCGGAAGCCGGGCACGTGGGCGACACGCTGACGGTGGTGCCCACGGCGGGACGCGAGCACGACTGGCGCGTCGAGCTGGAGTACACCGGCCCGCGGCCGTTCACCACGCCGTTCGGCGAGCGGGTGGCGGCCAACACCCCGTGGCGGTTCGGCTGGGGGCGGTTCGTGCCGTCGGTGGCGTGGCACCTCGAATTTCGCGGTGCCCCGACGATCCCGTTCGACTCGACCGCCGCCGTCGTGGCCACGATGGACACCACCCGCCTCGACCTCACCTGGTACCGGCCGCCGCGCCAGGAGATCCCGCAAGCCGGCGTGCGCACCACGGCGCGCGGCACGGTCACCCTGGCGCCTGGTCGCTACCTGCTCCGCACCATCGCCGATGACGCCGTCTGGGTGGCGATCGATGGCCGCGTCGTGCTCGAGGATCCCGAGCCGGGTGAGTCCCGCGTGAAGGAAGTGGAGTTTACCGCCACCGGGCGCCACGACATCCTGGTGCAGCATTGGCAGCGCGACGGTTGGTACGAGCTGCGGCTCGACATCGGGCGTATACAGTGAGGGACGCGCACTGCGGTGGTCATCCCGAGCGGAGGCGGCGAAGCCGCCGCAGTCGAGGGATCTGCTTTTCCGTACCTCGATGCAGCAACATGGTGCCTTGGCCAGCGGCATCCCACCTATCGTGGAGGGATGTGGGTCTATGTCCTCGCATCAACGGGACGCCGCCTGTACATCGGCGTGACCAGCGATCTGTTCCGGCGGTGGTGGCAACATCGGCACGCATCGCCTGCGTCCTTTGTCGGTCAGTACCGCATCAACCGCCTCGTCTACTTCGAGGAGGCCGCTTCACCCGTGGAGGCGATCGCCCGGGAGAAGCAGCTCAAGCGATGGCGACGGTCCAAGAAGGTGGATCTGGTCAGCAACGCCAACCCGACCTGGGTGGATCGCGCCGAGGAATGGGGATGGCTCGATGCACTGAAAGCAGATCCCTCGACTCCGCGGCCTTCCAGGCCGCTCCGCTCGGGATGACCATTCGGTGACCACGATGCCTCCCCAGGCGAGACGGGCCCGCCCCCTCATCATCGGCGTGGTGGGTGGCTCCGGTTCCGGCAAGACCACCGTGGCCCGTGCGATCCTGGAGTCGTCGGGGTCGGAGGCGGCCTTCCTCGACCAGGACGGCTACTACAAGGACCTCGCCCACCTCACGCTCGAGGAGCGGCGCCAGGTCAACTTCGACCACCCCGATTCGCTGGACAACGACCTGCTGGTGACGCACCTCCAGGCGCTGGCCGCGGGGGAGGCGATCGACAAGCCCACCTACGACTTTCCGGCGCACACCCGGGCGGCGGCCACGGTCCGGGTCGCCGCGGCCCCGATCGTGATCGTGGACGGGATCCTGCTCTTCTCCGAGGCGCGGCTCCGGGCGCTCTTCGACATCAAGGTGTTCGTGGACGTGGCCGACGACATCCGCTTCATCCGCCGGATGCTCCGCGACGTGACCGAGCGCGGGCGCACGGTGGACGACGTGGTGCGCCAGTACCTCGCGACGGTGCGACCGATGCACCTGGAGTTCGTGGAGCCGTCGAAGCGCTGGGCGGACGTGATCATCCCCGAGGGCGGCCACAACCGGATCGCGGTGGAGATGCTGCTCGCCCGGGTGCAGCAGGAGCTGGCGGCGCGGCGGGCACCGGCCTGATGCGCGGGCTGGTCGCGGTCGTGCTGCTCGCCGCGCCGCTCCAGGCGCAGTGGTTCGATCGCACCCGGGTGCGCGACGCCGCGGTGGATGCCGGTGGCGGCCTCGTGGCGTACACGCTGCGCGCCCCGGCCGCCGACGGGGCGGGCTTTGCCGACCAGGTGCAGGTGAGCCCGGCGGAGGGCGGCGAAGCGGTCGTGGTGGGCGAGGGCCGACGTCCGGCGTTCGCCCCCCAGGGCACGGCGCTGGCGCGCCTGGTGCGCGCCGGTGACTCCACGCGGCTGGTGGTGCGTGACGCGCCGTCGGCACCGGATCGCATCGTGGCCACGATGGCGGGCGAGATCACCGCCTACCGCTGGTCGCGCGATGGCGCCTCGATCGCATTGGCCGCCGACCGTGACGCGGGCACGGGTCCGGACCGCAGCGGCGACCGCAATGCGCGCCTGGCACTGCACGTGGTGTCAAGCAGCGGCGGGGCGGTGCGCCGCCTCACGGCCGACGGATTCCGGCTCGGGCCCGCGGAGCCCGAGCTGGCTGGGCTCGCCGAGTTCGACTGGCTCGATGCGGGCCGGCTGGTGGTGTCGGGCCGGGCCGCGGATGCGCGGGAGGCGCCCGAATCGGCCTCGTTGCACGTGGTGGATGTCGCCACCGGGACGACCCGATACCTGGCCGGGACCGGGGGACGCTGGCACACGCCGCGGGTGTCGCCGAACGGGGAATGGATCGCCTTCACCGGCCAGGCGATCACGCCGCAGGGGTGGATGGCGGCGGAGCTGATCATCCTGCGTCCCGATGGCACCGGGTTGCGTCGGCTCACGGTGGGACTCGATCGCGACGTGCACGACATCGCGTGGAGCGGCGACTCGCGATGGCTCTGGTTCGCCGTGGAGGATCGCGGGGCGCGCAACCTGATGCGCGTGGACGCGCGCAACGGCCGGCTGCAGCCCGCCACCACCGGAACCCACCTCCTCGAGCTCGCGGCGATCGCCCAGCGCGGCGACTGGGCCGTGGCGATTCGGCGCACCATGACCGATCCCGGCTCGCTGGTCCGCTTTCGGCTCGACCGCGCGCACGAGTTCCGGTTCCTGGTGGAGCAGGACGCGCGTCCGTTCGACGGCGAAGTGGAGGAGCTCGACCTGCGCGGCGCCGGCGACACGCCGGTGCACGGCTGGCTGCTGCGCCCACCCGGGCTGGCGGCAGAGGCGCGCGCACCACTGCTGGTGGACCTGCACGGCGGGCCGCACGCGATGGCGGGCGCCGGGTACGCGCCCTTCGCGCTGGCGCACGCCGCGAACGGGTGGCTGGTCCTCCGGGCCAACCCCCGGGGGTCCACCGGCTTCGGCTACGACCTCTCCAACGGGTTGCTGATCCGGTGGCCGGGCGACGACGTGGCCGACCTGCGGGCGGTGCTCGACGCCCTCGTGGCCCGCGGCCTGGTGGACTCGACCCGCATCGCGGTGGTGGGCACGGGGGCCGGCGCGGTGACGGCGATCGCACTTCGCGCGGCCGATCCGCGCATCAGCCGCACCATCCTGCGCTGCGCGGGGAGCGGCTGGTTGCCCGGCGGGGCGGGGGTCGATGCGCCGATGTGGAGTGAATGGATGACGACCCGGCCGTACCGCAGCGCCCCGCTCCGGTGGTGGGAGCTCTCCTCGCCCAGGGCCGGCGACGCGATGTCGCCGGTGCTGGCGAGCAGCGGCCCCGTGGCGGCGTGGGATCCCGTGGCGTTCACCGGGACCGTGCTGGCCGACCTCGATCGCCGCGGGGTGGTGACCACGGCGTGGTCGCTTCCGGTCGCCTGTCCCGAACTCGGCCCGCGGGATCAGGAGCGCCTGTTCGAGGCGGAGCGGGCGTTCCTGGCGGAAGGCGGATAACGGAGGACGGAGGACGGAGGGCGGAGGACGGAGGACGGAGGACGGAGGGGGGCGAGCTGAAGCCTTGGGCAGCCTCCGTTCTCCACCCTCCGTCCTCCGTCCTCCGTCTACAGCGCGTACCGCTCCAGGTAGCGCAGGTCGTCCTCCGGATCCTGTCGCGTCACGTACACCGATCCCTGGCCGAATCCCACCACCTGCGAATTGGGCTTGAGCGTCGCCCTGCCCACCAATTGGCCGTTGGGCGACCAGATGTCGTAGGTGGGGGTGCGGTCGCTCGCCGGCCGGGTGCGGAGCACCCAGATCTCCCCGTTTGGCGCCACCTGCAGCTGGGTGCCGCTGAACGGTGGCATCGTGGCGGGGAACTCGTCGTCGGCGATTGCCGGTGGCGTGGGCCCCGAGCCGCCGGTGGACATGCTGGTGGCGCCGCCCGGTCCCACCCGCATGGTCATCCGCGGAGCGTTCGCCTGGGCCTCGCGAAACTGGTCGCGCTCCGCCTTGCCGATGCGGATCGGGGTGTAGGGCACCGCGGTGCCACTGCGGACCCGGCCGCGTCCCTCGAGGATATCCACCCGGTACGGATTGGGATGCGCCATCGCCACGCGGCCATCGGGGAGCGGCGCCCAGATGGACGTGGGCGAGTACGGGCCGCCACCCACCCTCGCCATCACGCGCATGTTGCCGGAGCCGCCCGACTGCGTGACGCGGGTCTCGTTCTTGATCATTGCCACCGTGTCGGTGCGGGACGCGCGGGGATCCCAGCGCAGGATCGGGATGCTGTCGGGTTGTTCCTGCGAGCCCGGCGTGAACGGTGACCCGGTGAGGTAGATGCGCCCCTGGGCGTCGGTGCCCCTCGGGATCGTGATCGAGATGCGGCCGGGTGTGTTCCCGTCCCCTTCGGGGAAGGGGACCGTCCGCACGATCTTCCCCGTGGCGTCAATCACGTGGAACTTGCGGAGGGACGGGTCGGCCACGTAGGCGGTGCCTCCCGGTCCCGGAGTGACGGTCATCGCCGTCTGCCACTCGCCCGGGCCGCCGCCGCGGGTGGCCACGTCGCGGAGCGTCCCGGCGCCCAGGTCGGCGAAGAGCAGGCGCTGTTCCTGGAGGTCGGACAGCACCACCTTGCCTGGCGCCACCTCCTGGAGGCCGATCACCGAGGTGATCCCCTCCTCGAGCGCGGCCGCAGGGCGACCGGTGAGATTGATGGACCGCTGCTGTGCCGCCAGCGGCAGGGCGACCACCAGGGGGAGCAGATTCCGGACTCGCATCACGACGTGCACACCGACCTCCGGCTCGGGGATGACTCGCTCGGCGGAGGAATGGATTCACGAACCCTCGAAACGGTCGCGGCCCGGTGGCGGGCGCTCCGGCCCGGGGTGGCGGCCGTCACCCGCTTTGCCCCCTCCCCCACGGGCGTGCTCCACGAGGGCCACCTGCTCCACCTGCGCTGGCTCGAGGGCATCGCGCGGGCAACCGGGGCGCGGGTTGTCGTGCGGATGGAAGACCACGACCGCACGCGCTGCTCGTCCGCCTTCGAGCGCGCCATCCTTGACCAGCTCCGCGACAGCGGCATGGCCGTGGACCGGGAGTCGCTGGCGTCGCTCGAGGGTCCCCCGCCGTCCCCCTATCGCCAATCGGACAACCCGGCCCGCTATCTCGCCGCGTTCGAGCAGCTCCGCGCGGCCGGGCTCCTCTACGGATGCACCTGCACCCGGGGCGACCTCCCGTCCCCCGACGCGCACGGCGAGCGGCGCTACCCGGGCACCTGTCGTGGCCAACCGGTGGAGCGCGAGGGCAAATGCGTGGTGCGCGTGATGCTCCCGGACCGCCCCACCGAGACCGCCGACCTGCTGCACGGCACCATTGCCCAGCATCCGTCCCGCGACCACGGCGATCCGGTGGTGCGCGACGCGCTCGGGCAGTGGACCTACCTGCTCTCGGTGGTGGTGGACGACCTGGTGCACGGCATCACCCTCGTGATCCGCGGCAACGACATCCTGCCGTCCACCGGGCGCCAAGTGCTTCTCGCCGAGCTCCTGGGCCGCGCGGTGCCGGTGGTGACGGCGCACCATCCGTTGCTGCTTGATGCGGAGGGGCGAAAGGTCAGCAAGCGTACGCGGACAGGGCGGGGCCCTGTCCCTACAATGACTCGTACAGCAAGCGGTACATCTCCCGATTGACGACGATGTTGCGCACGTAGCCGCGCGTCTCGAGGTACGGGATCCGCTCGACGTACAGTTCCACGTCGAACGGCTGGTCGGTGGTGGTGCCGTCGAGGAGGGTGCGGTTCCAGCGGGCTACGCGCGACCCGCCGGCATTGTAGGCGGCCAGGGCGCGCTCCAGGTCGGGATAGCGGCGGAGGGCCTCGGCCAGGTGGCGGGTGCCCATGGCGAGGTTCACGTCCGGCTCGAAGAGCAGGGCCACGTCCCAGTCGGCGAGGCCGATGGCGCGGGCGAGCGGGGCGCCGTTGGCGGGCATCACCTGCATCAGGCCGCGGGCCCCGGCGCCGGAGACGGCCCGCGGCTCGAATCCCGACTCCTGCCGGATCACCGCGGCGGCGAGCCAGGGATCGAGTCCTGCCGCGGCGGCCGAGGCGCGGAGCGAGGCCGCGTGCGGCAGCGGGTAGAAGAGGCGCAGCGTGAGACCGTCGCGCGGTGCGCCGGCGGCGATGGCCCGAAGCGCCAGGCGCGACCCCCGCGCCGGGTGCTCGGCGGCGAGCAGCGCTGCGGCCGCTTCCAGCAGCTCCGTGGGCGTGGTGGCCTCGCTCCCGAAGGCGTCGAGCTCGAATCGCGCCTCGGTGTCGAGCCCGAGTTCCTCCAGCAACCGCACCCGCTGCAGCGCCACCGGCGTGCCCGCCGTGTCCACTCGCGAGGCGCCGAAGCGCCACGGCGTGACCCCGAGGCGTGCGGCCGCGCGCTGGGCGTAGTAGTTCTCCGGTCCGCGTTCGAGGAGGGTGCGGTAGCGTGCCGTGGCGAGCTCGCGGTCGCCGGCGGCTTCGAGGGCGCGGGCGCCCCAGTACCGGCCCGCGTCGGCCGCGAACCCCGCCAGCACTCCCGAATCGATGGCGGCCTCGAGTTCGCGGGCCGCGAGCTGGTGCTGTCCCTTCGCGTGGGCGATGAGCGGGGCGATCAGTGCCGCCCGCTCGGCGAATTCGCTCTTGGGGTAGTACTCCACCAGGCGGTGGAAGAGCGACCGGGCGGAATCGGGACGGTTGGCGTCGAGGGCCAGGTCGCCGAGCAGGTAGAGGGCGTTCCCGGCGGCGTAGGCGTCGTCGGGGAAGCGGCCGGGGATGGCGGAGAGCGCCGCCACCGGGTCGCCTTGTCCGCCGCGCAAGTCGGCTCGTGCGGCGAGGTAGGCGGCACGCCCGGCCAGGGCGCCGGTGCGGATGGTACGGTAGCTCCGCGCGGCGGCGTCCCACTTGCCCAGCGCCGATTCTGCATCGCCCCACGCCAGCATGGCCCCCTCATCGAGTCGTCCACCGCGGGCGAGGGCGCGCAGGTACCGATCGGCGTCGGCGGGGCGACCGACGTCCACGGCGCGTCGCGCGACCATGAGCGACTCGCTGCGGGCCATCGGGATCGAGTAGCCCACCACGAGATCGATCGCCTGGCGCACCTCGGCGGTCGGTGTCCCGGCGCGAATGAGCTCGAGCGCCTCGCGGGCGACGCGGGCGCGCACGGTGCCCGATGGCGTGGCCTCCCACCGCAGCCGCAGGGCGGTGGCCGTGGCGCCGAGGCGGGCATAGAGCCGGGCGGCCGCCTCGCGCTCGAGAAAGCGGTTGCGGGCGAGGGCCTCGGTCCAGTCCACGCGCGCGCGCGCCGCGGGCGTGGTGATCGCACGGTAGAGCCGCACGCGCTGGATCGAATCGCGCGAGGCGCCGGCTGCGCGCAGCGCCAGCCAGTCGGAGATGCGCGGCGCGTGGGCGGCGGCGCGGACATAGGCCGTGGAGGCGGAGTCCCACGCGCCGAGGCGCTCATGGGCCCGCGCCAGCACCACCCAGCGCCGCGCGGCTTCGTCGTCGTTCAGGCCATCGGTGCCACCGGCCAGGGCGCGGCGGGCGTGCGCGATGGCATCCTCGCCGCGACCGGCGGCGAGTGCCGCCTCGGCGAGCAGTCGCCGTCCGGTGCGGTCAAAGCGAGTGTCCAGCCACGGCGCATCGGCGAGGAGGCGCTCCACGGTGCTCCACCCCTGCCATCCCGCCGCGGCGCGCGCGGCCAGGAGCAGCGCCTCCGGCGTGCGGGACTCCGCCGTGCCGAGCAGTGGGCGGAGCAGCGTGGTGGCGTGCCACGAGGCGCCGGCGCGGATGGCGGCATCCACCGAGTCGAGCGAGGCGCCCTGCGCCGGGAGGCGCAGCGGCACGACACTCAGCAGCAGCAGCAGCGAGGCGAGGCGGTGGCGCATCCCTGCAACCTACACCGACGCGGTGCGTGGTCGGGTCTGGCTCAACGCCCTCCGGCGAGCGCGCCGAGCTTGTGCTGCACCGCGTCGAGCAACGCGTGCCAACTCGCGGAGAACTTGGCCACGCCGTCGTCCTCCAGGAAGGCGGTGCGCTCACTCAATGCGGGGAGGCCGAGTTCGGCATACCGCCGGAGCTCCGCCCGGGCCGCGGCCTCCGCCGCCGGCGTGATGCGCACGTGCGGGTCGCCGTGGTCGCCGTAGGCCCGGAAGGTGTCGGGCGGCAGCGTGTTCACGGTGTCCGGTGCGACCAGCGCCTCCACATAGTAGGTGTCAGGAAGCGAGGGATCCTTGGTGGAGGTGCTCGCCCAGAGCGGTCGCTGCGGCGAGGCGCCCTTGCCGGCCAGCGCCTGCCAGCGCGGGGTGAGGAGCGAGGCGCTGAACGCCTCGTAGGCGGTGATGGCGTTGGCGATCGCCATCCGGTGGAGCAGCGGGGCGGCGTCCGCGCCGGCGGCGGCGATCGCCGGATCGGTCTGGCCATCCACGCGCGACACGAAGAAGCTCGCCACGCTGTGGAGCTCGGCGATCCCCTTGCCGGCGGCGACCCGCTGCTCGAGACCGGCGAGGAAGGCGTCCACCACCTCGTGGTAGCGCTCCACGGAAAAGAGGAGCGTCACGTTGACGTTGATCCCGCGGGCCAGCAGGTGCGTGATGGCCGGCAGCCCGGCGCGCGTGCCCGGGACCTTGATCATCACGTTCGGGCGGTCCACCAGGCGCCAGAGCCGCTCGGCGGCGGCAATCGTGGCGGCGGTGTCGTGCGCCAGGGTGGGCGGCACTTCGAGCGACGCGGTGCCGTCGCCGTTGCGCTCCGCCTCGAAGATCGGGAGGAAGGCGTCACAGGCGGCCTGCACGTCGGCCACCATGAGTGCCTCGACCACGTCGGCCGCGCCGGCGCCGTCGGCGGCCAGGGCGCGGATGTCGTCGTCATAGTCGCTCGACTGGGTGATCGCCTTCTCGAAGATCGTGGGATTCGAGGTCATCCCCCGCAACCCCTCGTCGCGGATCAGCCGCGCCAGCTCGCCGGACCGCACCAGCTCGCGCGTGATGAAGTCGTACCAGGGGCTCTGGCCCAGCTGGCCGAGGCGGACGAGGGGGTGGGTCATGCGAACCTCCGTCAGGCGATCGAGCGGATGGCGTCCGCGACGCGCGCCGCAGTGAAGCCGAACTCCGCAAACAGGCGCTCGCCCGGTGCGGACGCCCCGAAATGGTCAATGCCGATGGCGATGCCCCGCGGACCGACCCAGCGCTCCCACCCGAAGGTGCTCGCCGCCTCGATGGAGACCCGGGCGGTGATCCCCCGCGGCAGCACTCGCTCCTGCCACGCAGGATCCTGCTGCACGAAGAGTTCCCAGGAGGGGAGCGACACCACGCGGGTGGGCACGCCGTCGTCGGCCAGCGCCTTCGCGGCCTCGAGGGCGATGCTGACCTCCGAGCCGGTGGCGATGACGATCGCCCGGGGCGGTGCGGCCGGCTCGTGGAGGATGTAGCCACCCCGCACCGCCTCGCCCACAGGGTCGGCGTTGCGCGCCAGCGCGGGCAACTTCTGGCGCGTGAGGATGAGCGTGGTGGGCCCGCTGGTGCGGAGCATCGCTGCGCGCCACGCCTCGGCGGTCTCGGCGGCGTCGGCGGGGCGGATGGTGACCATGTTGGGGATGCCGCGCAGCATCGCCAGGTGCTCGATCGGCTGGTGCGTGGGGCCGTCCTCGCCCACGCCGATCGAGTCGTGCGTGAAGATCAGCGTGGTGGGGAGGCCCATCAGCGCGGCAAGGCGCGCCGACGGCTTGCAGTAATCGAGGAACACGAGGAAGGTGGCGCCGTAGGGCCGGAAGCCCCCGTGCGCCGCCATGCCGTTGATCGCCGCCAGCATGCCGTGCTCCCGCACGCCCCAGTGGAACCGGCGCCCGACCTCCCGCGCGGTGAACACCCCGCCCTGGGAGATCGCGGTGCCATTGCTGCCGGTGAGGTCGGCGGAGCCGCCCACCAGCGCGGGGATCGCTTCCGCCAGCGCGGCGAGCACCTTCTGCGAGGCCTGGCGGGTGGCGAGGGATTCGGCCGCGAGATCGGGAAGGGCGAGTTGCCAGCCGTCGGGCAGCGTGCCCTCCAGTCGCGCCTGCAGCTCGCCGCCGCGGGGGTCGGCCGCCACCCGGGCGCGCCAGGCACCGACCAGGTCGCGTCCGCGGGCGGTGAGGACGTGGCCGGCCTCGTAGGCCGCGGTCGGCACGTGGAACGGCTCGGCCGGCCAGCCGAGGATCTCCTTGGTGCGCGCCACCTCGTCCTTGCCGAGTGGCGCGCCGTGCGCGGCGGCGGTGTCGCGCTTGGTGGGCGCCGGGTCGCCGATCACGGTGCGCAGGGCGATGAGCGTGGGCCGGTCGTCCACGGCTGCCGCCTCCGCGAGGGCGGCATCCATCGCGGCGAGGTCATTGCCGTCGTCCACGCGCAGGGTGTGCCAGCCGTAGGCGCGGAACCGCGCCTCCACGTCCTCGCTGAAGGCCAGGTCGGTGCGGCCGTCAATCGTGATCGCGTTGTCGTCCCAGATCACCTTGAGCTGGCCGAGGCGGAGGTGACCGGCGAGCGACGCCGCCTCGTGCCCGATCCCTTCCATCATGTCACCGTCGGAGGCGAGCACCCAGGTGCGATGCTGCACCAGGTCGCTGCCGTATTCACTGCGGAGGATCCGCTCGGCGATCGCCATGCCGACGGCGTTGCCGAGCCCCTGGCCGAGCGGACCGGTGGTGGTTTCCACGCCGGCCGTGTGTCCCCGCTCGGGGTGGCCCGGGGTGCGCGAACCCCACTGGCGGAACTGCTTCAGTTCCTCGAGCGGCAGGTCGTACCCGGAGAGGTGGAGCAGCGAGTAGAGCAGCATCGAGGCGTGACCGCAGGAGAGGACGAAACGATCGCGGTCGGCCCACTCGGGATCGTGGGGTGCGTGCTTGAGGTGACGGGTCCAGAGCAGCCACGCCACCGGCGCCAGGGCCATCGGGGTGCCGGGATGGCCGGATTCTGCGGCCTGGACCGCGTCCATGGACAGCACCCGGATCGCGTTGATGGGGATCCAGGCGGACGTGGTGTCGAGCGGGGCGGAGGCGGTCACGGCGATCCGGGGCGGTCGAGGGTCGCAGGTCGGGGGAATCGAGACGGGGTCAAGATAAACGCCAGCCCGGATCATGAACGGATTCGGTCAATCCCCGGGCCCCTCGGGCGTCCCCTAGGCTACGTTGGTCATGCCCCTCGTCGCTCAACCCCGTCCCACCGGAGGTTCCTGATGTTCCGCACGCTTCGCCGTACCGCCGTTGCCGCCATCGCCCTCGGGGCCGGCGCGCTGCCCGTGGCCGGGCAGGACCAGGCCCGTACCGTCTCGGGTGGCGGGATCTCCGTGGCCGGGTGGCTGGGCCAGGTGGACGCCAACGAGGCCGCCCGCGGCCAGGTGATCACCAATTCCCGGTTCGCCCGCGACGGTGAGGGGATCCGCGTCACCACCGGGCCGGCCGCCGTCTACTGGCACCCGGACAACCGTGCCTCGGGCAACTACGAGGTTCGGGCCACGTTCCACGAGCCCGAGTACATGAACGTCAACGACCACCCGCATCCCTATGGCATCGTCATCGGAGGCAGCGACCTCGGCACGCCCAACGCGCGCTACCTCTACTGCGCGGCGTACGGCAACGGCACCTTCATCGTGCGCGGCTTCGGGCCGGCGGCGTTCCAGATGAACGGCCGGCGCGGCGAGGCGAACGAGGCCGTGCACCGGGCCGAGGCCAAGGGCAAGCCGGTGACGCAGGAGATCTCCGTGATGGTGATGGGGGATCGGGTCACCTGCAGCATCAACGGCACCCAGGTGGCGAGCTATGCCAAGACCGACCTCGTCGGCGAGGGCAAGCTGCTCGGCACCGACGGCCTCTGGGGGGTGCGGTTCGCGCACAACACCGATGCGGTGGTGACGGGGCTCAGGATGGTGCGGCACTGAGCGA
>CAZNOJ010000009.1:16282-40867 GCA_964574665.1 uncultured Gemmatimonadaceae bacterium
GCGCACAACACCGATGCGGTGGTGACGGGGCTCAGGATGGTGCGGCACTGAGCGACGGAGCATGGAGGACGGAGGGTGGAGCATGGAGATGCGCATCTCCACCCTCCATCCTCCGTTCTCCGTTCACAGCGCAACCGTCGCCGTCGTGGATCTCGGAAGTTCCTTCCCCAGCATCCTTCCCAGCTCGTCCACCGCCTCCTCGGCCATGGCGCGATAGGTGGTGAGTTTCCCGCCGGCGATGGTGAGGGCGCGGCCCTCGCGCAGGATCAGGTGCTCGCGGCTGCGCGACGACTCGGCGCCACCCTGCTTGAGCAGCGGTCGCACGCCGGCCCAGCGATCCCGCACGTCGCGCGCCGCGAGGTCGAGCGCCGGAAAGAGGTGCCGCACCGCCCGCACCAGGTAATCCACGTCGTCGTCGCCCACGGTGAGCGCCTCGGGTGGCTCGCTGGTCTCCGTGTCCGTGGTGCCCACCAGGACACGATCGTGCTCCGGTTCCGGGATGCAGAACATCACCCGGCGATCGTCGGGGTGGCGGAGCGTCACCGCGTGTCGCAGCGGCAGGCGGGCGGCGGGAAAGGTGATGTGTACCCCCTTGGTGCCGCCCACGAGGTCGAGGTCGGGGAGTCCGGCGGCCGCGCGACCCTCGTCGGTCCACGGACCGAGGGCCAGCACCAGCGTCTTGGCGCGGAAGGAGCGGCCGGAGGGCAGCGTGGCGGTCACGCCGTGATCGTCCAGCCGCACCTGCGCGGTGGTGTGCTCGAGGATGCGGGCCCCGGCGCGCTGGGCGGCCGCGATGGTGGCCCAGACCAGGCCGATGTCGTCTCCGCGCGCATCCTGGTACAGGGCTCCGCCGATGAGCGGTGCCTGGGCGAGCAGCGGCTCCCGGCGCACGACGCGGCGGCGGGTGAGCGGATGGTGCGGTCCCAGCGCGTGGCGGCCGGCGAGCAACCGGTAGAGCACCACGCCGACGCCGACGCGGGCCCACTGCCACCACTCCCCGCGGTCCATCACGAAAAGGAACGGCGCGGGGTGCACCAGCGCGGGGGCGATCCGGAGCAGGGTGGCCCGTTCCTCCAGGGCCTCGCGCACCAGGCCGAAGTCGCCGAGTTCGAGGTAGCGGATCCCGCCATGAATCATGCGGGACGAGCGCGACGAGGTGCCCCAGCCCACCGTGCGCTGCTCGAGGAGGGTCACCGAGAGGCCGCGCATCGCGGCGTCGCGTGCCACGCCGGCACCCACGATGCCGCCACCGAGCACGAGGAGATCGGGCACGCCGGAAAGTATATTGTGGTCGTGACGCTCGCCCGCCTCCAACTGGCGCTGGGCCGTGCCGCGACGCTCGTCGAGCCGCTCGACGACGACGGTCCGCGGCAGCGCTTCGCCGCCCGCGCCCCCTCCGACCGCGAGGGCGACACGCCGTCCCGCCTCGTGATCGTGCACCCGGCAGCGCCGGCGGGCCCCACCTCTGGCGCATTGCTCGACCGGATGGCGGCGATTCGCGCGGCGGGACACCCCTCGGTGGCGGCACCGCTGGCCACCGGCGACGTGGATGGGCGCGCCTGGGTGGTCGAACCGCATGATCCCGGGCACCTGGTCTCGCACCGCCTCCTGCAACAGGGCAAGCTCTCGGTGCACGACACCATCCGCCTCCTCCGCGATCTCGCGCGCGCCCTCGCCGCCCTGCACCGGCGCCAGATCGGCCACGGCGCGCTCACGGCGGAGACGGCGACGCTGGGGCGCGAGGGCGCCACGCTGCATGGCCTGGGGCGTGGCGTGGCCTTCTCGCCGGCGGCGGACCTGTCGGCGCTGGGGCGACTCGGGGTGCTCGCCCTGCTGGGACGGCAGCCGACGGATGGCACGGCCGAATTGGTGCGCCAGCGTCCGGCGGTGCCGGCCACCCTGGTGCACCTGCTCGACACGATGCTCCGATGCGAATCGGCGCGCACGCCACTCACGGCGGATGCGGTGCTCGAGTCGCTCGATGAATTCCCGGCGCGACGGACGCTCGGATCGCGCGGCATCGTGCAAGGCATCTCCCGCGGCGCGCGCCTGCCGGGCCAGCGGCGCGTGGCCATGCTGCTGGCGGTGCTGGCGATCGGGCTGTTGGTGGCCTGGCTCGTGGTGCGGCCGGGGTGATGGCGTGCGCCTGGCGATGCGCCGCGGTCGTGCTGGTGACGGTGTCCATGGCCGGGGTGCGTTCCGCCGCCGGCCAGCGCACCTGGCTCGACGCCACCGTGCCGTCGGGTGTCTCGGCGGTGGCGACCCTCGGCGTGTTCGACGACGAGGTGACGGGCTTTCCGGTGGGGACGCTTGCCCTGCGCGGCCGGCACGCCATCGGGGCCGGGTTGGTGCTCACGGGTGAGTTGCCGCTGGCGCATGCCCGCACGGCCAGCGGATTGCGTGGGTCGTCCGTGGGGTCACCGTGGATCGGACTGGAACACCAACGCGGCACGACCAGGTACGAACTCGGGGCCAGGATCGCCCTCTGGTCGCCCGGGACGCAGGAATCGGCGCTGGCCCACGCCTACGCGCAGCAGCTCGACTTCGATCGCTGGGAGGCGTGGTTCTTCAAGTCGTCGGCGGTGCGTGCGGCGGCGCAGGTGGGGGTGGTACCCACCAGTGGGAGCTTCGCCAGCGCCAAGCTTGGCCTCACCGGGATCGTGGTCGAGGGGTCGGGGGGCGACGGCGAGCTCTTTGCGGACTACCAGGTCCGGGCGGGACTCGCCGGTGCCACGGCGTACGCCTGGGTCGGGGTGATCGGGCACGGCGTGGTCACCTCGACCGAGGGGAGCGCGGGAGACCGGACCATCCACCAGCTCGAGCTGGGGGCCCGGACCCGGGGCCGGGATCGGGTCTGGGAGGTGGCCGTCCGCCGGTACGTGGGGGAATCGTTCGGCTCGTCGGTGCCCCTGATCCTCCGGGCCGGCGTGACCATCCGGTAGGCCGGACCCCGAGGTTCGGGCCGGTTTCGGGCCGAGCGGCACGGAACTGGCGGGAGGATTCGGGGAGGAACCCTCCCGGAACCAGACCGGACCGGTTAGCGTTCTCCCCCTGAGGATCCCGTTTTCCTGGAAGGAAGTTCGTGGCACGAAATCGACGACGCGGCGGAACGAACGTCGCACCCCCGGCCCACGAGCCGGGCAGCACCAATGGCAGCTCCCGCCTTCGCAAGTCCCCTGGACGCTCCTACGGTTCGCATCGTGAATGGCTGCTGGCGCAACACGGCTCCGTGTGCGCGTACTGCGGCACCCGGGTCCCCGAGACCACCATCACGCTCGACCATGTGCGGCCCCGTCGGGGCCAGTCGGCCTACGACCGCGCCGACAACCTGGTCCTGGCCTGCCGCCCCTGCAACGCGGCCAAGGCCGACACGCCGCTGCTGGCGTTCCTGATGGCGAAGCGGTCGCGCGGGGTGTTCCTGCTGCACTACGGCGAGCACCTCTCGGAGCCGCTGCGCGACCTGGCCCGCAACGCCAGCGAGCGACCGATCCAGCCGGCCTGAACGGCGAACAGCGAACAGCGAACAGCACAAGACCCCGGTGTGGATGTGAGCCCCGGGGTCTCGTTGTGTTCGGCGTTCGCTGTTCGCCCTAGTTCCCTGCGGTTCGCCGTTCGCTGCTCGCCGATCGCCGTTCGCTCGACGTCATCGCCTCGTCGACGATCCGCTGCTGCTCCTGCGCGTGCGCGGCCGGGTATCCCTCGGCCGGTGAGGCCCGCTCGGGACGGCCTGCGTACCGCAGCGCGATGCCGGCGGGCAGCAGCTCGCGCAGTCGCGGCTCCATGAAGGTCCATGCTCCCATGTTGCGCGGCTCTTCCTGGGTCCACACCACCTCGGTGAGCGAGGGGTAGCGGGCCAGCGCCTCGCGCAGGGCCGCCGCGGGGAACGGGTAGAGCTGTTCGACGCGCAGCACCGGTGGGCGCTCGGTGCGCTCGGAGGCCTCGGTCATCAGGTCGTAGAACACCTTCCCGGAGCAGAGCACCAGCGAGCGCGCGGCGGCGCCATCGGCATACGAGCCGTCATCGAGCACCGGGGCGAAGGTCCCGCTGGCCAGGTCGGTGAACGAGGATCCCGCCTCCGGCTTGCGGAGCAGCGACTTGGGCGTGAACACCACCAGGGGGCGCTGCACGTCCCACTTGGCCTGGCGCCGCAGCAGGTGGAAGTACTGCGCCGGCGTGGTGCAGTTGGCCACCCGGATGTTGCCCTCCGCCGCGAGCTGCAGGAAGCGCTCGATGCGGCCGCTGGAGTGCTCCGGGCCCTGGCCCTCGTAGCCATGCGGCAGCAGGAAGGTGAGCCGTGAGGTCACGCCCCACTTGCTGAGCGACGACGAGAGGAACTGGTCGAGCATCACCTGGGCGCCGTTGACGAAGTCGCCGAACTGCGCCTCCCAGACCACCAGCGCCTCCGGGGCCGCGGTGGCATACCCGTACTCGAAGCCGATCGCCGCCAGCTCGGAGAGCGGCGAGTTGAAGATCTCCATCGGCGCGAGGGCGCCGCCGAGTGACTGGATCGGGGCGTGCGTGGCGCCGGTGCGGGCATCATGGAGCACGAGGTGCCGCTGGGAGAAGGTGCCGCGCTCCACGTCCTGGCCCGTGAGCCGCACCGGGATCCCCTCCAGCAGCAGCGAGGCGTAGGCGAGCTGCTCGGCGTGCGCCCATTCGATCGAGCCGGGCTCGGTGAGCGCCGTGCGTCGGCGCTCCAGCTGCCTGGCCAGCTTCGGGTTGACCGTGAAGCCGCTCGGCCAGCTCACCAGCTGGTCGTTGAGCGAGGCCAGCATCTCCGCCGCGACGGCGGTCTCGAGGGTTGCGGTCACCGGCGCGTCGAGCTGCACCGGCTCCGGTGTCGCCACCTTCCGGGCGATGCCGGCCTTGAATGCCGTATGCACCTCCACGAACCGGTCGTAGGTCGCGTTCCACATCTGGTCGGGCCGATCGGTGGCGAGGCTGCCCTCGCGCACCAGCGTCTGGGCGTACAGCTCGCGCACCGTGGGATGCGCCTTGATCTGCTCGTACATCACCGGCTGGGTGTACGCCGGTTCGTCGCTCTCGTTGTGCCCGTTGCGGCGGTAGCCCACCAGGTCGATCACCACGTCGGCCTTGAACCGAATCCGGTACGCCATCGCCAGCCGCACCGCCGCGAGGCAGGCCTCGGCGTCGTCGGCGTTGACGTGGATGATGGGGATGTCGAAGCCCTTGGCCAGGTCGGAGGCGTAGCGGGTGGAGCGGGCGTCGGTCGGATCGGTGGTGAAGCCGACCTGGTTGTTGGCGATGAGGTGCAGCGTGCCGCCGGTGCGGTAGCCGCGCAGGGCACCCAGGTTGAGCGTCTCCGCCACCACGCCCTGTCCGGGGAACGAGGCGTCGCCGTGGATCACGATCGGCAGGGCCGCGGAGTGGTCAATGTGCGCCGCCGCGCCGCGCCGTGCGGTCTGCTTGGCGCGGGCCCGCCCGTCCACCACGGGGGCGATGAATTCCAGGTGGCTCGGGTTGGGGGCCAGCGAGACGTTGATCGTCGTCTCCGACGAGGTGCGGAAGACGCCCTCGGCGCCGTGATGGTACTTGACGTCGCCGGTGCCGCCCTCGGGTGTGAGGGTCCCCTCCACGTGCTTGCCCCCCTCGAACTCCCCGAAGATCGCCTCGTACGGGCGCCCCACCACGTGGGCCAGCACGTTGAGGCGGCCCCGATGGGCCATGCCCAGCACCGCGTCGTGCACGCCGCTGCTCGCGGCGAGCTCCAGCGAGAGGTCGAGCATCGGCACCAGCATGTCGAGTCCCTCGATCCCGAAGCGCTTGGCGCCCAGGTACGCCTTGCCGAGGAACCGCTCCAGCCCCTCCACCTGCGTGAGTCGCTCGAGCAGCGCCACCTGCTGCTCGGCGGCGAGCGGGGCACGGTGGGCGCCCGACTCGATCTGCTGGCGCAGCCACACCCGGCGCTCGTGCGAGGCGATGTGCTCCACCTCGTAGGCGATGGTGCCGCAGTACGTGGCCTTCAGGGCGGGGTAGGCCTCGGCGAGGGTGGCGCCCGGGACGCCGATGCGCAGCACATCGGAAGGAATCGTGGCCATCACCTCCGGCGTGAGGCCCAGGCCGGCTGGCTCGAGCGCCGGATCGCCGGCGGGCGGGGTTCCGAGTGGATCGAGTCGGGCCGCCAGGTGGCCGTGGGTCCGGAAGGCCTTGATCAGCGCCATCGCCGCGGTGATGTGGTGCAGCATCGAGGGCGACGGATCCGCCGCGCGCGGTGCGGGCGACGGCGCCGCGGTGGCACGGGCGCCCGCGGCCGGCAGTGCCGGCGGGTTGCCGAGCGCCAGGGCCGCGAACACCTCTTCATAGAAGCCGTGTTCGCCCTGCAACAGCTGGTCCATCAGGCGGAGGAAGGAACCCGACTCCGCGCCCTGGATCACCCGATGGTCATAGGTGGACGTGAGCATCATGACCTTCGAGATACCGATGGCCGCGACCTGTTCCTTGCCCATCGCCTGGAACTCGGGAGGATAGGCGATCGCCCCGGTGGCGATGATCGTGCCCTGCCCCGGCATCAGTCGCGGCACCGACGCGACGGTGCCCAGGCCGCCGGGATTGGTGAGCGTCATCGTGGCCCCGGCGAAATCGTCGGGCATCAACTTGTTGCTCCGGGCCTTCTCCACCAGCGCCTCGTAGGTGGCGAGGAAGGTGGCGAAGTCCATGGTGTCGGCCTGCTTCAGCACCGGCACCATCAGCCCGCGCGTACCGTCCTTGCGCTCCACGTCCACCGCCAGCCCGAGGGCGACGTGCTCGGGCACCAGTTTGTAGCTCTCCTCGCCCCGCTTGAGCACGCCGGTGCCCATGACCGGGAACTCGCGTGCGGCGCGCACCAGCGCCCAGGCGATCAGGTGGGTGAAGGACAGCTTGGTGTCGCGACCGGCCTGCTTGAGGGCCCCGTTGAGCTGGGCGCGACGCTGCTCCAGCGCCGCCACGGCGATTTCCCGGAAGGTGGTGGCCGTGGGCAGGGCGAGCGAGGCATCCATGTTGCGCGCCAGGGCCGCCGCCGGGCCCTTGAGCGCCACGGCGTTGGACGGCAGCGGTGCGGCCGGGGGAGTGGCCGCGGCCGCGACCGGCGCCGTCGGGCGGGCCGCCGCGTCGGCGGGCTCGCGCTCGAACGGGACGGTGGACTGGCTCTCCAGCAGGGCCGCGTACACCGCCTCGGCGGGGATGGCGACCTCGGGATCTTCCTCAGGGTGCGACACAGCGTGCTCCGAAGACCGTGAATGGCCTGAAAACTAACGGGGGGCGGGTCGCGAGTCGTGGGGCGCGAGAGCCGTTCCCGGCACCGTCGTGGCGCGCGACCCGCCACGCGCGACCCGTTAACTTCGGGGATGCCTCTCGCCCCCCCGGGTCGCCGTGCCGTGGTCGTGGCCGGGTGCCGGACGCCGTTCGCCAAGGCCGGCACCGTCTTCCGCGACGCCACCGCGGCGGAACTCGCCCGCCACTGCACCCGGGAGCTGCTCTATCGCACCGAGCTGAGTGGGGACGAGGTGGACGAGGTGATCTACGGGCAGGTGGTGCCTTCGCCGTTGGTGCCCAACGTGGCGCGCGAGGTGTCGCTGCTGCCGCAGTTCCCCCGCACGATTGCCGCCTATACCCTCAACCGCGCCTGTGCCTCGGGGGCGCAGGCCGTGGCCAACGCCGCCGACCAGATCCATGCCGGTCACGCGCATGCCGTGATCGCGGGCGGCGTCGAGGTGCTGTCCGACGTCCCGATCCTCCACACCCGCAAGTTCGCACAGGTGCTCCAGGGGGTGAGTCGCGCGCGCTCGCTGGGCGAGCGGCTCGCGTTGCTCTCGCAGGTGCGTCCCCGCGACCTCAAGCCGGTGGCCCCCGCGATCGCGGAGCCGAGCACCGGCGAGTCCATGGGCCAGTCCGCGGAGAAGATGGCCAAGGAGAATCACATCAGCCGCGAGGAGCAGGACCGCTACGCGCTGATGAGCCACCAGCGCGCCGCGCAGGGGGTGCGCGACGGCCGGATCGCCGCGGAGGTGGTGCCCTGGTTCGGCGGGCGCGACAACACCGAGGTCACCACGGCCGACAACACGGTGCGGCCGGACACCTCGCTCGAGGCGCTGGCCAAGCTGCGCCCGGTGTTCGACCGCAAGCACGGCAGCGTGACCGCGGGGAATGCCTCGCCCCTCACCGACGGCGCATCGAGCGTGCTGCTGATGCAGGAGGACCGGGCCCGGACGCTCGGCTATCGCCCGCTGGTGGCGGTGCGCAGCTACGCCGTGGCGGCGGTGGATCCCGGTTGGCAACTGCTGATGGGGCCGGTGTACGCGGTGCCGATGGCGCTGCGGCGCGCCGGCATCCGCTGGCAGGACCTCGGCCTCGTGGAGATCCACGAGGCGTTTGCCTCGCAGGTGCTTTCCAACGTGCAGGCGTGGGGCTCGGGGGCCTGGGCCGAGCGGCTGGGATTGCCGGCGCCGGTGGGCGACGTGGACTGGGAGCGGACCAACGTCATGGGCGGGTCCATCGCGCTGGGCCACCCGTTCGCCGCCACCGGGGCCCGGATCATCACCACGCTGGCGTACGAGATGGTCCGCCGCGACGTGGAGTTCGGCCTGGTCTCGATCTGCGCGCAAGGCGGCATGGGGTTCGCGATGGTCCTGGAGCGTGTGCCGTGAGCGCCTTCACCACCACGATGCGCGGTGGGGTGGCGATCGTGTCGTTCGACCTGCCGAACGAGCCGGTCAACAAGATCTCGCAGGCCGTCGGGTGGGAACTGGAGCAGCTGCTCGACCGTCTCGGCGCCGACGAGGTGGTCAAGGCGATCGTGCTGCGCTCGGGCAAGCCCGACGGCTTCATCGCCGGCGCCGACATCGAGGAATTCCTGACGCTGCGCACCACGGAGGAGGCGATCCGGCTGTCGCGCGACGGGCAGTTGCTGATGCAGCGCGTGGCGGAGTCGCCCAAGCCGGTGGTGGTGGCGATCCACGGCGCCTGCCTGGGCGGCGGGCTGGAGCTCGCCCTGGCCTGCCGGGTCCGCATCGCCTCCGATCATCCGCGCACCCAGCTGGGGCTGCCCGAGGTCCAGCTCGGCCTGATCCCGGGGGCCGGCGGCTCCAATCGCCTGCCGCGCCTGGTGGGCGCCCGGGCGGCGTTCGACATGATCCTCACCGGCCGCAGCGTGGATGCGCGCAAGGCGCTCCGCATCGGCCTGGTGCACGACGTGGTGCCCGAGGCGATCCTGCTCGATACCGCGGTCGAGGCCGCCGAGCAGCTGGCGCGCGGCACCAAGCCGCCGACGCGCAGCCGCGGCACCGTCGGCTTCCTGCTCGACGGCACCCCGCTCGGCCGCATGGCGGTGTATCGCAAGGCCCGCGAGCAGGTGGAGGAGAAGACCGGCGACAACTATCCGGCGCCGTTCCGGGCGATCGACGTGGTGCGCACCGGGCTCGAGGACGGCATGGCCAAGGGACTCGAGGCCGAGGCCGAGGCCTTCGGCGAGCTGGCCATGACGGAGGTCTCCCGCCGGCTGATCGAGATCTTCTTCGCCACCAACGCCCTGAAGAAGGACGACGGCGTGCCCGCCGGGCTCGCCCGTCCGGTGCCGGTGCGGCGGATCGGCGTGGTGGGCACCGGGTTCATGGGGGCGGGCATCGCCGGCACGGCGGCCCTCACCGCCGGGGTGCAGGTGAGGATGCGCGATGCCGATCTCTCCCGGGTGGGCGGCGGGCTCCGCGCCGCCACCAGGATCCTCGAGGAGCGCGTCACCCGGCGTCGCCTGACGCGGCACGACTTCCAGCGCCAGCGGGCCCTGCTCTCGGGCGCGGCCGACTGGACCGGGTTCGCCGGCGCGGAGATCGTGGTGGAGGCCGTCTTCGAGGACCTGGCCGTCAAGCGCCAGGTCATGGCGGAGGCCGCGGCGCACGTCCCCGACACCACCGTGCTCGCCACCAACACATCCACCATCCCGATCGCCGAGATCGCCCAGGGCGTGCCGCACCCGGAGCGCGTGCTGGGCATGCACTTCTTCTCGCCCGTCGAGAAGATGCCGCTGCTCGAGGTGATCCCGCACGAGGGCACCGGCGCGGGTCCCGTGGTCACCGCGGTGCACTTCGGCCGGCGCATGGGCAAGACGGTGATCGTGGTGGCCGACTCGCCGGGCTTCTGGGTCAACCGCATCCTGTCACCCTACCTCAACGAGGCCGGCTTCCTGCTCGAGGAGGGCGTGCCGATCGAGGTGATTGACGACGCGATGACCGACTACGGCTTTCCGGTCGGTCCGGTCGCGCTGCTCGATGCAGTGGGGCTCGACGTGGCCGAGAAGGCCGCCAAGGTGATGCACCAGGCGTTCGGCGATCGCCTGGCCCCGTCGCGCGCGATCGCGGTGATGCGGGCCGACGACCGGCTCGGTCGCAAGAACGGACGCGGCTTCTATTTCTACAAGGACGGCCACAAGAGCGGTGCCGATGGCAGCATCTACCGACTGCTGGGGGTGCGCCACGCCGGCGAGGTGGACCCGGCCCGGGTGCGCGACCGCCTGCTCTACGCGATGCTCAATGAGGCCGCCCGCGCGATGAGCGAGGGGGTGGTGCGCCTGCCCCGCGATGGCGACGTGGGCGCGGTGTACGGAATCGGCTTCCCGCCGTTCCGCGGCGGGCCGCTCCGCGCGCTCGACGACATCGGCTCCGCCGAGGCGGTGAGCACCCTCGAGCGCCTGGCGGAGCTGCATGGTCCGCGGTTCACGCCGGCGCCGGTGCTGCTCGAGGCCGCGCGCACCGGCGGACGGTGGTACCCCCCGGGAGGCGGACGCTGACCTCGCCCCGCAACCGCGCGTTGGCCGCCTTCGTGGTGGCCGCGGCGGTGGTGTGGTGGACCGCGCATCGGCACGGCGTGTTCTTCGTGACCGGCCTGGGCCCCGAGACATCGGCGCTGGCGGGTCCCATCCTCCCGGCCGTCTGTGCCGGCCTCACCGCCGCCCTGGTGCTGTCGCTCGTGGATCTCGCCACCGGACCGGTGGCCGCCTTGCTCGCGGTGCTGGCGGTCCTGGCGCTCCCGGATTTCGGTACGCTGCACAACACCTCGCTCACCGGCCCGCCCCTCCTCACGCTCACGATGGTGATGCTGGCGCTGATGATGCATGCGCCACGCTGGTCGCTCGCCTACGGCACGGTGGCCGCGGTCGGGGCGGTGCTGGTCGAGTCGGCCGGCGCGGGCCTGCCACTCGCGGCCGTGGGATGGGCGGTGTACTCGGCGCGGCGCGACCGGCGCCCGCCCTGGCGACGACTCGCCTTCGCGCTGATTCCCCTGCTGCTGCTCGTGGCGATCGACGCCGGTGGCGGCGGCAGCGCGTGGCCCGGCGACTGGCAGCTGGCGTGGCGCGGCGGCCTCGATGCGGGGCTGCGTGCGGCCGGTACCGTCATCGGCGACCAGCTCGCCCCGGGGATCTCCTCCCCGGCGGTGCGCTGGTTCGCGATCGCCGACCTGACGCTGATCCTGCTGGCCGTGGTGGTGGCCGGGGCGCGGGTGGCGCGGCGCGCACCGGCCACCAGTGCCACGGTGACGATGCACCCGGCCGCGGGCACGGTGCTGCTCGGATTGGCCCTCGGCCTCGCCTGCCGCTGGTTGCTCGTGCCCGCCTCCCCGGCACCGGACGTGGTGGCGATGCTGCCGCTCGTCGTGGTGGCGGTGGTGGCGGTGTTCACCAGTGCCGCGCTCCTGTGGCGCGGCTGGCCGAGGTGGGGGCGCGGGCTCGCGCTGCTGTTGCTGGTGGGCTGGCTGCAGGCCGCAATGCGCAGTTGAATCCGCGGGGTAGTGGCTGGCTTCAGCGGATGCGTCCCGATACTATCGAGGGATGTCCCATACCACGACGCCCGTGATCCGCTCGGCCACCGAGGCCGACCTGCCGCTCATCCTCGAGTTGATCGAGGGCCTGGCCGACTACGAGCGCCTGCGCCACGAGTGTCGTGCCACCATCCCGCTGCTCCGCGAATCGCTGTTCGGCGCCCATCCCGCCGCCGAGGTGCTGATCGCGGAGCAGGAGGGCGTGCCGGCGGGATTCGCGCTCTTCTTCCACAACTACTCCACCTTCCTGGCCCAGCGGGGGATCTACCTCGAGGACCTGTTCGTCAAGCCCGAGTTCCGCGGACGCGGCATCGGCCACGCGCTGCTGGTGCGACTGGCCCAGGTTGCCGTCGAGCGGCGGTGCGGGCGCCTGGAGTGGGCCGTGCTCGACTGGAACGAATCGGCCATCGGCTTCTACCAGCGCCTCGGTGCCAAGCCGATGGTGGACTGGACGGTGTTTCGGCTCACCGATGCGGCCCTGGGTCGGCTCGCATCCGAGTCCCCGTGACCCCGCGCACCGCGTCGTGGTTGCTGATCGGCGCACTCGGCTGCGGTGCGGGAGACCAGGCGTCCCGGCCAGCCACGCTCGGGGACGCGATCGCGGCCGATTCCCTTCCGCAGCTGCTCGCACTGCTCGACGCCGGCGTGTCGCCCATGGCGGCCGACAGCCTGGGGCGGCTGCCGCTGCAACTGGCCATCGCGCGCCAGCGCGAGCCGATCGTCGCGGAACTGTTGCGCGCGGGAGCCGATCCCGCCCGCAAGGGGTCGGATTCCCTCACGGCGTGGGACGTGGCGATGACCGACGGGTCGGCTGCGATGGTCGAGCAGCTGTTGCTGCATGCCGCACGGGACGCCGGCGCGGGGACCCGCGTGATGCGCTGGTTCGCGGGCGTGCGACGCGAGGAGCCCGCGCCCCCCGCCTGGCAAGACGTGCTGAGCGGGGAACTGCTCTCGCTGGGCCTGATGTATGCTGCGCACCATGATCGGGCCGACCTGATCGCCACGATGCAGCGGGGCCGCGAGATTCCCAATCGCAGCGGCTACCACGCCCTCGCCGTCGCGGCCCGCTGGCACCACCCGGCGGCGGTGCGCGCCCTGCTCGACATCGACGTGCATCCGGATGTCGAGTCGGGCGCCGGGATCCGGGCCACGCCGCTGTACTGGGCGGCGGTGGCAGGCGACCCGGTCGCGGCCCGCCTGCTGCTCGCGGCCGGGGCCGAGGTGGACCGTCCGGTGCGCGGCGGGCGCCGCCCGCTCGACGCGGCCCGCGAGCGGGGCGACACGGCCATGATGCGCGTGCTGCTCGCCGCCCAGCGCCGCTGAATCTCGCCTCCCCCGTGGGCCGTCAGGCCGGGTGAGCCGACTGCCTCCTCCCACATCGAGCCGTCCCCGTGATCACGCCGCTGCTGTTCGTCATGGTTGTTGCCCAGTCCCCGCAGGACACGTTGCTCACGGCGCTGCAGGCGCGCCTCGACGGCTACCGCGCCGCGAACTCCTTTCCCGGTGCCGTGCTGGGCGTCGCATTCCCTGACGGTCGCGTGCTGAGCCTGGCCACGGGGTTCGCCGACACGGCGCGCGGCGTCGCGATGCGCCCCGACGATCGCCTCCTGATGGGCAGCGTCGGCAAGACCTACGTGGCCGCGACGGCGCTCCAGCTCGTGAGCGAGGGACGCCTCGCGCTCGATGCGCCGGCCTCGCGCTACGTGGGCGGCCAGGGGTGGTTCGATTCGCTGCCCAATGCCGCCGGCATCACGGTGCGGCACCTGATGAACCACACCTCGGGCCTGGTGCGCTACGAGTTCCGCCCCGAGTTCACCCGCGCCCTCTCCGAACAGCCGGACAAGGCGTGGGATCCGCGCGAACAGGTGCGCTACCTCCACGGCACCACCGCCGCCTTCGCTCCGGGCGAGGGGTGGGACTACTCCGACACCAACTACCTGGTCCTGGCCCTGGTGCTGGAGGCGATCACCGGGGTGCCGATCGACGACGAGATCGCGCGGCGGTTCCTGCGGCCCCACCAGCTCACCGCGACCATCCCGTCCGATTCGCGACGCCTGGACGGGGTGGTGCAGGGCTACGCCGGGGTGAACAACCCGTTCGGCGGGCAGGACGCCATGTGGCGCGACGGGGTGATGATCATCAATCCGCAATTCGAGGGCGCCGGCGGCGGCTACGCCGCCAGTGCCGGCGATGCGGCACGATGGGGTGCCCTCTACTTCAGCGGCCGCCTCGTCGGGGAATCGGGGCTCGCCGAGGCGGTGCGCGGCGTGGCCGCCCCGATGCTCGGCGCCGGGACCCGCTACGGGCTCGGGATGATCCTCCGCGATTCCACGGCGGCGGGTCCGGTGCGAAGCCACAGCGGCTTCTTCCCCGGCTACGTCACCGAACTGCGCCACTACCCCGCCCGCGGCATCACGGTGGCCATGATGGTGAACGCCAGCAACGTGCGGCTGCGGCCGGCCATGGCGCGGTGGATCGACGAGATGGTGGCGGCGATTCCGGCAGGCTCGTGATGTGACCTGCAGGCCGCTGGTGGGGTCTGGTGAGTGGAATCCCCTCATCATGCCCTACCGTGTCCGGGAGGTTGCGTGCGAGTTCCCCGCACCGCCAGGATGTGCCTGGTTGTCCTCGCCGCGGGGTGCCACGCAGACGCCGCACTCCCCAAACCCGAACCTCCGGCCGTGTTGCGCGTGCGGGTCCTGGCAGCGGATGCCGATTACTCGCGGGAGCCCTTCTCGCTCAGCATCGATGCGCAGTCGCCGGTGTCGTTCCAGCTGCCGGAGGCGACAGTGATCCGGGAGGTCCTCCCCGCCACCCACGCGCTCCGGTTCGAGTCTCCCGATCCTGGATGTCGATTCCTCGGCGGCAACGAGCGGAGCGTCGTCGCGATTCTCGGCGACACGACCGATGTCGTGGTGGACGTGAGCTGCGTCGGCCGCTTCGGCACCGTGCAGCTCGAGACCCGCACCACCGGACCCGATGCTGACGTCGATGGGTACGCGATCCATCTTGAGGGGCTCGGAACCGTGTCGCTGGAGCGGAACGACACCGTGGTGCTGAGCCGGGTTCCTGCGGGCGCGCTCGTGATGAGCGGCCTGGATGGCGTGGCAAGCAACTGCGCCCCACGGGCCGCGACCCCGGATGGTTCGACCGCGGTCCCCTCCGGGCGGGCGATCACGGTCGCGGGGGGCGGTCGGACGACCGTGGTCGTGCGCGTGGATTGCCATCCGGTGATCCGGGATCGCATCCTGTTCCACACGCACGTCGAGGGCGGGCTGTACTCCATCCATCCCGACGGCCACTCGCTCCAGACGCTCCGACCGCCGGGAACCTTTCGTGGTGGCGAGATGTCGCTCTCGCCCGACGGATCGCGGCTGGCCTGGGCGCACGGCGTGGGCGTGGACTCGCGCAACGGCATGACCATCATGTTCCTCGATGGAGTGGTCATCGCGGAGGTCTTCGGTGATCGCCCGGTGACCCATCCCAGCTGGAGCCGGGATGGCGCCATGATCGTGGCCGACGACTTCCAGAACATCCTCGCCGTCAAGCCCGATGGGACCCAGCCACAGGTGGTGCGGCAGGGCCGCGAGCCCGACTTGCTCCATGCCGGTGGACCGCTGGTGTTCTCCGTCGGCGGGATGCGCGTCGCGGCCACCCTGACGGCTCCGGACAGTCCCGTGGGCGGGAGCGGCGCCATCCCGCGCTGGTCGCCCGATGGATCGCAGGTGGTGTTCCTGCGGGTGGCGGCCCCCGCGGGCCGCTTCCAGATGTTCGTGATGAACGCCGACGGGAGCGCCTCGCGCCAGATGACGTACTTCCCCTTTGGCCTCGGCGCCCCGACCTGGTCCCCCGACGGGTCGCGGATCGCCTTCGGGGGCGACAACAACATCTGGATCGCGGCGCCTGCTGGCGCCGGGACCCTGCACCGGATGGACCTGCCGCCGCTGGCTTCACTGCCGATGTGGAGTCAGGTGCCCTAGCACCGCCCGCCCGGCGCGGGCTCGCGACGCGTTACACTTCGACATGGCGTTGCGACGCGTCCTTGCGACTCTCCTGTTCGTCCTCTCCGCCGGCTCGGCGCCCCTCGGGGGCCAGGCCGGGGACCCCTGCCGCGACGCCCCGGCTCACTCCGCCTCGGCCGACCTGTACTGCCTCGAGTTGATCCCGGCCGTCACCGCGCCGCGTGGCGTGTCCGGCTACGCCATCCTCGACCTGGCACCCGGCCCCTTCACCCTCAGCGCCGATCGCGACGGCACCATCCGCTATCGCCCGCGCATGGTGCTGTCCGGGTTGCCGGCGCCGCAGGCGGTGGATCCCGCGGCGCGCCACTACGTCGCGTGGGCCACCACGCCGCTGTTCGGCGAATGGCACCGGCTCGGCGTCGTGGGCAACGGCGTCACCACCCTGGGTGAGGTGGCGCTCGACCAGTTCGTGCTGGTGGTGAGTGCCGAGCCCGATTCGGCTGGCCGCGAACGGACGGGACGCCTGGTGCTGCGTGGCGGAAGCCCGAGCACGCGGCTGCAGCCGCCCGACTTCCTCAACTTTGCCAGCGGCCTCGTGGGGCTCTCCGAGGATGACCTCGCTCGTGCCACCGGTGAGCATGCGCATCACGACCCGGGCGACGGCTGGGGAAGTGGCGTACCCATGGTGCCGGGCTTCACCATGCTGCCGGCCGAGATGCTGCTCCGGCCGGGCGTGGCGCCGCTCCGCCTCCTGCCCGAGGGCGGTGCGGCGCCGGCCAGCCGCCGCACCTCCGTGGTGCGCCTGGCCGACGGCGACACCCTCGCCCTGGTGGCGGGTGCCGTGACCAAGCGGATCCACGGTCGCGATCACGTGCTCCTCGCCTTCAACGGGCAGATCCCGGGCCCACTGCTGTGGGTGGAGCGAGGCACCACCGTGCAGGTGCGCTTCGTCAACCAGCTCGGCATGCCCTCCACGGTGCACTGGCACGGACTCCGCCATGACTTCCGGATGGACGGCGTGCCCGGGCTTTCCCAGGAGCCGGTGCCACCTGGTGGCACCTTCGACTACCAGCTCCGGCTCCCCGACGCCGGACTCTTCTGGTACCACCCGCACGTGCGCGAGGATGCGCAACAGGACCTCGGGCTCTCCGGCAACATCGTGGTGCGCGGACTCGAGGGGCTCCCGCCGGTGGCGCGGGAGGAGGTGCTGCTCCTCGACGACATCCTGATCAATGACGACGGCGTGGTGCCGTACGGCGGCGAGGCGGTGACCCACGCCCTCATGGGACGCTTCGGCAACGTGTTCCTGGTCAACGGTGAACCGCGCTGGCAGGCGGTGGCGCATTCCGGCGATGTGCTCCGGCTGTGGCTCACCAATGCGGCCAACACCCGGGCGTTCAACCTGTCCGTGACCGACGCCCGGATGCAGCTGGTGGCCGCCGACCTGGGCGCCTTCGACCATCCCGCCCCGGTGCAGAGCGTGGTGCTGGCGCCGGCGGAGCGCTATGCGGTGGACGTGACCCTGCAGGGCAACGGCCCCTGGTACCTGGTCAACCGGATCAAGGCCCTCGACCACCTCTTCGGCCGGTTCGTGCAGCTGGAGGACACGCTGGGCGTGATCCACGCGGAGAGCCGAGGGCGGAGGGTGGAGGGCGGAGCGTCGACGGTGGCGGATCGGGCACTTCGGCAGCCGGCGGTGCGCGATGCTCCGCCCTCCGGCCTCCGCCCTCCGTTCTCCAGTGGCGCGTCGCCGGACTTCGTCTTCGAGTTCGGGCTCCGCACCCGCAACCTCCCGTTCGTCACCGAGCGGATGATGGTGCTCGACTCGGCCTACTTCCACCCGATCGAGTGGGCGGGGACCATGCCGATGATGAACTGGGCCACCACGTCGGCGCAGGCGGAGTGGTTCGTGCGGGATGCGGCCACGGGTCGGGAAAACGAGGCCGCCGCCTTCCGGGTGCGGCAGGGCGACCGCAAGCTGCTCCGGCTGGTCAACCTGCGGGGCACGCTGCACGCCATGCAGCATCCGATCCACCTGCATGGGCAGCGGTTCCAGGTGGTGGCCGTCAACGGCGTCCCGACCGGGCATCGCGCCTGGAAGGACACCGTGCTCTTGCCAGCGGGTGCCGCCATCGACATTCTCGTGGAGTTCAGCAACCCCGGGCACTGGATGCTGCACTGTCACATCGCCGAGCACATGGAGAGCGGCATGATGACGCACTTCGTGGTGCAGTAGGGGCGGGTCGCCGACCCGCCCGGTGGGCGTGAGTGGGTCCTGCCGAGTAGCTTATCCGCTGATTCCCCTGCACAGGAGCACCCGATGTTCGTGGCTTCCCTCCGCCTGACCCTGGTGGCCCTGGTTGCGGCCGTGCCGCTCGCCGCCCAGCGTGCCGACCAACTGTCGGAGTTCGCGCGACGATTCGTGTCGGTGAGCGAGCCGGTGGTGGCGCTCACCGGCGTCACCCTGATGGACGGCACGGGCGCGGCACCGCGCACCAGCCAGACCATCGTGATTCGCGACGGCCGCATCGCCGCCGTGGGCGCCGATGGCCGGACCACCGTGCCTGCCGGCGCCCGCACCATTCCGCTCGCCGGGCACACGGTGATCCCGGGGATCATCGGCATGCACGACCACATGTTCTACACCGCCCCCGGCGGGCGGCGGGTGGCCTCCACCCTCACCTCCACGCGGCTCTACCTGGCCAGCGGCGTCACCACGATCCGCACCACGGGCAGCGCGGCGCCCTACCAGGACATCAACGTCAAGGCCTCGATCGACCGGGGCGAGTCGGTGGGTCCCCGCATCCACATCACCGCGCCGTACGTGACCGGCGAGGGCGGCGGCTACATGGCCGAGGTGCACTCCCCCGAGCAGGCGCGGCGGTTCGTGGCGTACTGGGGCGAGGAGGGCGCCACCTGGATCAAGGCGTACACCACCATCAAGTCGGCCGACCTCAAGGCCGCCATCGAGGAGGCGCATCGCCGGGGCATGAAGGTGACGGGGCACATCTGCTCCGTGTCGTTCCAGGAGGCGGTGGCCCTCGGCATCGACAACCTGGAGCACGGGCTCTTCACCGCGTCCGACTTCCAGCCGGGACGCATGCCGGACGTCTGCTCCGGTTCGCTCATGGCGGTGAGCACCCGCACCGAGAACGCCAATCCGCAGGCCGCGCCGTGGAACGCCACCATCCGCGCCATGGTGGACAACAACGTGCCGATGACCAGCACCCTGGCGATCTACGAGCTGGCCTTTCCCGGCCGCGGCCCCGACGACCCGCGGATGTTCGAGGCGATGGCCCCCGAGGTGCGCGAGGCCTACCTCGCCCAGCGCAAGGCGATTGACGAGGCCACCAATCCCTCGCTCAACACGGCCATGCTCCACAACGCGATGGCGTTCGAGAAGGCGTTCCACGACGCGGGTGGCCTGCTGGCGGCCGGGGTGGACCCCACCGGCATCGGCGGCGCCCTCCCCGGCTTCGGCGATGCCCGCAATTACGAGCTGCTCATCGAGGCGGGCTTCACCCCGCCGCAGGTGGTGCAGATCATGACCCGCAACGGTGCCCGCATCCTGGGCGTCGAGCGCGACCTCGGCACGGTGGAGGTCGGCAAGATCGCCGACCTGCTGGTGGTGCGCGGCGACTTGCCCTCCACGCCGGCCGCGATCAAGGCGCCGCACCTGGTGTTCAAGGATGGCGTGGGCTACGACCCCGCGCCGCTGATCGCCTCGGTGCGGGGGCGGGTGGGGATCAACTGACCCTCCCTTCGCCGGTGTGGGACGACGCCCCGTGGCGCGGATTTCCCGCGCTGCGGGGCGACGTCGTTGCCGATGCCTGCGTGGTGGGGTTGGGCGGATCGGGGCTGGCCGCCGTGCAGGTGCTCACCGACCGCGGCCTGCGCGTGGTGGGGATTGATGCCGGCACCGTGGCCGGGGGTGCCGCCGGCCGCAACGGGGGATTCCTCCTGGCCGGCCCGGCCGACTTCCATCACGACGCGGTGCGCACGGTGGGTCGCGAGCGTGCCGTGTCGCTCTATCGGCGAACCCTGGACGAGATCGACCGCATGATCGGCGAGACGCCGGAGGCGATCCGGCGCACCGGGTCGCTCCGCGTCGCCGAGAGCGACGACGAGCTGGCAGACTGTCGGGAGCAGCTCGAGGCGATGCGGCGCGACCAGCTCCCGGTCGAGTGGTACCAGGGCGCGGAGGGGACGGGGCTGCTGATCCCGACCGATGCCGTCTTCCAGCCGCTGGCAAGGTGTCGTCGCCTGGCCGCCCGCGCCGCCGAGGCGGGTGCCATGCTCCATGAGCAGACCATGGCCACCACGATCTCGGGCACCGCGGTGGTCACGCCGGGCGGAACGATCCGCTGCGGGGCGGTGATCGTGGCGGTGGATGGCCGGCTCGAGCGACTCCTGCCGGAGCTGGAGGGCAGGGTGCGCAGTGCCCGGTTGCAGATGCTGGCCACCGCGCCGACCGACGAGGTGCACATTCCGCGCGCGGTGTATTCGCGCTACGGCTACGAGTACTGGCAGCAATTGCCCGACGGCAGGGTGATCCTCGGCGGCTTCCGGGATCGCGGCGGCGAAGGCGAGTGGACCGATGTGGCCGAGCCCGCGGAGCCGGTGCAGTCGCTGCTCGAGCAGCACCTCCGCACCCGAGTCGGCGTGCAGGCCCCGATCACCCATCGCTGGGCCGGCGTGGTGGGCTACACCCCCAATGGGGTGCCGATCCTGGAGGAGGTCCGTCCGCGGGTCTGGGGCGTTGGCGGCTATTCCGGCACGGGCAACGTGGTGGGTGCCATCTGCGGCCGTGCCGCCGCCCAGCTGCTGCTGGGTGAGGCGGCACCGGACGCGGAGCTGCTGCAGTGAAGAAGCGCGGCGGTGGCCTGGTGTACTCGACGGAGCTGGGGCGCACCTGTCCCGACTGTCGGCGTCCCCTCGGGGACTGTCGCTGTGCCGCGGCTCGGCCCGCGCCCACGGGAGGGCCGATCCGGGTGGGGCGGGAGACGGCGGGCCGCAAGGGTGCCGGGGTCACGGTGGTCACCGGGCTGCCCCTTGCCGCGCCGGAGCTCGCCGCGCTTGCCTCCGAACTCAAGCGACGGTGCGGATCTGGCGGGACCGTGCGCGACGGCCGGATCGAGATCCAGGGCGATCACCGGGACCTCGTCGTGGCAGAATTGTGTCAGCGGGGATATGCCGCCAAGCGGTCCGGGGGGTAGCTTTCCCGTCTGGGGGAGCGGATTCCCCGGCACGACCCACTTCAGTGAGGATTGCACCATGCGGAAGTTGCTTTCAACGCTCGCGGCCATGGCACTCGTGGCCACCCCGGTGGTGGCGCAGGACCACGGCGCCGATCACAAGGACCCGGTCACCTCCACCCAGGCGATCCAGGACCAGTTCATGGGCTGGATCATCGCCGCGGCCGAGCAGGTGAGCGAGGCCGACTACGCCTTCAAGCCCGTCGCCACCGTGCGGACCATGGGCCAGCTCTTCGGCCACGTGGCCAACGCCAACTACATGATCTGCTCCACCATCCGCGGCCAGCAGTCGCCCGGCACGATGGATTACGAGACCGGGTCGAAGGCCCAGATCGTGGCTGCGCTCAAGGCGTCGCAGGCCTACTGTGTCGACGCGGCCAAGTGGGGCGCCGAGCATCACCACGACCCGGTCTCCCTCTTCGGGATGAAGGGCGACGTGACCTGGGGCTTCAACTTCAACTCGTCGCACAACGCCGAGCACTACGGCAACATCGTGACCTACATGCGCATCAAGGGGATGGTGCCGCCGTCGAGCCAGGGCGGGATGTAGTAGCACGATCGGCAATTCGGAGGCAGATTCGGGCGGCTGGTGCGGTGCACCGGCCGCCCGTTTCCCGTCCCCCGGAGCATGGATGGTCCGCCTCAGGCTGCCCCACCCGGTGGTGTTGCTGTTGGGAGCCGTCGCCCTCGCCGCGCTCTGCACCTGGCTGATCCCCGCCGGGGAGTACCAGCGCGCCATCAACGAGGCCACCGGGCGCACGGTGGTGGTGGCGGGCACCTATGCCAGCGTGGAGGCGGCCCCCGTCGGCCTCTTCGCGTTGTTCGTCGCGATTCCGCGCGGCATCGCTGCCGGCGCCGACGTGATCGCCACGATCCTCTTCGTGGGGGCCGCGTTCGTGCTCGCCGAGCGTCTCGGCGTGCTCGAGCGGCTGCTCGGCGGACTGGCTGCACGCCTCGGCTCGCGGGGCCTGCTGGCCGTGCCGATCATCGTGGTCGTGTTCGGGGTGATGGGTGCGCTCGAGAACATGCAGGAAGAGATCGTGGCGCTGGTCCCGGTGCTGCTCTTCCTGGGGAGCCGCATCGGCGTCGATGCCCTCACGATGGCGGCCGCGTCGGTGGGGGCGGCGGCAGTGGGGTCCGCCTTCGGCCCGGCCAATCCCTACCAGGCCGGGATCGCCATGACCCTTGCCGAGTTGCCGCCGCTCGAAGGGGCGGGCCTGCGGTCGGCGATGTGGGTCGCGGGCGTGGGCCTCTGGATGGCGTGGACGATGCGGCACGCGCGCGCGCATCGCGTGGCCGTGGATCCCGCCGTCGCCTCGACCCAGGGGGAGGCCACCGGGAAGGATGTACTCACCCTGCTCTGCGTCGTCGTGCCGGTGGTGGTCTACGCCATCGGGGCAGCACTCTGGGGGTGGGGGTTCGACCAGCTCTCGGGTGCCGCCATCATCGGCATCATTGCGGTGGGACTGGTCAATCGCCTCGGTGCCACCCGCCTCGCCGAGGAGACGCTGCAGGGGATGCAGGTGATGCTCCCCGCCGCGATGATGGTGGCGCTGGCGCGGAGCATCGCGCTCGTCCTGGCCGACGGGCGCGTGATTGACACGGTTCTCCACGCGGCGGCGACGCCGCTCGGCCAGATGGGGCCGACGGCGTCGGGACTCCTGATGGTGCCGGTGCAGGCGTTGATCCACATTCCCGTGAGCAGCGTCAGCGGGCAGGCGGCGCTCACCATGCCCATCATGGCCCCGCTGGCCGACCTGGTGGGGCTCTCCCGCCAGGTGGCCGTGCTCGCCTACCAGACCGGAGCGGGGCTGATGGAGCTGCTCACCCCCACCAACGGTGCCCTCCTCGCCGTGCTGCTGGCCGCGAGGGTGCCGTTCCAGAAATGGTTCCGGTTCGCGGTGGTCGGCTGGCTGCTGGCCACGGGGGTCGGCGTCGCCGGGATGCTCGTGGCGATGGCGAGCGGTCTATGACCCGCATCTTCTCCTTCAACCCGGACATCCGCTTCGCCGAGACGCTCCCGTCGCGGCTGTACACGGATCCGGTGTACCTGGCGCTCGAGGAGGAGAGGATCTTCGGTCGCACCTGGCAGCTGGTGGGGCGCACCGCCGACGTGGCGGAGCCCGGCGCCTTCCTGACGGCGGAGATCGGGGACGAGGCGATCGTGGTGGTGCGCGATGGTGAGGTGCTTCGCGGCTTCCACAACATCTGCCTGCACCGCGCCGGCCCGGTGGCCACCGGTTGCGGTCGGCGCAACACGCTGCAGTGCAAGTACCACGGCTGGACCTACCGCCTCGACGGCACCCTGCTGCGCGCGCCCGAGATGGAGGGCAGCGAGGGCTTCGTGCCCGAGGCGATGCGGCTCCTTCCCGTGCAGGTGGCCACCTGGGGTCCGCTGGTGTTCGCCAACCTCGACCTCAAGGCCCCGCCGCTGGAGCGGTTCCTCGAGGGGATTCCCGAGCGGACCGCCCGCTTCCGGCCCGATGCCATGCGCTTCGTGATGCGCCGGGCGTGGCGCATCGCGTGCAACTGGAAGGTGTACGTGGACAACTACCTGGAGGGGTACCACCTCCCGGCGGTGCATCCCGGGCTCTACAAGGAGCTCGACTACGACGCCTACCGGGTCGAGCCGCACCGGTACTGGTCGCTGCAGCACGCCCCGCTGCGCCGGGGGCACGGTCCGGAGCGGAAGTACGTGGCGCAGGGTGAGGGTGACGATGCCCAGTACTACTGGCTCTTCCCCAACGTGATGCTCAACATCTACCAGGGGCAGATGCAGACCAACGTGGTGCTGCCCCGCGGCGTGGCGGACTGCGAGGTGGTGTTCGAGTGGTATTCCACCGACCCGCCGGCGGATGCGTCACGCGACCCCACGTGGACCCGACTGGTGGACTTCAGCGACGAGATCCAGGACGAGGACATCGGCATCTGCGAGCGGGTCCAGCAGAACCTGCGCTCCCGCTCCTACGACCGCGGCCGCTACTCGGCGGCGCGGGAGAACGGGGTGCATCACTTTCACGGGTTGCTGCACGAGTTCCTGACGTAGGCGAGAACGGAGAACGGAGGGTGGAGGACGGAGGGCACAGGACGCCTCGGTTCTCCACCCTCCGTCCTCCGTCCTCCGTCCTCCGTTCAGCTCACCAGGTTCCGGCTCAGCATCTCGCGCACCAGCTCGATCGCCTTGCTCTGCGGCAGCTCGGCGGCGGTCTGGCGCAGCTCGTGGGCCAGCTTGAGGGTGTCCTTGTCGAGCAGCAGCTCCTCGCGGCGGGTGCTGCTCGCCGCGACGTCGATCGCCGGGAAGATCCGCCGCTCCGCCAGCTCGCGCGACAGCACGATCTCGGCGTTGCCGGTGCCCTTGAACTCCTCGAAAATCACCTCGTCGGCGCGCGACCCGGTGTCGATCAGCGCGGTGGCGATGATGGTGAGCGATCCCTTCCCCTTGCTGGGATCCACCATGCGCGCGCTGCCGAAGAACTTCTTGGGGCGTTCCATCGCCTCGGCGCCGATGCCGCCGGTGAGGGTGCGTGCGGACCCGCGGTCGATGTTGTTGTAGGCGCGCG
>CAZNOJ010000010.1:0-39464 GCA_964574665.1 uncultured Gemmatimonadaceae bacterium
CCCCCGCCCGACTGGTGCACCAGCGCCATCGAGCGCAGGGTGTCGTAGATGCCGTCCTGGCCGTTGGAGAGGGTGTCCTCCACCGGCAGCACGAAGCACGCCGAGAGCTGCCCCAGCGGGCGACCGGCGTTCATCAGGGTGGGCGAGTTGGGCATGAACTGCCGCGAGGCCATCACGGCATAGAACGCCTCGGCGAGGGTCTCCACCGCCCCGGCCGACGCGCCGTACTTGGCGTCCGGCGCCGCGACGGTGCGCGACACCCGCCAGAACAGGTCCTCCGCCTTCTCCACCGGCTTGCCCGTCTCGTCCTTGAGGAGGTAGCGCTTCTCGAGGACCGTGATTGCATTGGGGGACAAGTCAACCGCCCCCCGAGACGGAGAATGTGCCATGGGCCTCACCGAGGAGATGTAGAGGTTACAGACCGAGAGGTGTCGCCGGCCAGGCCGACGGTACCGCATCTGCTTCACCTGGATGCTGCTTGACGACTCGAGGCGCTGCCCCGTCCGGAGCCTTCCCGGCAGTGTCGTCGCGGAGAGTCAAAGTAGGGATCGGCACCGGGGGGCACAACCGCGGCGAATGCCAGCGCTGGCGTGGGGATTCGGTTTCCACATCACAAATCAACCATAAGTGCCCTTTTTCCACAACCACGACGCTCCGCCTCGGCCCTCCACCCGCTCTATTCCCGCACCGTCAGCCCGCGACGCCGCTCGATCGTCCGCCCCGCCGTCTCCAGTCGCAGGTGAATGGCGTAGATCCCGGGCGCCAGCCCCGCCAGGTCGAGTTCGCGGCGCAGCGACACCATCGGATCGCCCACCACGAACCGCTGGCTCACCTCCACCTCCGCCGCCGTGGCGCCGAGCAGGCGCGACAGCCCGGTCCGCTGGCGCCGGACCGAGAGGGTCATGGTGGTCTCCTGCCCGGGCCGCAACCCGTACGCCTCGGCGTACACCGCCACCGTGTCATGGGGCGCATAGACGCCACCGGCGTCGAGCCAGGCGGTGTCCGAGGGAGTCACCTGCCACGACAGGGAACGGCCGGGCTTGCCGAGCAGGATGGCAGAGAGCTCCGGGACGCGGGCCCGGGGGTGGGGTGCCACCAGCGAGTCCACCGGGTAGACGGCCCCGCGCGCACTGTCGAGCTCCACCCCCAGTCGCACCAGCAGGCGGCCGGGGGCCACGGGAATCTCGGCGCGGGCGGCGACCAGGTCGGTGCCTTCCCCGGGCGCCCTGAAGTACTGCACCGTATCCAGCTCGGCGACCGCGCGGCCACCCTCCCCGAATGCGGCCGCGCGCACGCGGACCGGCACCATCGTGCCGGGACTCCCCGCCGCCCGCAGCGCGTCGGCGTCCACCGCGTACACGATGTGGAGCAACGGCTGGCCGGCGCGCACCCCCACCGCGAGCCACTGCACCCGGCCGGCAAGGATGTCGCGATACTGCCGCTGCCACGAATCGGTCTGGGTGGCGATGGCCATCGAGGCGCGCACCCCGCGGCGGACGTCCTCGCTCACCCAGTTGACCGAGGCCTGGCCCGCCCTGAGCAACCGCTCGAGCCCGGGGATCTCGTGGGCGTGGCGCTCGAGCTGGTCAATCGCCACGTCGAGCTCGAGCGGCGACTCCACCAGCTTGAAGTCATTGGGGTCGTCGCGGGCCACGAAGTGGAGCGTGAGCGTACCGTCCGGGCGGTCGTAGCGCCACGACTCGTTGCCGTAGTTGCGCTCCAGCGGATTGGGACGCGCACCGGGGCGCGACCTGGGCCACTCGATGCGGAGCGTCGGCTCACCGTGCCGCACGTACACCACGCCCCGATCGTCGAGCTCGCTGTCGCGACTCTGATAGGTCTCGATCCCCCAGCGGTAGCGCCGCCGGAACGGCGGCAGCCGGAATTCCTGGCGGGCCACCTGCCAGCGCCGGAAGTGCTCGGCCAGCCGCGAGCCACTCTCGCGGAGGTCCACCGCATCGCGGGCCCGCCAGAAGGCATCGAGCCACGTGGCGCGGGAGGCCGCCGAGAGGCTGTCGAGCTGGGCCAGCTCGATGCGGGAGGCGATCGGCTCCAGGTCCCGGCGGATCATGGCCACGACCACCGGGTCGGTGGTGGCTGCCGCGGCGAGATAGTCGCGGCGGGTCTCGGCCCGCAGCCGCTCACCCTCCAGGCCGGCGATCACGCCGGTGAGCGGGGTGGTGCGCGCCAGCTCGAGCAGCGCCTCATCGGGACGCCACCCCAGCGCGGCCGCGCGGCGGAACTGCTGCACGGCGGAATCGGGGAAGCCGGCCCGCCGCTCCAGGCGGCCGCGCGTGAGGAGCAGTTCCGGGTGCCATCCGACGGGGGTGGCCGTGGCGGTGCGGAGGGCTTCCAGCGCGGGCAACACCGGCGCGTCAATCCGCTGGTCGAGCGCCACTCGGCCAAACTCCAGGAGTCCTCGCACGAAGCTCGGGTCGGCGGCGATCGCCCGCGCGAAGGCCTGGCCGGCGAGGCGCTCGCGGTCGAGCCCCAGCATGGTCCACAGCCCGCCGGCGAACCCCCCGGCCCGGTCCTTCCCGCGGGCCTCGGCCAGCCCCAAGCCATACCAGGGCCAGGGCCAGTCGGGGCGCAGCGAGGCGGCCCACTCGAATTCGCCCAGCGCGTGGTCGAGGTGCGGCACCCCGGGCCGGAGTTCCGCGAGCCGGAGGGCGAGCACGCCGAGCCGGAGGTGATGCATCGGGTCGTCGCGCTCGGTGCGCGCCACCTCGATCAGCACCCGCTCCAGGTCGAGGAGACCGGTGGTGTCGTGCGTGAAGGCGATCGAGTCGCGCAGGCGCTCCAGGGCCGCGCGCTCCTCGGGAGCCTGCGCCACGAGCGGCACCGCGGCCCAACAGGCCAGCAGCAGCGGCAGGTGGCGCACGGCGCGGTTCACTCGCGGACGGTGGTGAACGACCGGCACCGGATGGCGCGCCGCCCGTCGGGGGTGGACACGATCACGGCCAGCTGGTAGCGCCCGGGACGCAGCCGGTCGAGTGCCACGCTGCGCTGTTCGCGCGACATCCCGCCGCGGTGGGTCCCTTCGAACGAGAGCGTCAGCGCGGTGCCCTGACCGGTGCAGCTCCCGGCACCCAGCTCCTCGACCCGGTCGAGCGCGATCTGGGTGCGATACGTGGCGTTCTCGGCGAGGCCGTTCACCTCGAAGTACAACTCCAGCTCCTCGTCGAGCCGGTAGCGACCCAGCGGGTTGGCCCACGCGGTGTCGGCGCTGGGCGAGCGCCAGGTGATCGGGACGCTGCGGGCGCCGATGGAGATGTCGCTGAGGGACAGCACCTCGCCGCCCGTGGGGGGCACCGTGACCGCGATCGGCGGCGAGAGCAGCCCGCGGCGTCCTGTCTCCAGCGTCGCCCGCACGCGGTAGGTGCCGGCCGGGAGCCGGAAGGCGAGCTGGCCGAGGAGGTGTTGCGAGGGACGCAGGCGCGCGGGTGCCAGGAAGCCGCGGGTGGTGTCGATCTGGGTGATCACGTCGCCGTTGGCATCGAGCGCGGCGAGCCGGGTCCGCACCGGGTACATCACGCCGCGTGGCATCGCCTCCGGGGTGAGGTCGGTGGCGGCGATGGCGAAGGCGAGTTGCACCACCGGCCCGTGGCGGTCGCTGCCCACGGCCAGCACCTGGATCGCGCCGTCGAGCGGCAGTTCGAAGCCCAGTTCGTAGGAGTAGGGCTTGAGCAGGGCCTCGCGCCCGATGCCGCGCTCGAGCGCCTGCAGCGAATCGGCGGCCTCCATGCCTTCGTTGATCATGGCCGCATAGAGCGGCGACAGCTTGTGGCGCGACACCAGCAGCTCCTGCGCCACGATGGACACCAGCTCGGCGCCGTGCACCAGCACCGTGCGACGGGCGGTGTCCCCCGTGGCCACCGCGTCGCGTCCGGGGCGGAAGCGCTGGAACTGCGCCGAGTGGGCCAGGATGTCGAGGATGCTCTCGACGGCGATGAAGTCGGCGTCGCGATCGGGCTTCACGAAGTGGAAGAAGAGGTCGCTGCCGTCGGGCTGCGGGTAGACCCACGATTCGTTGGGGGGCATCCCGATGATGCGGAGCGTGACCTCCACGTCGGGGCCGCCGAAGTCGCCGATCGAGGTGCGCACGCGGGGCGAGCCGTGCCGGAGCAGCATCTCGCCCCGGGAGTCGAACGCGTCGATGGCCAGGGTGTCGGCCTCGTAGCGGCCGTCCCGCTGCACGGCAACGCGCACGTAGTACTGCCGCGCGAATTCCAGCCGTCGGTAGTGCTCGGCCAGCCGATCGTCTTCGGTGGGCAGCCCGTCGGCATCCTGGCTCCGCCAGAAGCGGCGAATCACCGCGGTGCGCGCCGTGCCCTTCGCGGCGCGCAGTTCGCGCAGCACCGAATCGGGCACCACCAGCTCGAGGTCGCGCTGGTAGAGCCAGAGCGCGGCGGAGTCGGCGTGCTCCAGCCCGCGGTACCACGGTCCTGCCCCGTCCGGGCGCCCGACCAGGAAGCGCATCTGCGCCTGGGCGCGCAGCACCAGCGGGTGGTCGCGATGGCTCCGCGCGGCGCGCTCGATCACGGCGGTGGCCGAATCCTTCTGCCCCACCTCGCGCTCGAGCCGGGTGCGCACCAGCGCCAGGTCGGCGCGGCGGGCCAGCACGCGCTCCGGCATCAGCCGCGCGCTGCGGAGCGCCACCGAACCGTCGAGCGGCGCGTGCCAGGCGAGGTACCGCCGGCCCAGGCGCACCACGCCGTCCACGTCGGTGGTGTCCTCGCCGGCACCGCGCACGAAGTAGCCCACGATGTCGGCCTGCGGGTCGAAGCCCATCATCTGGCGCAGGCCGAAGCTCACCGAGCGGCCGTCGCGGGCCTCCGCGAGCTCGGCCTCGCCCAGAGCGGTCCACCCCTCGCCCCAGTCGGGCCGGTCCTCGGTGACGCCGGTGAACGACCGCGCGGCCTGGTTCACCAGCCGCGTGTCGCCGACCAGTTCGGCCAGGCGCAGGCCGGCGATCCCCAGCCGCAGCTCCAGCATCGGGTCGCCACGCGCGGAATCCGCCACGCGGCGCGACTCGCGGTGCAGCGCGCGCAGCACCAGCGTGTCGGTGACCTGGGCCAGCGAGTCGCGCCAGCGGACCACCTGCTCGCGCTCGCCGCCGCGTTGCGCCTGCGCGGTCACGAGCGGCACCAGCAGCAGCGCGAGGCCGAGGCCCACGCGCCCCTTCACTCGACCACCAGGAAGCGGCGCTCGCGGCGCACGGGACGATCGTCGCCGCGGTGCACCGCCACCTGGAAGCGGTACTCGCCGGGCTCGAGGCGGTCGAGCGCGATCTCGCGGACGAGGCGGTCCACGCCACCCGGGTGCACCCGGTCCACGCCGAGTTCGAGGGCCGCCCCGCCGCCCCCGAACAGGCGCCGGAAGATCGACCCGCCCCCGGTGCGGCGCACCTCCAGTTCGACGCGATATGCGCTGCCAGGCGCCATGCCGGTCACCTCGAAATAGAGTTGCGCCGGCTCGTCGCGCCGGAAGATCCCGGTGGGATTGATCCACGCGGTGTCCCGCGGCGTCACCGCCCACGGCAGGTTGATGGACCGCGCACCGAGCGCCAGGTCCGAGATCCCCACCTCGGGCCCGAGCGGCGAGGCCACGCGCAGGGTGTCCCGATCGGAGACGACGCCGCCGCGGTCGGTCTGCACCGCCATCCGAATGGTGAAGGTCCCCGGTGGCACGGGGATGTCAACCCGGCCCAGCAGCTGTCGCCGATCGCTCACCGGCTCGCGGGTGAGGAAGGAGCGCGTGGTGTCGAGGGTTGCCACCGTGGTGCCATCGAGCGCCACCACCGACGCGCGCAAACGCACCGGATACGCAAACCCCTGCTCCACCGTGCGCGGCGGCAGCGCGGTGCCGGGAATGGCGTAGGCGAGCTGCACCCGCGGCCCGTCGGTGCCCGAGCCCACCGCCAGGGCCATCACGGTGGCGTCGATCTCCGGGCCGAGGTCGAGTGGCCAGGAGTCGCTGGTGGTGCCCTCCCGGATCGCCTGCGCGCCCAGGCGACGCTCCTCGGTGAGCAGCCGGGCATTGCCGCCCTGCCCGGCGCCCATGAGGCGCGAGTAGATGGGATCGAGCGGCTCGCGCGACCGGAGCAGCCCGTCAATGTGGCGCAGCAGCTCGGCGCCCCCCGGCGCCTGGGCCAGCGCCTCCGCGTCGCGCATCGCGACCGTGGCGGCGTAGTCGAAGACATCGAAGAGCGATTCGACCAGCCGGAAGTCCTGCACGTCCTCGCGGGCCACGAAGTGGAACAGCAGGTTGCCGCTCTCGCGCCGGTAGAGCCAGGACTCGTTGGGCTCGATCCCGGTGGCGTTGTACCGGGCCACCTGGTCGGGCTCGCCGTGCCGGACGTAGATCACGCCGCGGTCGTCATACTCGCCCTGGGTCGAGCGGTACCGCTCGGCGATGCCGTACTGCCGCCGCTCGCTCACCAGGCGGTAGTTGCGACGGGCCACGTCGAGCCGGCGATAGTGCTCCGCGAGCCGCTCGCCACGCGCATGCAGCGCGTCGTCGTCCCGCTGCTCGAACCAGGTGCGCACCACCGTGGCGCGGTCGAACCCGGTGGCCGCGTCGAAGGCCGCCAGCACCGAATCCGCCATCACGATCGCGAGATCCTCGCGCACCAGCGCGAGCGTGGTGGAATCCGCCGCCGCCAGCGCCGCGTACCAGAGCGCCGTGGCCGCCGGCTCGCCCTGCAGGAAGCCGGTGCGGGCAAGTTCGTAGCGGGCCACCACGCTGGCCGTGTCGCGGGCGCGGAGCGCGCGCAGCGCCGCCGCCGAGGAATCGAGCGAGCCGGCCGCGCGCTCCACGCGGCCCCGGGCGAGCAGCACCGCCGGGGCGGTCGCGGCCGGCGTGCGCGAGGCCCGTCGCAGCGCCGCCAGCGCCACGTCCATCCGGGCGTTCACGCGCTGGCGGAGGGCGGTGCTGCTCAGCTCCGCGAGCCCGGCCACGAAGCCGGGATCCACCTCCGCGCTCTTGGCGAAGGCGTTGGCCGACCGCGACAGGGCGTCGCGCCCCAGCATGGCCTGCACGCCGCCCACGAGGGGCAGCTCGGAATCGCCGACGCCCAACTCGGCGAACCCGAGCCCGTACCAGCCGTAGGGCCAGGTGGGCTGCTGCTGCACCGCCCACTCGAACTCGCTCCCCGCTTCGTCGTAATGCCGTCGCTGCGCGTCCCCGGTGGTGAGGTCACCGAGCCGGAGGGCGAGGAACCCGAGGCGCAGGTGCAGCATCGGGTTGTCCCGGTCCTGGCGCGCCCGCGCGATCAGCTCCCCCTCGAGCGCGCGGAGCGGCGCCACCTCGGAGAACGCCGCCAGCGAATCGCGGAATCGTTCGAGCTCGCGGCGTTGCGCGGGGGACTGGGCTGCCGGTCCGGGCACCGCCCAGAAGGCGGCAATCAGTGCCAGGACGGCCCGGAGCAGAGGGCGGTGCATCGGTCGGAATGTACCGTCGGGTCGGGGTGGCCTGATGTCAAGGACGAGCAAGGCCATCGGGTGTGGACACCCTGCCACGGCTTTGCCTCGCGTGGGGGCCGCTCCTATCTTCTCCGGCGTGCCGCCCATTCGCGCCACCTACTTCGCGCTCACCGACCGCGGCCGGACCCGCGACCACAACGAGGACACCTTCCTGGCGGCCGACCTGGACGCCCGGGAGGCGCTTCGGGCCTCGCGGACCACGGTGCAGGAGGTGGGTGCGCACGGACTCCTGTTCCTGGTCGCCGACGGGATGGGCGGCGCCGCCGCCGGGGAGCTGGCCAGCGAGATGGCCGCGGTGGAGATCCACCAGGAGATGCTCCGCGAGTGGGCCGCCCTCCCCCTCGGCACCGAGGAGACCTTCGCGGCCAACCTGCGTCGCGCCGTGGAGTCCGCCAACACCTCCCTGCACAGCTACGCCACCACCCACCCCGACGTCCGCGGCATGGGCACCACCGCCACCGTGGTGGGGGTCTGGCGCGACCGGCTCTACCTGGCCCAGATCGGCGACTCGCGCGGCTACCTCGTGCGCCAGGGCGAGGCGGCGCAGCTCACCCGCGACCAATCCCTGACGCAGCGACTCGTGGAAGTGGGCGAGCTCACCGAGGAGGAGGCGGAGGCGAGCGAGCGCCGCAACATCATCCTGCAGGCGCTGGGACCCGACCCCCGGGTCAAGGTGGACCTGAGCTGGCAGATGCTGCAGCGCGGCGACGTGCTGATCATCTGCTCCGACGGGCTCTCGGGCATGGTGCGCCGCGAGGACCTCGCGGCCGTCGTCAACGCGGAGCAGGATGTCGAGCGCATCGCGCACCGCCTCGTGGACCTGGCCAACGAGCGCGGCGGACCCGACAACATCACCGTGGTGGTGGTGCGCTTCGATGGCGAGGGGCTCCCGGTGACGCTGCCCGAGGCGCCGGGTTACCACGAGTTTCCCCAGGCCGACGAACGGCCGGCGCTGCAACCCACCGCGGCGTTTCCCGCCGCATCGCTTCCCACGCCCGCAGCGGACGAGCCCCCGCGCCGCGGATCCCCCACCGCACTCGCCCTCGTGCTGCTCACGGTGGCCATGGCGATCGTCGCGGTGGCGCTGCTGCTGGGGCGATAGCGAACCGAGGAGGGAGGGCGGAGGGTGGAGGACGGAGAACAGAGCGCGCACTCTCCACCCTCCGTCCTCCACCCTCCGTGCTGCACCCTCTAGGCCGGCACCACCGAGCCGAGCACGCGCCATCCGCTCGCCCCGGTCACGGCGGGCAGGTTCCCCGGCTGGCCGTGGATGGTGAGCCAGCCCAGCATCGCGAACGCCACTGCCTCCTTGGCGTCGCCGTCGAAGAACAGCTCCTCGAAGCGCCGCAGCGCGATGCCGGTGCGGTCGAGCCGTGCCGCCAGCTCGCGCATCAGCACCGGATGCCGCGTGCCGCCGCCCGAGGCGACCACCTCGCCGGCACGCGGCAGGTGCCGCTCGCAGAAGTCGGCGATCGTCTCCACGGTGAGCGCCAGGGCCGTGCGCACCCCGTCGGGACCGGGGACCCGGCGATGCAGCTGGCGTGCGAAGTCGTGGCCGTATCGCTCCCGGCCGGTGCTCTTGGGTGGTGTCCGGGCGAAGAACGGATCGGCGAGCAGTTCCGCGAGCACGTCCACCGCCACCGTGCCCTCCTCGGCGAGCGCCCCACCCGCGTCGTAGGGAAGCTCCGGATCCACCAGGCGGGCGACGCCGTCAATCACCGCCATCCCGGGACCGCAATCGCCGGCCACCACCGAGTCCAGGTTGGCCCGTTCGCGCACCCACGTGGCGTTGGCCATGCCGCCGATGTTGAGCAGCACGCGCGGCCGGTCGGTGGCGCCGAAGCAGAGCGCATCCACCATCGGCACCAGCGGGGCGCCCTCGCCGCCGGCTGCGAGGTCCCGCGAACGGAAGTCGTGCACCACCCGGGTGCCGAACCGCTCTGCCAGCGGTGCCGCCGCGCCGAGCTGCAAGGTGACCACCGGGGGCTCGTGCCACATGGTCTGGCCGGGGAAGGCGATGGCACCGAGCTGGTCGGCGCGCACGTGGGCCCGGTCCAGCGCTCCCTCCACGGCCTCGATCGCCCACTCGGCGAGCGCCGTGTGCAGTCGGGCCACGTCGGCGATCGGGCCACCGGCCAGGGCCGCCTCGATCCGGGCCCGTTCGGCCGGCGCATAGCGGCGATGCGCGAATCCCAGCAGCGACACCTCCGTCGGCCCGCCCACCCGCACCAGCGCGCAGTCCATCCCGTCGAGCGACGTGCCGGACATCAGGCCAGCCACGAGCATCGGCGGTTCGCTCATCAGGACTTCACCTCGGGTGGGGGGCCGAGCAGCGGGCGGAGGTGGCGATCCACCGCGTCGAGTCGCCGCTCGGCCTCCTCGCGCGTGACGTCCAGTGCCAGCATCGCGATCGCGGTGCGCACCCGGCCATCGGCGGCCGCGATCGCGGCTCGTGCGGCGTCGCGCGTCACGCCGAGCACCTCGATCACGATCCGCTCGCCGCGCTCGCGCAGCTTCGCGTTGCGGGCCTGCAGGTCCACCATCAGGTTGCCGTAGGTCTTGCCGATCCGGATCAGCGCACCGGTGGTGATGGTGTTGAGCACCAGCTTGGTCGCCGTGCCGGCCTTGAGGCGGGTGGAACCGGTCACCAGTTCGGGCCCCACGTCGAGGCGCACCACCACGTCGGCGAGCGCCGCCGTGGCGTCGGGCGGCACCGCGCAGGTCACCAGCGCGGTGTGGGCGCCGACGGCGCGCGCCTGCTCCAGCGCCCCGCGCACGTACGGCGTCGAGCCGGATGCGGCGATCCCCACCACCACGTCGCCGCGCCGCACGCCCCGCTCCACGAGCGCGTCGCGCGCGGCGGCGGGATCGTCCTCGGCGCCTTCGATCGAACGAGTCAACGCCACCTCGCCCCCGGCGATGATCCCCTGCACCAACTCCGGGTCGGTGCCGAAGGTGGGTGGGCATTCCGAGGCGTCGAGCACGCCGAGACGCCCCGAGGTGCCGGCACCCACATAGAAGAGTCGGCCGCCGCCGCGGAACGCCTCCTCGACCAGCGTCACCACCCGGGCCACCTCCGGGCCGGCGGCCGCCACCGCCGCGGGCACCAGGGCATCCTCCGCCGCGAACCGTGCCACCAGCGACGGCACGTCGAGGGTGTCGATGTCGTGGGAGCGCGGGTTGCGACGCTCCGTGGCGCGGGGCGGCGGTGAACCGGTCAGCGGGCCGTTCCGGCGCGACGTGACGAGGTGGGCATCGGGTCTTAACTTAGGGGACTTGCCCGCCGGGGACCACGCTCCCTGCACCATCGCCCTTGCCCGGACACCCACCGATGCGCCTCCGCGTCCCTTCGTTCCTGTTCCTGCTGGCGCTGGCGACGGCCTGCACGCCTGCCACGCCGGTGTCGGTGCTCCCCACCACCTGGCGGCACACCGGGCAAGCCCCGGTGGCCACCGGGGATCGGGCCATGGTCGTCTCGTCACACCCGATCGCAAGCACGGTCGGGCGCGATGTGCTGCGGGCAGGCGGGAATGCGGTGGACGCCGCGGTGGCCGTGGGCTTCGCGCTGGCGGTGGTGCACCCGGTGGCCGGCAACATCGGTGGCGGCGGGTTCATGGTGATGCGGATGCGCGACGGCAGCAGCTACGCGCTCGACTATCGCGAGGTGGCGCCCACCGGGGCCACGCGCGACATGTTCCTCGACGCCGCCGGCAACGTGACCGACAAGTCGCGCATCGGCCACCTCGCCTCCGGCGTGCCGGGCGCGGTGGCGGGCATGCTGGAGGCGCACCGCCGTTTCGGGCGACTGCCGCTCGCGGCCGTGCTCGATCCGGCGATCGCCCTGGCCCGCGACGGGTTCGTGCTCGATCGCCACCGCGCGGGCTCGCTGCGCGGGGCGGCGCGGCGGCTCGGGCAGTTCCCCGCCTCGGCCCGCCAGTTCCTGGTCAACAACGGCACCGAGGGTCCCCCCGACGGGTACCTCCTCCGCCAGCCCGACCTGGCGCGCACCCTCGAGGCGATTCGCGATCACGGCCGCGACGGCTTCTATCGGGGGTGGGTCGCCGACTCCATCGCCGCGGAGATGGAGCGCGGTGGCGGCCTCATCACCCGCGAGGACCTGGCCCAGTACCAGGCCAGGTGGCGCGAGCCGATCCGCATTGACTACCGCGGCTGGACGGTGTGGTCCATGCCGCCGGCGTCCTCCGGCGGTGCCACGCTCGCCATGCTGCTCAACGTGATGGAGGGCTTCGGCCGGCTCCCCGGATTCGGCACGCCCGAGCTGATGCACCTCGAAGCCGAGGCGATGCGCCGGGCCTTCACCGATCGCAACCGATTCCTCGCCGACCCCGACTTCGAGCAGGTGCCGCTCGCCCGGCTGGTGTCCAAGGAGCACGCCCGCACCCTCCGCGCCGACATTGACCCGCGACGCGCGACGCCGACGCCGCCGTTCGATCCCGCGATCGTCGAGGGGAACAACACCACGCACTACTCCGTGGTGGATGCCGAGGGCAACGCGGTGTCCACGACCACGACGATCAACTTCGGCTACGGCTCGTTCGTGACGGTCTCCGGCGCCGGCTTCCTGCTCAACAACGAGATGGACGACTTCGCCGCCGCCCCGGGGAAGCCCAATGGCTTCGGCCTCGTGCAGGGCGAGGTCAACGCCATCGAGCCGGGCAAGCGGATGCTCTCCGCCATGACGCCGAGCGTGGTGGTGGACCCCTCGGGCCAGCTGCGGATGGTGGTCGGCTCGCCGGGCGGGCCCACCATCATCACCCAGGTGTACCACGTCATCAGCAACGTGATTGACCACGGCATGACGCTGGCCGACGCGGTGGCCGCGCCCCGCACCCACCACCAGGCGCTTCCCGACCAGCTGCGGGTGGAGTCCCCGGGCGGCTTCACCGACGCCGCGCTCGACGCGCTCCGCGCCATGGGACACAGCATCGACACCGGCGGCGGCTGGGGCGACTTCCAGGCGATCGAACGGCGCGGCGGCAAGTGGGTGGGCGTGAGCGACCCCCGCGCCGGCGGCGGCGGCGCGGGCTGGTAAACTGCAGGAGAACGGAGGGCGGAGGACAGGGAACAGAGGGCGGGCGGCCGTCCAGCCTCCGTTCTCCGCCCTCTGTCCTCTGTCCTCTGACTAGCCGTCGAAGTCCCCCGTCAGCTCGAGCTCGATCCGGTTGCCGGCCGCCACCACGATGTGCCGGTCCTGGGTGTGGTCGGCGATCGCCGCGCCGGCAGCGGCGCCAGCCACGCCCCCGATCACGGTCTTGTCCTCGCCGCCCACGGTCCGGCCGATGATCGCGCCGGCGGCGGCGCCGGCGGCGGTCTTGGCCACCTCGCCCGCGCCGATTCCGGTGCCGCGCATGTCGTAGGCGTAGTCCACCACCCGCGCGTCGAGGTCGTGCCGCTCGCCGGCGATGGTGATCCCCTCGACGTCGAAGGTCAGCGTGCCACGGTCCCCGCGATTGGGACCGGGGGCGATGGAGCTGATCCGCAGCGTGAGCTCGCTCCCCGCCGGGATTACCACGCGTCCGGCGGAGTCCGCCACGTCGCTGGCCACCGTGGCCGTGATCGTGTCGCCCGCCTTGTTCGACTCCGAGGACACCGTGCTGCCCGCGGTGGCGCTGAAGCGCGTCCCGCTGGCGAGCTCCGGCTCGGACATGCCACCACCGAGGCCGCCCTCACCGCAGGCCATCACGACGAGCGCGACACCACCGAGGAGCGTGCGTGCGTATCTCACGTGTCTCACGTGTCCTCCCGCGTGAACGGACCCGACAGGGTGACCACGATGCTCTTGCCTGCGCTCACCACGATGTCGCGGTCCTGGGTGGCGTCGGCCACCGCGGCCCCGGCGGCTGCGCCACCCACGGCGCCGATGATGGTGCCACGTCGGCCGCCGATGACCCGGCCGATGATGGCTCCGGCCGCCGCACCGCCGGCGGTCTTGGCGACCTCGCCGGTGCCCACGCCGCGTCCGCGCAGTTCATACTCGAAGTCGGTCGCCGCGCCCGTCACCGGATGCGACTCACCGTTGATGGTGACGTCGCGCGCCGCCAGCACCAGCGTGCCGGCGCCACCGCGACTCCCGGCCGGCCGGATCTCGGTGATCGCCAGCGTCATCACCGACCCCGAGGGGATCACCACGCGGCCGCGATCATCCACCACGTCGCTCGCCACGCTCACACGCACGGTCTCGCCCACCCGATGCACGCGCGAGTGCACCGAGTCGATCGTGGTGGTGCGGATCGCGGTGCCGCTCGCCACGGTGCGCGTGGCCGGTGCCGCGGCCGGGGGCGGCTGCGGGGTCGGCGTGGCGGCCGGCGGCGGGGACGGTCGCGGGCGTGGGGTCGCGGCCGCCGGCGGCGGCGGAGCCGGGCGCTCGGTGTAGACCGTCTCGGGCGGTGCCGGCACGGTGGTGTCGGGCAGCGTGCCCTGATCGGCAATCGCGGTCAGCGAATCGTTGCCGAGCGCCTCGCCCGGCTCGACTCGCTCATCCGAACCACCGCAGGCCGCGAGGGCAACCATCGCGGCAACGAACAACCTGCTGGGACGCGCCATATCCATTGCTCCTTGGTGCGTGGTGAAGCCTCGGCTCCCGCCCGGACGATAGCCGGCGGACCGCGAACTGTCGCCCGCGGGTGGCCATGCAAGGGGGCCGCCCCGCCGGGCTGGTGGTGAAGATTCGATGGCCGACTTCCGGGCCGCAGGGCACCTCACCGCGCGCGGTCGTCGCCGTTGCATCGGGGGACGCCCACCCGGCCGGATGCCGCACAATCTCCGGCCCCGGGCTAGACCCGCCGCAGGACCCACTCCGGGGTGAGCGATTGGAGCCAGGCACTGAGCCGGGTGAACTCCCCGCTCACGAGCAGCACCCCCACCAGGATCAGCAGCACCCCGCTGGCGCGCTGCACCCACGGGATCCAGCGCCGGAACCGGGCGAACCACTCCCGAAACTGGTCCACCATCAAGGCCGCGACCAGGAAGGGCACGGCCAGCCCGGCCGAGTACGAGGCCAGCAGCAGGATGCCCCTCCCCAGGTCGCCACCCACGCCCGCGAGCCCCAGGATCGCGGCCAGCACCGGGCCGAGACACGGGGTCCATCCGGCCGCGAAGGCCATCCCCACCAGCCCGGAACCGAGGAATCCCATCGGCTTGCGATCGAGGTGCACCCGCCGGTCGCGCTCGAAGGCGGCCAGCCGGAAGGCGCCCAGGGTGTACAGGCCGAACCCGATGATCAGCACCCCGCCGATCTGGGCGAGCAGCACCTTGTGGTAGCGCAGCGTGGCACCCAGGGCGGTGGCCCCGGCGCCCATCGCGATGAACACCAGCGAGAAGCCGAGCACGAACACCAGTGCGTGCCAGAACGCCCAGTGACGGCGGTCGCGCATCTCCTCGATCGTCATCCCCGTGAGGAAGCCGAGGTACGATGGCACCAGCGGCAGCACGCACGGCGAGAGGAACGAGAAGAGGCCGGCGGCGAACGCCACCAGCGGGCCGAAGTCCGTGCCGTCGGTCATCCCCGCCGTCCTGCCCTGGCTATCGCCCCGATCTCGCGCCGGCGACAGGCGCGGCAGGTGCCATGGAGCTCGACCCGCGGCCGCTCGGCGAGGAACTCGTGCTCGTCAGCCACCAGGGCGAGGGCGCGGCCCACCTGCTCGAGGGAGAACTCCTGCACCGCCGAGCAGCGGGTGCAGACCAGGTATCCGGACTCCTCGCCGGCACGTCGCGCCTCGAAGCGCCGGTACCCCTCGCCGAAGTCGTGGACCTGCGCGAACCCGGCCGCGACGATGGTGTCGAGGGCCCGATAGATCGTCGCGAGTCCCACCGGGGTGCCCCGCTCGCGGAGCAACGCCGCGAGGTCGTCCACCGAGAGCTGGCCGGTGCTGTGCAGCAGCACGTCCGCCACCTGGTCGCGCTGGCGCGTGATCGGCTGGTGACGGTCGCGCAGCCAGCGCCGGAACCGCTCCAGGGGATCCCGCCCGGACTCAGGCATCGTCACCCGACACGGTCGCCTCGCCGTCCGGCGTCACCGCGACCGGCGGGAACCATCGGCTCGGCGGCACGTCCACCGGCGGATCCTCGTCGTCGGCGCGGATCGGCACCATGGCCAGCAGCTCGTGCAGCGCCTCCAGCGGGCCGGACCCCACCTCGTCGAGGAAGGCCTCGAAGCCCCCGCGCTCGCGCCCCTTGATGGTCGCCACGTACCGGGCGGTCACGATGCGGCGGCGGTCGCCGTGCACCAACGAGAGCACGGCCGTGCCGAACTCATGATGTCCCCGCCGGACCACGCGGAACACCCAGATGCCGTCCACCTCGTCCACCGGCACGCGCTGGCGCAGCCACTCGGCCAGCAACGTCCACCGCTCGCCCTCGCCGGGGCCCTCGGCTACCGTGGGGAGCATCGTTCCACGAAGTCGCGCAAGACGTGCATGAAGTCCTGGGCATTGGTCACCACGCCGAAGGCCTGGTGCGTGCCGCGGTCCTTGAGCTTGGTCACCACGAACTCGGTCTGGTCGACGCAGATCGTCAGCATGGGCTCCGGTCGCCCGTCAGGGGTGTGGGTGTGGAAGGCAGGCAGCATGTTGCCCACCGCGATCGCGTGCAGTGCGGTGGCGATGAACACCGCGCCGGTGGCGCGCACGGTGTGCTCCCGCATGGCATCCTGGGCCATGGCGGCATCGGTGATGACCCCGGGGAGCGGGCCGTCGTCCCGGATCGAGCCCGCCAGCACGTACGGTGTTCCCGTGGTCACCAGGGCGTGCATGATGCCGCCCCGCACCAGGCCCGAGGCCACGGCGGCCTCGATGGAGCCCGCCTCGCGCACCGCGTTGATCGCGCGCATGTGCATGCCGTGGCCGCCACTGGCGATCCGGCCCTCGCTGGTCATCCCCAGCGTGGTGCCGAAAATCGCGGCCTCCAGGTCGTGCACGGCCACGGCATTGCCGGCCAGCATCGCCTGCACGAATCCCTCGCGGATGAACCACTCGAAGTCGGCCCGGGCCCGCGAATGGACCAGCGCGGGGCCCGCGACCCAGATCAGGTAGCCGCCCCCGTCGCGCTGCGCCACCAGCTGCGCGGCCAGGTCCTCGTAATTGACCGGGCGCTCGCGCGACACCTCGGTGGACATGAACGAGAACTCGTTCGCAGAGCGGCCGCCGCCCAGGAACCCCTCGGTGTGCACCACCACCCCTTCACGGCCGTGCTCGTCGGTGGCGACCAGCACCAGGTCGCCGGCCCGGACCCGGCGCGGCTCCACGGTGTCGAGTCCCCCGTCACGCCGGACCACGGCGCAGTCCATCCGGGGCCGGGCCGGTGCCTGCCAGCCGGAGTCGAGCCGCACGTACGTGGGCAGGTTCGAGGTGGAGAAGAATCCCTCGGGCAGCACGCCATCCCGGGCGGCCGCGGTGAACCGCGCCAGGGGCGCATCACGGAACGGCGGGATCGTCACGTCGGGAAGCCACGGCATCGGGCGGTAAGCTACCGAGGCCGGGTCGGGGGGACCAGTTTCAGCGGCCCCGGGACGCGTGCACCTTTGGGCGATGCGCCATGCATTCCGCCGCGTCACCGCCCTCGCCTGCTTCGGGCTGGCCGCCCCCCTGACCGCACAGCGGCCCGACACCGTGGTCGCCCTGCCGGAGCTCTCCGTCTCCGCCCCCCGCGACCCGACCGCCCAGGGCCTGGCCGGCTGGTCGCTGACCCTGCTCGATGGCGAGGCGGCGCGCCGGGGACGGATCACGCCCGGCTTCGACGAACTGCTGGCGTTCCTTCCCGGAGTGCTGGCGCGCGATCGGCCCGACCACTCACTGGACACCCGGATCGTGATCCGCGGCGCCGGTGCCCGCGCCAATTTCGGCGTGCGCGGCGTCCGCGTGTTGGTGGATGGCGTGCCGGCCACGCTGCCCGACGGCCAGACGCCGCTCACCACCCTCGACCTCGAGCGCGTCGCTCGGGTCGAAGTGGCGCGCGGACCGATCGCGGCGTTGCACGGCAACGGCTCGCACGGGGTGGTGTCGCTGGCGACACCCGCACGGCGGGGCCGGGGGATCTCGATCGCCGCAGCGGGCACGGTCGAATCCGCAGCCGAGGGGCTGCTCCGTCGGGGCAGCACCTCGCTCGGCTTCGGCGGCGCGCGCCTCGGCGGTCTCGTGGGTGCCGCGCGCATGGTCAGCCCCGGCCTTCGCGAGCATGCCTTCGCCGAACAGACGCGCGTTCACGGCTCGGCGGAGTGGCAGCCCACGGATCGGCTGGCGCTCACCGTGCGCGGCGCCTGGGCAGTGGACGACAGTGTCGAATCACCCGGCGCTCTGACGCTGGCGGAGTTCGCGAACGATCCAACCGGCGCGGCCCCCAATTCGGTGTTGCGAGCCGCGGGCAAGGCGCTTTCCCAGCGCCAGCTCGCCGCGACGCTCACCCACCGCGGCAACCGGCTCCGCGCCGAGGCCACCTCGTGGATCCTCGGCCGCACGCTGGAAAACCCGCTGGCGGCCCCCGCCCCGCCACCGACCGTCGCCACCCAGGGCACCTGGGTCGGGATCGACCGCGTGGTGGTGGGCACTCGCACCACGGTGCACGCCCCGCTCGCCGCGGGCACGGCCCTCACCACCGGCGTGGACGTCCAGCGCATGCGCGATGACCGCGTCAACCGACGGCACGACCGGGGCGTCCCGGTGGGGGAGCCGTTCCTCGACCAGCGCGAGACCGTCACCGAGTTCGGCGCCTTCGCGCAGCTGGCCGCTGCGCTGCACGCCGACTGGCTGCTGCGCGGCGGCGTGCGACACGATGCCGTCCGCTTCGCCGTGGACGACCATCGCGACGCGGCGTCGAGCGGCGCGCGCACGATGCGCGCCTGGAGTGCGAGCGGGGGCGTGTCCTGGCACCGCGCGGGATGGGAGCTGTGGCTCGGTGCCGGCAGCGCATTCGAGACGCCGACCACCACGGAACTCGCCAACCGGGCCGACGGATCCACCGGCTTCAATGCGACGCTGGATCCGTCCCGGACGCTGAGCGTGGAGGCCGGCATGCGCCGGGTAGAGCCGAGGTGGCGGCTCGAAGTGGTCACGTTCGCGGCCAGCACCGACGACGCCATCACGGCGGTGGCCGAATCGGGGGGACGGAGCTACTTCGCCAATCGGGGCACCACGACGACGCGGGGCCTCGAGGGGCTGGCCGGCGCGACCCTCGGCGGCACGGTGGCGGCCACCGCGACGGTCACCTGGCTGCGCGCACGATTCGGCGACGAAGCGACCAGCGCCGACGGCACGCCCCTGGCCGGGCGACCCCTCCCGGGCGTGCCGCGCCTCGTCGGCCGGCTGGGGTTGGCGTGGCGCACGGGGGAGTGGCTGGTCACGCTGGATCAGGCCTGGTCGGCGGCGCTGGTGGCGGATGATGCCGGGACGACGACGGTGCCGGGATGGGGGGCCGGCCTCACCAACCTGCTGCTCTCCCGGCAGCGGCTGCTGCCGGGTGTCACCGTCACCGCCGCGGCGCGCAACCTGTTCGATCGGCGGCACGCCGTGGGTGCGGTGGTGAACGGAGCGGCCGGTCGGGTGGTCGAACCCGGTGCCGGCCGGGTGATCACGCTGTCGGTGGCGGTGGCTCCTGGATCCTGAACACCACGGCCGCCAGCACGCCCCCGATGATGGGGCCGGCGACGTAGAGCCAGAGATTGGTGAAGCCGCCGCCGCCGATCACCGCGTGCACCAGGGTCGGACCGATCCCGACTGCCGGGTTGAACGCCCCACCCGAGATGCCCCCACCCACGAACGCGGCCACCATCACCGTGGCGCCGATGGCAACGCCGTAGTAGGAATTGCCGCGCGTGTCGCGATGGGTGGCCACATTGAGCACCACCAGGGCGAGCAGGAAGGTGAAGATCACCTCGATCAGCAACGGCGGGAGGATGCCGATCCCCACCGCAGGGGCCGGTGCGAAGGTCTCGCCGGTGATCACCTGTGTCAACGCCGCGCCGGCCACGGCGCCCAGCACCTGCGCCACGAGGTAGGGGACGTAGTCGGACGCCGGCATCTTGCCGCGCATCAAGGCGGCGGTGGAAACGGCCGGATTGTAGTGTGCCCCGGAGATGTGCCCGCCCATGTAGACCAGCACCATCAGCCCGACGCCGATGGCGATCGGCGCCAGCGGCACCGCCCCGACCACCGCGAGGCCGATGATGAAGACCAGGAAGAACGTGCCGATGAACTCGGTGAGCAGCTTGCGCACGCGGGCCTCCGCCGGACGGGGTGACGACACTGTGCTGGGAAGTGGGCCAACGCTACCGGCCGGTGCCGGGGACCGCAAGGGCACCTGACGCGCCGGTCAGAGCAGGTTGACCGGATCCCGATCAAGCGAGAGGCGCACATCGCCGCGCCGGCCCCCGAGGCGCGGTCCCACCGTGCGCACCCACGCGTCCACGGCGGCGCCCTCCCCCTTGAGCAGCAGGTGCCAGCGATGTTCACCGCGGATCCGTGCCACCGGGCACGGGGCGGGCCCGAGCACCAGCAGCCTGCGCGCGCTCCGCGCGATGGCCCGCTCGCTCCAGTCGGCGAGCGCCGTGATGCGCGCGATGGCCTGGTCTTCGTCGGGGTGGCTCGCCACCACGCGCACCAGTTCCACGTGCGGGGGATAGGCCGGCGTGCGGCGCTCCTCGAGCTCGTGCGCCAGGAACCCCTCGGCATCGTGCCGCACCGCGGCGCGCAGCGCGGGGTGGTCCGGCTGCCGGGTCTGCACCACCACGCGTCCGCCCAGCGGCCCGCGCCCGGTGCGCCCGGCCACCTGGGCCACCAACTGGAAGGTGCGCTCCGAGGCCCTGAAGTCGGGCAGGTGGAGGGCCAGGTCCGCATCCACCACGCCCACCGCGGTCACGCGCGGAAAATCGATCCCCTTGGCGATCATCTGGGTGCCGAGCAGGATGTCCACTTCGCCGTTGGCAACCTGGTCGAAGATGCGGTGGTGTGCCCACCGCGCCGCGGTGGTGTCGAGGTCCATCCTGGCCAGGCGCGCCGCGGGAAAGCGTTCCGCCAACAGGCGCTCCAGTTGCTGGGTGCCGGCGCCCCGGTGCTGCACCGTGACGCCGCCGCAGGCGCGACATGCCGCCGCCTCGTCGCGCCGACCGCAGTAGTGGCACCGCAGGTGGTCGGGATGCCGGTGCCACGTCATGGTGATCGAGCAGTCAGGGCACCCGACGGCGTCGCCGCAGTCGCGGCACTGCCTGAAGGCAGCCCAGCCGCGGCGATTGAGCAGCAGCAGCACCTGCTCCTCGCGGGCCAGGGTGCGGGCCACGGCGGCATCGAGCACCGGGCTCCACGGCAGGTCGCTCTCCGACAGCGAGGCCACGCGGCGCAGGTCCACGAGCTCGACCGGGGGCATCGGCCGGTCGCCGATCCGCGTGGGCAACGTGACGAGGGCACCGCCCGCCCGGGCGCGGTGCCAGCTTTCGAGCGAGGGCGTCGCGCTGCCGAGGATCACCTGGGCACCCTCGAGCCGACCGCGCATCAGCGCGACCTCGCGCGCGTGGTACCGCGGCGTCTCCCCGTTCTTGTAGCTCGCCTCGTGCTCCTCGTCGAGCACGATCACGCCGAGGCGCTCGATCGGCGCGAAGATCGCGCTGCGCGCGCCGACCGCCACGCGGCGCTCTCCGCGGCGCAGCGCACGCCACGCATCGGCGCGCTCGCCGTCGCTCAGTCCGCTGTGCAGCACCGCCACGGCGTCGCCGAAGGCCCCGCGAACCCGGGCCACGGTCTGGGGGGTGAGGGCGATCTCGGGCACCAGCAGGATCGCCCCGTGGTCGCCCTCGAGCGCCTGGCGGATCCGTTCCAGGTAGACCGCCGTCTTGCCCGAGCCGGTGACCCCGAAGAGCACCGCTGCCTCGCCGGCCGGCTGCTGGTCGAGGCGCTCGAGCGCCGCATGTTGCGCGGCCGTGAACGCGCCCGGAGGCGGTGTCACCGGGAGGTCGGCGAAGGGGTCGCGCGACAGCGGTTCGTCCTCGATGGCGACCACCCCCTGTGACGCCAGCGCATCGAGGGCGCCCGCGCCGGCACCGGCCCGGGTCAGGAGGTCGCGCACCGCCAGCCGGCCACCCACCGATTCCAGCGCTTCGTACAGCCTGCGTTGTGCCGGCGCACGCTTCCACCGCGTGTCGCGCACCGCCAGCGGGATCACGTCCCCGAGCAGGGCCGCCACCCGGGTGTGGGTCACCCCTGCCGCGAGATCCGGCGGAATGGTGTCCACGGTGATCGCGCCGATCCGCTGCAGCCGATCCACCACGTCCCAGAGCGGCCGCTTCAGGGCGCGGGCCGCCTGCGCCACGGTGGCGCGCCCTCCCGGCCGCTGGCGGAGCCACTCGAGCACCGACCCGGCCGTCCCGCCCAGCGGCGCCGTCTCCTCGCCGAGTCGCAGCTGCACGGCACTGCGTCCCCAGAGCGCTGCCGGCAGCATCGCCCGCAGCATCATCCCCGGCGGCGCCCCCCAGTGCCGCGACGCCTCGACCGCCAGCGCGAGCAGCGACGGCGTGAGGGCGGGCACCAGGTCGGGCGCGGCCTGGACCGCCCGGGTGCCTGCCGGGGCCGTCTCGGTGTCCACCGCCAGCACGATGCCCACCAGTTCCCGTTCGCGGACCGGAACGACAACGCGCGCCCCGGGGAGCGCGCGATCGGCCAGCGTGGTGGGCACCAGGTAGCGATACGGATGCGCCACGGGGAGCGGCAGCGCCACCCGGGCGACGCGGCTCGCGTTCATCGCCGTCGCACGCCGAGTCCCGGCCCGTCGGGAATCCGCACCTGGCCCGCCGCGATCGTCGCGCCCGCGAACGGGTCGTTCGACAGCAGCGCCGCGCCGTCGAGGTCCACCACGTCCACCAGCGGCGTGAGGTGCGCGGCGGCCGTGATGCCGAGCGACGACTCGATCATGCAGCCGATCATCACCATCATCCCGTGCGCCCGGGCGATCGCGATCATCCGCAGCGCCTCGCGCAGCGAGCCGCACTTGGCCAGCTTGATGTTGATGCCGTCCACCCGACCCACCAGCGCCGGGATGTCGCGGGAGGTGACGCAGCTCTCGTCGGCGATCACCGGAATGCTGGCCCGGGAGCGGATCAGCGCCAGCCCGTCGAGGTCGGCGGGCGCCACGGGCTGCTCCAGCAGCGTGACGCCGAACTCCTCGAGCACCGGCAGCATCCGCACCGCGTGCATCGCCGTCCAGCCGCAGTTGGCGTCCACCCGCAGCTCCCGGTCGGTGGCGTCACGAATGGTGCGCAGCAGGTCGAGGTCGTGCGCGCCGCCCAGCTTGATCTTGAGCACCGGGTATTCGGCCGCTTCGAGCACCTTCTGCCGCACCGTGGCGGCCTCGTCCATCCCGATCGTGAAGGTCGAGCGCGGCGCCGCCGACGGATCGAGCCCCCAGTAACGGCAGAGCGGCAGGTTGGCGCGGCGGGCCACCAGGTCGTGCAGCGCCGCGGAAATGGCCACCCGGGCAGCCGCATTGCCGCCCACCGTCGTCACCAGGCGGCGTTCGATCGCGTCCAGCTGCTGGGGATCGTCGCCGAGTTCCTCCGCGTAGCGCGGCAGGACGGCCTGCACCGTCTCCAGCGTCTCGCCGTAGAATCGGGTCGGCGCGGCCTCACCCCACCCCTCCACGCCGTCGCCATCGGTGATCCGCACCATCACCGTGCGGTAGTCCGACTGGCCGCCTCGCGCGATGATGAACGGATGCCGGGTGCGGAGCGCGAGGATCTCGGTCGAGAGGGTGAGCGGCATCGGCACTCCAGGGGACCACGAGCGACAGGTGACGGGCGACACGGGTCGGGCGACGCCAGACAGCTGACGCGTCGCCCGTTGCCCGTCGCCCTTAATCTAGCAATGCCTCCAGCGTCGCCAGCACCCCCGCGGCCAGGCGCTCGGGCGCGTAGCCGCCCTCCATCACGCCCACCATCGGGACCGTCGGCCAGCGCGTCCGCAGCCGCGCGACCCAGGTGGCATAGTCGTCGGGTTCGAGGGTGAAGCCCCCCAGCGGATCGCCGGCCAGCGAGTCGTAGCCGGCACTCAGCAGCACCAGCTCGGGCACCCAGCCGGTCGTGGCGGAGACCACCGCCGCCCAGAGCGCCTCGCGGTACTCCTCGCGCCGCAACCCCGGTGGCAACGGGACGTTGAAGAGGTTGCCGACACCCCGTTCGTCGGCCGCTCCGGTGCCGGGATACCACGGCGACTGGTGCATCGAGACGAATCGCGCGGCCGGGTCGCCCGCCACCAGCTCCTGGGTGCCGTTCCCGTGGTGCACGTCCCAGTCAATGATCAGCACGCGCTCCGCGCCGTGTGCCCTGGCGTGCGCCAGTGCGATCACCACCTGATTGACCGGACAGAAGCCCATCGCCCACTCTGCACTGGCGTGGTGTCCCGGCGGTCGGATCACCGCGAAGCCGTGCTCCGCCCTCGCCAGCGCACGGTCCACCAGGGCCGTGACCGCGCCAGTCGCGGCGAGGATCGCCGGCCAGGACGCCGGGGCCAGGCGGCACTCCTCGCCCGGGTCGTCGCCGGCCGCCGCCGCGCGCTCGATCCGCGCCAGCCACGGCCTGGGGTGCACCCGTGCCAGCACCTCCAGCGCGGCGGGCGGCGGTTCGCTGGGCATGAAGCGGCCATCGCGCTCGAGGAGCCGCAGCACGGCCGCGAGGCGCTCGGGTTGTTCCGGCATGCCGGGATGCCCGAGGCCGGCGCGGGCGGTGGTGACCTGCACGGCCGCGGGGCTCAGCGGAGCGGGCGCCGCCGCCGGTGCAGCACGATCAGCGCACCGCCCGGCCTGATGCCGCTCGATGCCACGGTCGCGCCGTCGTCACGCAGCGTGGCGCCGCGCCACTTGATCACGTAGTCGCCCGGAGGACTGCTCACCCGCGCCTGCGACAGCGCCTCGGCCTTGACCTCCGCCAGCGACTGCTCGCCGCGCCACGGGAGCCGGACCGTGTCCCACGCGTCGTGCACCATCACCCGGAGCATCGCGGTCACGGCGCCACCACCTCGGGAAGGGTGGTGAGGAAACGCTCGAGGGCATGGTCGAAGAACAGCGTGGATCCCCGCACCGTGGTGCCCTCGGCGGTGCCACGGACCGCGATCGCCACTTCCTCGCCGCCCTGGCCCCGGAGCACCACGTGCTGCGCGCCCCGTCGCTCCGGAAACGCGGCCTGCAACGGCACGCGCTCGGCAAAGAACCGCACGGCGCGGTCGAGCACATCCGCCGGCGGCAGCGTGGTCCGGACCTGGTACACCATCTCGCCTCCTGGCGGGTTGGCAGGGCAACGGGGAATCTCCCCCCGGAGGGTGAGGCGCGGCAAGCGGCCGTCTTCAGCTTCCCCGCGCAGCCCGAGCCGCGCCTTGCCACGGCACCGGGGGCTGGAAGAGGTCCCGCAGCCGCACCCGACGACGGAGCACCAGCACCAGGTCGCCCGGTGGGGGATCGTCCACCCCATCCACGGTCACGAAGGCCGGCAGGGTGAGCTCCCGCGGCAGCTCTACCCGGTATTCGGCGCCGACCCAGCTGAAGGTGACCGTGTCCGGCCGGGTCCGCACCAGGCGATCCAGAAACCAGTTGTCATCCACCTGGTAGAGCCCGGGGGCCCGCACCTCGCCGTCGAGGTGGAAGAGCGGATCGAACGGCTCCCCCTCCTGCCGGGCCCAATCGTGCTCGGCGGCCCGGTCGAAGGCCTCCAGGTCGCCGCGGCGGGCCCGCCACTCGAGGTGGTGCCGCAACTCGTGGGTCAGGGTCTCCCACGCCTCCTCGCGCCAGGCAAACTCGGGATCGAGTTCGGCCAGCGCGCGGAACGAGCCGTGGTAGAGCACCACGCGCGACTGGATCGCGTCCACCTCCCCGCTCTCCAGCGGCAGCGGGATGCACTCGCCCAGCGTGAAGATGCCGGGGCGCGTGGGGTGCGGCACCACGCGCGGCGACACCACCACCTCGGTCACCCCGTCGAACCACTCCGCAGGCAGCTCGGCCGAGAGCGCCCGCACCATCTCGTCGAACGCCGCCTGGTCCATCGCGGGCGATCAGCGGCCGGCGGCGTCGAGTCGTTCGCCGAGCCAGCCCGCCACGTGGTCGAGTCCCACCCGGACCTGCGTCATGGCGTCGCGCTCGCGGATGGTGACCGTGCGGTCGGCGAGGGTGTCGTGGTCCACCGTGATGCACCACGGGGTCCCGACCTCGTCCTGGCGGCGGTAGCGGCGGCCGATCGCGCCCCCGTCATCGTGGAACGCCGGGAGGCGACGGCGGAGGTCGTGGTACAGGGCGTCCGCCACCTCCGGCAGCCCGTCCTTCTTGGTGAGCGGCATCACCGCCGCCTTGATCGGCGCGATCGCGGGATGGAAGCCGAGCACCACCCGGAGCTCGCCCTCCACGGTCTCCTCGCGATAGGCGTCCACCAGGGTCGTGAGGGTGACGCGGTCGGCGCCGGCGGAGGTCTCCACCACGTACGGCAGGTACCGCTCCGAGGTGCCCTGGTCGAAGTACTCCAGCTTCTTGCCCGAGTACTCCTGGTGGCGACCGAGGTCGAAGTCGGTGCGGTTGTGCACGCCCTCGATCTCCTGCCAGCCGAAGGGGAACTGGTACTCGATGTCGTAGGCGGCCTTGGCATAGTGTGCCAGCTCGCCGGGGCCGTGCTCGTGCCAGCGCAGCCGTGCGGGGTCGAGGCCGAGGTCGCGGTGCCACTGCATGCGCAGCGCGCGCCACTGCTCGAACCACTCCATGTCGGTGCCCGGCTTGACGAAGAACTGCATCTCCATCTGCTCGAACTCGCGGGTCCGGAAGATGAAGTTGCCGGGCGTGATCTCGTTGCGGAATGCCTTGCCGACCTGGGCGATCCCGAAGGGAATCTTCTGCCGCGAGGCGTTGAGCACGTTGAGGTAGTTGACGTAGATCCCCTGCGCCGTCTCGGGTCGCAGGTAGACCACGGCCGCCTGCTCCTCGACCGGCCCCATGAAGGTCTTGAACATCAGGTTGAACAGGCGCGGCTCGGTGAGGTCGCACGCGGCGTGCTCGCCCGGCGCCTTGCTCGGCTTCTGCGGGCAGCGGGCGTCGGCGAGCTTGTCGGCCCGGAAGCGCGCCTTGCAGGTGCGGCAGTCCACCAGCGGGTCGGTGAACCCCGCGACGTGCCCCGACGCCTCCCAGACCCTGGGGTGCATCAGGATCGCGGCGTCGAGCCCCTCGATGTCGTCACGGGCGTGGACCATGGCGCGCCACCAGCGGTCCTTGACGTTGCGCTTGAGCTCCACGCCCAGGGGGCCATAGTCCCACACCGACCCCAGGCCCCCGTAGACCTCGGAGGACTGGAAGACGAACCCCCGGCGTTTTGCGAGGGAGACCAGCTTGTCCATCAAGGAAGGTTCAGCCATGGCCGATAATGGGAGGTCGAAGGATACCCGCCCGTCCGGGGGCGGGGCCGAAAGCTAACTGGGCCGGAGACGTGGAGATGGGTTCGCTGTGGCGACCCCGCAACAGGTCGGTCTCGCGGCGGGTGCCCGGACCGGGTTGTGGCAGGGTCCCGGCAACCCGGCGTGACCCCGCTCCCGGCGAGACTCTTGCATAGATTGCGACCATGCCCTCTGCCGCCCAGAACCAGTCACGCCGCGGGATCACCCTCATCGAGATGCTGGTGGTGATCATCCTCGTCGGCATCCTGACGGCGATCACGGCGGCCAAGCTCGACTGGACCCGGTACCAGGCCGAGAGCGTGGGCCGGATCCTGGTGGCGGACCTGAGCCAGGCCCAGCGGACGGCGGTGTCGCTGCAGAGCAACGTCCGCGTCACGGTGCTGTCGGCGTCGCTCATCCAGATCCACGAGGACGCCAACAACAACAACGCCGTGGACGGCAGCGAGCGGGTGATCCAGCGCGCCATCGAGCCGGGGTTCGCCCTCGGCAAGGGCTCGATGAGCTCGCTCCCCGCCCCGGCCGACCCGACCGAGCTGACCACCGTGACCTTCCGCCGCGACGGCACCGCCTCGCGCTCGGGGAGCATCTACGTCTCCAATGGCACCACCACGTCGCCCTGCAAGTACTGCCGGGCCGTGGCGATCACCCGGGCCACCGGCCGGGTCGTCTCCTACTCGCACGCGCGGGGCAGCTGGGTGAGGGGCAACTGATGCGCGACCGTTCCGGGTTCACGCTGGTGGAGCTGCTGATCGCCGTGGTCATCCTGGTGATCGTGGCCACCACCTACGGCCGCTTCGCCGGGAGCTACTCCCGCTCGATGGGCGACGCCTCCCTCCGGCTGATGGCCTCCGGGGTGGCCGCGGGCCGCCTCGAGCTGGTGCGCGCCGACCCGCGCTACGACCGGCTCAACTCCCTGTACGGCAGCAGCACCGCCGGCGGGGACACCACCGGCTTCCCCAACTACCCGCGCATGCGCCGGGTGACCCGGATCGTCCGCGACCAGTCGGGCGCGCGCGACCTCACCACGGTCACGGTCCGGGTGTGGGATCCCGCGCTCAAGGACACCGTCTCCGCCACCGCCATCGTCGCGAGCCCCTGATGCCACGTCTCGACCACCGCCGGGCCGGCTTCTCGCTCATCGAGCTCCTGATCGCGATCACCATGCTGGTCGCGATCCTGGGGGCCACGTACACGCTGTTCCGGCAGCAGAGCGTCTCGTTCCGGCAGAACACCGACCGCTTCGACCTGGTGCAGAACGCCCGCAACTCGATGGAGCTCACCGAGCGCGTGATCCGCACCATGGGGGCCGGCGTGAGCGGGCAGCAGCCGGTGCTGGTGTACGGGGCCAACACGGTGCTGGCCTTCAACGCCGACTACGTCGAGCGCGACACCGTGGACATGCGGTGGGCCGCCAACTGGAACCCCGACGTCCCCAGCGAGGAGACGGTGGTCTGGCTGCAGGCCAACGCCGCCGTGATCCCCAACTCGTCGCCGGCGTACACCTACCCGCCGGCCACCTACCGGATGAGCAACGGGTCGCTGTCCCCGGCGGAGACGTACCTCATCTACTTCGAGCTGGATGCCACCACCTCCCGCAGCGACGACTACGTGCTCTACCAGCGGGTCAACGGGGGCACCGCCGAGGTGCTGGCGCGGAACCTCCTGCCGGCCTCGAACGGCGCGCCCTTCCTGCAGTACCTGCTGCAGCGGGTGCTCCCGACCGGGGACACCCTGTTCAACGCCTCCGGTTCGCTGCTGCCGCTGATCCGGCGGCCGCTGATCTCGGGGATCTCCAGCACCGACTCGGCCAACTACGTGCGGCCCGACTCGGTGCGGGCCATCCGGATGAACTACCGGATCACCAATGGCCAGACCGGCACCGCCGAGCGCACCCGCGAGATCTCGACCATCATCGAGGTGCCCAACAACGGCATCCAGATGCCGACGATCTGCGGCCGCCCGCCCCTGCCGCCCGGGTTCTTCTCGGTCACCGACGCCGGCGACGGCAGCGGCCGCGTGACCGTGCTGTTCGTCCGCTCGCCCGACCAGGACGCCGGCGAGCAGGACGTCCGCCAGTACATCATCTGGCGCCGGCTCTCCACCCAGCCGCTCTTCGCGGAGCCGCTGCTGGTGACCGTGGCGGAGCAGAACAAGAATGACTACCTCACCGACGTGCTCGACCAGGTGCCGGGCGAGACCTACGTCTTCGGGATCGCGGCACAGGATTGCACGCCGTCGCTGTCCTCGATGCTGACCGCCACCGTGACCGTGGCCCCCCCGCCATGAACCACCTCCCTGGAGGACCGATGCGCCCCCCCACGCCGAGCCGCGACCGCCGCGGTGCCGCGCTGATCTTTGCCCTGCTGATGTCCATGGCGGTGGCGGCGATGGCCCTCGGTGCCATCTTCGTGTCCGGCGGTGCGGTGCTGACCACCCGCTTCTCCTCGCGCGAGGTGACCATGCAGGCCGCGGCCAACGGCGGCCTGGAGATCATCCGCGACTCGGTCAACCACGGCATCTTCGACTCGCTGCTGCCGCCCAACGGCTACACGGTCATCGGCGCCAACCTCCCGGTGCTCGACGCCTACGGCAACGCGGTGCCGCGCTTCACCCGCTCCCTCTACGTGGGACGCACCGGCGGCCGCACCGGCGGCGCCGCCACCGCCGGCCAGTACGGCAGCAACTTCGCCTCCGCCCTCTCGGTGATTCGCGACCAGCGCGGCGCGGTGGCCGCGCGCCGCCTGCTGATGACCCAGGAATCGTGGTCGAAGTTCGGCCTGGCGATCAATGATTACAGCGGCACCGCACCCTATGGTTGCGGCTCCTCGCTGCAGGGCCCGGTGCACTCCAACAACACCTTCCGGATCCAGTCGGGCTGCACCTCGCCCAAGACGCTCTTCACCGGGCCCGTCACCGTGGTGGGGAGCATCGTGAACCAGAGCTCCGGCAACTTCACCGCCGGGGTCAAGACCGGCGTGGCGCCGATCGACTGGCCGACCCCGGCACGCATCAACCTGATGCGCCAGTACGCCCAGGATGGCGACGCGGCGAACGGCGACTACGACCTCACCTCGCGCACGACGGGCGCCACCATTCCGGGGCTCCGGATCGAGTTCCTCGCCATTGACGCCGACGGCAGTGGCACCGTCGAGTGGGATGAGGGGTACATGCGGGTCTGGCGCCCCAAGAACACCAGCGACTCCGCGCTCGCCTTCACCACCGGCCGGCTCTGGCCGAACTCGGTGTCTGGCACCACCTGGAACGACGATCCGAACATGGTGTCGCGCACCTGCGGGGCGCGCCTCCGGCTCAACAGCACCACGGGCTGGTACTCCGCCCGCCAGATCTACGACGGCATCATCAGCGGCGGCGGCACCTCCACCAACGCCCGCAGCGGCGTGCGGTGGGTGCTCTCCCGCGGCGCCCAGGGCTCGCGCCCCAGCCAGATCGCCTCCTCGCCGGCGGTGACCGAGGTCAAGTGCGTCCTCGGCGGCGACCCGGTGCTCTACCCGAGCACCTACGGCACCGACCTCACCCCGGTCCCGGCGGTGACCGACGCGGCCAACGCCCCGTTCGGCGAGTGGCTCACGCGCCGCACCGGTCCGCACGCCTCGGTGAGCGCACGCGCCGACGCCGCCTACCTGATTCCCCTGGGGGCGAACCCCAACTTCAAGGGTGTCATCTTCGTCACCGGCGACGTCGCCGTGAGCGGCAACCTGCGCGGCCGCGTCTCGATCTTTGCCACGGGCAACATCATCCTGGCCGACGACCTGCTCTATCACAACGCCCCGGGCACCAAGTGCGACGCCGAGGGCGACATCATGGGCGCCATCGCGACGATGAACGTGCTGGTGGCGGACAATTCCGTCCAGTCCCCGTTCCCGGTCAACGACGTCATCTACGGCAACTTCGACGACTCGCCCCGCGACGAGCAGTACAACATGTTCATCATGGCGGCCGGCACCGGCACCGGCAACTCCGGCAACTTCGCCTCTCAGGGATGGGGCACGTCCGGATGGCCAGGACCCGCGGCAGCCTTCGACCTCGGACACAACCTCACAGCCGAGGAGTGTGGATCACACGCCCCGGCCGGCTGCATCCGGATCACCGGCGGGATCGCTGTCGGCCGGATGGACTGGGCGATGTACTCCGGCGACAATCACGGCTGGGCCTCCGCCCACGCGTATGATCCCTGCGGCGCGGTCAACCCGCCGCCGTACTTCCCCACCACCGGCCGCTTCATCGAGTCGCGCTACTACGAGGTGGACCCGGTGTGGCTCAACGCGAAGGGGATCGACAACTACTTCGCGGAGCTCAGGGCGCAATAGGCAGACGACGGAGAACCGAGGACGGAGGGCGGAGAACAGCGGCTTCCTCTCCACCCGCCGTCCTCCGTTCTCCGTTCTCCGTCACACCTCGATGATCTGGTCCCGCCGCGTCCCCACGCTGACGTACCGGATCGGCGCCTCCGCCAGGTCCTGCAGCCGGTCGAGGTAGGCCCGGGCCGCCGGCGGCAGCTGCGCCAGGGTGCGCGCCTCGCTGGTGCTGCGCTGCCACCCCGGAAGCATCTCGTACACCGGCTCCACCCGCTCCAGGTCGGCCACGTCGCTCGGCATCCGCTCGCAGGCGGCACCGTCGAGCCGATACCCCGTGGCCACCGGGATCTCGGCGAAGGTGTCGAGCACGTCGAGCTTGGTGACGGCGAGGCCGGTGAGGCCGTTCACGCGCACCGAGTAGCGCACCACCGCCGCGTCGAACCAGCCGCAGCGACGAGGCCGCCCGGTGGTGGCGCCGAACTCGCCGCCGAGCTGCCGCAGCCGCTCCTCCAGCTCGCCACCCGCCGCCGTGGGCAGCGGGCCGTTCCCCACCCGCGTGGTGTACGCCTTCACCACGCCGAGCACCCCGTCAATGTCGGTCGGCCCGATCCCGGCGCCCACTGCCGCCCCGCCGGCCGTGGTGGTGGACGAGGTGACGAAGGGATAGGTGCCGTGGTCCACGTCGAGCATGGCACCCTGGGCGCCCTCCAGCAGCACCCGCTTCCCCTCGCGGATGGCCCGCCAGGTCAGGAGTCCGGTGTCGGTCGCGAGCGGACGCAGCCGCTCGCCCAGCCGCGCCGCCAGCTCCGCGTGCAGCGCCGGGTCGGCCCGGGTGGTCGAACCCATCAGCGCCAGCATCTGGTTGGCCCGCTCGATCCGCGGGGCCATCACCTCGGCCACGGGCGTACGACCGAGCAGGTCGGCCACGCGCACGCCGCGGCGGCCGATCTTGTCCTCGTAGGTGGGCCCGATCCCCCGACCGGTGGTGCCGATCTGCTGCTGCCGCTCACTGGCCTGGTCGAGCAACTTGTGGTAGGGCAGCACCAGGTGCGCGCGCTCGGAGACGAACAACCGTCCGGCAACGTCGATCCCCTGCTCCGCGAGCTGGTCGAGCTCGGCGAAGAACGTCTCCGGGTCGAGCACCACCCCGTTGCCCACCACGCAGGCCGCCCCGGGATGCAGGATCCCCGACGGGATCTGGTGCAGCACGAACTGCCGGTCACCCACCACGACGGTGTGCCCGGCGTTGGCGCCCCCCTGGTAGCGCACCACGAGGTCGGCCCGCTCGGCCAGCACGTCCACGAGCTTGCCCTTCCCCTCATCGCCCCATTGGGCCCCCACCACCACCACGCAGGTGTGCTTCCGATCGAACACCCGGCCTCCGCTGCTGGACAAGAAAAACGGCCCCTGCACGGGGCCGCTGGCGACTCCCCCCAAAGCTATTGCCGGGGGAGCGGCCGGTCAATTCGCTTCGGCGTGCGCGAAGGTCTCCCCCCGTCCCTCCTTGGCGGCCTTGTCCATCGCCTTCCGGATCGCCGTGGCGTCGGCCCCCGCCAGCAACGCCGCGCGGAGCGGGTCGGTGGCCTCCAGCCATTCCACCACCGGCCGCCGGGCCACGCCCCCCTCCCCGGGGACGAGGCGCTGGGCGGCCACGGCGTGCAGCGCAGCGGCCAGCCGGATCCGTCCCACGTCGCGCTCGTCGGGCGGGATGGTCGCCACCAGCTGCAGCAGGGTGGAGACCACGTCGGGGGCCGGCACCGCCGCGATCACCAGCCGGGCCGATTCCGCGGCGCGGAGCGCCCAGTCCAGGGCCACCGGATCGCGCAGCTCGCACACCACCAGCACGTCGGGATCCTGGCGCAGCGCTGCGTGGATCCCGGTGGCCAGGTCGAAGGTGTCGGTGCTCACCTCGCGCTGCGTGATGGAGCCGCTCAGGTCGCGGTGCAGGTACTCGATCGGGTCCTCGAGCGAGATCACGTGGCGCGCGCCGCTGCGGTTGATGTGGTGCACCATCGCCGCGATGGTCGAGGTCTTCCCGCTGCCGCTCGGGCCCGCGATCACCACCAGCCCCTGCGTCGCCTCGGCGAACCGGGTGATGCACTCCGGCAGCCCCAGTCCCTCCGGCGTGGGCACCGAAAAGGGAATCACCCGCAGCACCACCATGAACGACGAGCGCTGGCGCAACACGTTGACGCGGAAGCGACCCACCCCGGCCAAGCCCCACGAGCAGTCGAAGTCGCGCAGCGAGTCGAGTCGCGGGTCGTTGAGGTCGAGGCCGGCGAAGGTCGCGGCGAGCGCCCGGGTCTGTGCCGGCGTGAGCCGCTGCTTGGTGAGCGGCACGAGGTGCCCGTCCACCCGGGCACGGAAGACGTCGCCGGCCTTGGCGTGCACGTCGGACGCGCCGCGCTGCACGGCGGACTTGAGCACGCGTCCCAGCAGGGAGCTCTCGCTCACGTGGCCTCCGGAAGGAATCCCATCCGCGCCGTCACGTCGCGCAGCGTGGCCGCGGTGCGCTCACGGGCGCGCGCCGCTCCGTCGCCCAGCACCTCCCGCACCGTGGCCGGTGCGGCGGAGAGCTCGGCTGCCCGCGCCCGGATCGGGGCCAGCGCGGCCACCATGTTGTCCGCCAGCACCCGCTTGCAGTCGAGGCACCCCCAGCCGGCGGTGCGGCAGTTGTGCGCCACCAACTCGACCGTCTCGGGCGGGGAGAAGTGCCGGTGCAAGGCGTAGATGTTGCAGATCTCGGGGGTCCCCGGGTCCTGCCGGGTCTTGCGCGCCGGGTCCGTCATGGCAGGCCGGAGCTTCTGCCAGATCTCCTCCGGCGACTCCGTCACGCCGATCGAGTTGCCCAGCGACTTCGACATCTTCGCCTGGCCATCGAGCCCGACGATCCGCTTGGCGGTGCCCAGGATCGGCTGGGGCTCCGGGAAGTAGGGGTCGCCGGCGGCGAAGGTGGCGTTCCACTTCCGGGTGATCTCCCGGGCCAGCTCGAGGTGCTGCACCTGGTCGTCGCCCACCGGCACCAGCTCGGCGCGATGGGCCAGGATGTCGGCCGCCATCAGCACCGGGTAGCACAGCAACCCGGCCGGGATCGACTCCACCCGCTCCGACTTGTCCTTGAACTGCGTCATCCGCTCCAGCTCCCCCAGCGGGGTCACCGTGGTGAGCAGCCAGGACAGCGTGGTGTGGGCCGGCACGTGACTCTGCACATACAGCACCGCCCGCGAGGGATCGATCCCCGCCGCGAGCAGGCCGATCGCCATCTCCTGCGTCCGCGCGGCGAGGGTGCCGGCGTCGTATGTTCCGGTGATCGCGTGCTGGTCCACGATGCAGTAGACGCAGTCGTGCTGGTCCTGGAGCGCCACCGCGCTCCGGATCATGCCCAGCCAGTTGCCAATGTGGATTTCACCGGAGGGCTGGATGCCCGAGAACACGCGTGCCATGGCGGCAAGCTACCGCGGCCTTCGGGGGGCGGCAACATGACCCGCACCGCGCGCGACCTGGCCCAGGTGGCCGAGCGGGCGGCGCTCAGAGCCGGCTCGTGGCTCCGCGACGTGCAGCCGCCGCCTGCCCGGGAATGGGAGGCCAAGGCGCCGCTCGACTTCGTCACCGCCGTCGACCGCACGGCCGAGGCCATGATCGTCGAGACGCTGCACGCGGCGGTGCCGGGCGCCACGATCGTGGGGGAGGAGGCCTCTCCCGACGCCATGGCCGGCGCCGGGTTGAGCTGGATCATCGACCCCCTCGACGGCACCACCAACTTCCTGCACCGGTACCCGGCCTGGGCGGTGAGCATCGCGGCCGCCCTCGATGGCGAGGTGGTGGCCGGGGTGGTCTACCAGCCCACCGCGCTGCGCCGGGCCACGGCATGGCGCGGGGGAGGGGCGTGGCAGGATGGCCGGCGCCTTCGCGTCTCGACCCTCACGGACCCCGGGCGTGCCCTGGTGGGGACCGGCTTCCCCTTCAAGCACCCGCACCTCCTGCCCCGCTACCTCGAGCAGCTGGGCCGCGTGCTCGGGGCCAGCAGCGGGGTGCGCCGCGCCGGGGCGGCGGCCCTCGACCTGCTCGACGTGGCGGCGGGACGGTTCGACGGCTTCTGGGAACTGATGCTGGCGCCCTGGGACACCGCGGCGGGGATGCTGCTCGTGCGCGAGGCCGGCGGCGTGATCACCACCCTCGAGGGCAACCCCCTCGGCATCGAGCACAGCGGCGTGGTGGCGGGGAATCCGGCGATGCAGGCGTGGTTGCTGGGGGCGATCAGCGAACGGCGAACGGCGAACGGCAGTTGAGCCTGCTGGGCAACATCTTCCCTGCCCTCTCCGCTGTTCGCCGTTCGCCGGTCACCCCGCCGTCAACACCACCGGCCCTTCGGTCGTGACGGCCACCGTGTGCTCGAAGTGTGCCGAGAGCGAGCCGTCCTGGGTCACCACGGTCCACTTGTCCTTGAGGGTTCGGGTCGCGGGGTTGCCGGCGGTGATCATCGGCTCGATGGCCAGGGTCATCCCCGGCTTGAGCAATGCCCCGCGGCCCGGCGTGCCGAAGTTGGGGACCTGGGGCTCCTCGTGGAACTTCGACCCGATCCCGTGGCCCACCAGCTCGCGCACCACCCCGAAGCCCGCGGCCTCGGCCACCTGCTGCACGGCGTGGCCGATGTCCCCCACGTGGTGGCCCGTGGTGGCCGCGGCGATCCCGGCCTCGAGCGAGGCCCGCGTCACGTCGAGCAACCGCTGCGTCTCGGCGGGAATCGTCCCCACGGCCAGGGTCACGGCCGAGTCGGCATGCATGCCGTCGAGGTGCACCCCGCAGTCCACCGAGACGATGGAGCCCTCCTCCAGCACCCGCCTGGCCGACGGGATCCCGTGCACGATCTCCACGTCCACCGACGTGCACAGCGAGCGCGGGAAGCCGTAGAGCCCCTTGAAGGAGGGCACGGCGCCGGGGTGCGAGCGGATGAACTCCTCCGCCGCATCGTCGAGGTCGGCGGTGGACATCCCGGGCCGGAGGATCCTGGCCATGAGCTGCAGGGTGTCGTGGACGATGCGTCCAGCGCGCCGCATCGCGTCGAGCTCGCGCGGCGACTTGAGCGTGATCACAGCCCGGCCACCACCTGGCGCACCTGCTCGGCGATCTCGTCCACCGGGCCCACGGCGTCGATGGTGGTCACCCCGCCCCGTGCGCGGTACCACTCGAGCACCGGGGCGGTCTGCTCCCGATACGCCGCCAGGCGGCGGGCCACCGCGTGCGGGTCATCGTCGGCGCGTCCCTCGAGCTCCCGTCGGCGGGTGATCCGCGCCAGGATCTCGGCGTCGGCCACCTCGAAGAAGAGCACCTGGTCGATCCGCCGGCCCAAGGACGCGAGGATCTCCTCCATGCCCTCCGCCTGCGGGATGGTGCGCACCACCCCGTCGAGCACCACGCCCCGCGCGGCCTCCGGCCGGGCCAGTTCCTCGCGGATGACCCCCAGGATGATGGCGTCGCTCACCAGGTGGCCGGCCTCCATCACGGCCTTGGCCTCCAGGCCGAGCGGCGTGCCGCGCTGCACCGCGTCGCGGAGCAGGTCGCCGGTGGCGAACTTGGGCAGGCCGAGTTCGCGGGCGAGGATGGCCCCCTGGGTGCCCTTGCCGGCGCCGGGGGGGCCGAGAAGCAGGATGTCCATGCTGGTCAATGCTCCTTGTGCCTGCGAACGGCGAACGGCGAACGGCGAAAGATATCTCGCAGTTCGCCGTTCGTGGTACGCGGTTCGCCTACATCCCGAACCGGCTCTGCCGACCCCGGAACTTGACCCGCCCCGACTTCATGAAGCCGTCGTACTTGCGGAGCTGGCGGTGCTGCTCGATCTGCGCGATGGTGTCGAGGATCACGCCCACCACGATCAGGATCGACGTGCCGCCGAAGACGAAGCCCGGCATGCCGAGCATGGTGGCCACCACGATCGGGACGATCGCCACGACCGCCAGGAAGAGCGAGCCCGGCAGGGTGATCCGCCCCAGCACGCCGTCAATGTAGTCGGCGGTGGCGGCGCCGGGCTTCACGCCCGGGATGAAGGCCCCCTGCTTCTTCAGGTTCTCGGCGAGGTCCACCGAGTTGAAGATGATCGAGGTGTAGAAGTACGAGAACACCACGATCAGGAAGGCGAAGACCAGGTTGTACGGCCAGGTGCCCTGGGCCATGAAGTTGTTGATCCCGATCAGGAACTCCGACCGGGTGAACGTGGCCAGGGTCCCGGGGACGATGATCACCGTCTGCGCGAAGATGATCGGCATCACGCCGGCGGTGATCAGCCGGACCGGGATGAAGGTCTTCTGGCCCTCGCGGATCCGGCCGCGGCCCATCACCTTGCGGGGGATCTGGATCGGGATCCGGCGCGCCGAGAGGGTCATCGCCACCACCGCGGCGATCATGGCCACCAGCACCGCGAGGAACAGCACCGCGGCCGGGAACGAGATCACGTTGTCGCGGACGAAGCCGATCAGCGACAAGGCCCCGGGCCAGAGGCCCTGCAGGATCGACACCGCGATCAGCAGCGACATGCCGTTGCCGATGCCGCTCTCGGTGATCCGCTCGCCGAGCCACATCACGAAGATCGCGCCGGCCGTGAGGATGACCACCATCAGCAGCCGCGTCAGCAGCCCCGAGTTGGGCACCACGCCGGGCATCCCCTCGACGAACAGGGCGTAGGTGTACGCCTGCGACAGGGCGATCACCACGGTGAGGTACCGGGTCCACTGGGTGATCTTCTTCCGGCCTTCCTCGTCCTTCTGCATCTTGCCGAGGGTGGGCACCACGCCCGCGCCGAGCTGGAAGACGATCGAGGCGGAGATGTAGGGCATGATGCCCAGCGCCAGGATCGTGGCGCGCGACAGGCCGCCGCCCAGGGTGTCGTAGAGCTGGAAGAGGGTGCCGGCCGCCGTGTTGGCCAGCTGGCGCTGCAACTCCACCACGTCCACGGTGGGCGACGCGATGTGGGCGCCCACCCGGTAGATGAAGATCACGAAGAGCGTGAAGAGGATCTTCTTCTTCAGCTCCTCGTCGATGTTGAGGCCCGGCAGGGAGGGCGCGGTCATCAGCCCTCGACCTTGCCGCCCGCCGCCTCGATCTTGGCCCGGGCCTGCGCCGAAACCGGCAGGCCGCGCACCACCAGCGCGCGCGACACCTCGCCGTGACCCAGCAGCTTCACCGGGTCGGTCGCCTTGCCGATCACGCCCTGCGCCGCCAGCGTCTCCGGGGACACCACGTCCCCGGTGAACGACTCGAGGCTGCGCAGGTTGACGGCGCGGTGGGTCACCTTGAAGGGGTTGGTGAAGCCGCGCTTCGGCAGCCGCCGGTAGAGCGGCATCTGGCCACCCTCGAACCCCGGGTTGGTGCTGCCGCCGGTGCGCGCCTTGTGACCCTTGTGGCCCTTGCCCGACGTCTTGCCGAGGCCCGAGCCCGGGCCGCGGCCCACCCGCCGGCGGGTTGGGCGCGAACCCGGGGCCGGGGCGAGCGTCGAGAGCGTGACGCGCTCGACCAGCTCCTCCTGGGGCTGCTGCTTCTTGGCCATGCTCACTTCCCTCCGACCGGTGCGACGTCCACCAGGTGTCGCACCTTGGTGAGCATGCCCCGCATCGTCTCGGTGTTGTCCACTTCGACCACCGCCTGATAGTGGCGGAGGCCGATCGCCTTCAGCGTGCGGCGCATCGTCTCGGCGTGCCCGATCCCCGACCGGATCTGCTTCACGCGCAGGCGCTTGGCGTCCTTTTCGGCGGGGATCACCGCGGCATGGTGGGCCGGTCCCTGCCGGCCCACGACTGGATTGCGACCCATCGTTCAGCTCTCCCGCTGGCGGGCGCGGTAGCCGATCCGGTCGGCCTCCACCCCGCGCTCGCGTGCCACCCGCTCGACCGACACCAGGTCGGCCAGGCCGGCCATCGTGGCCCGCACCATGTTGTGCGGGTTGTTGGACCCCAGGCTCTTGGTCAGGATGTCGGTGATCCCGGCGCACTCGAGCACCGCGCGCACCGGGCCCCCGGCGATCACGCCGGTGCCCGACGCCGCCGGCTTGAGCAGCACCTTGCCGGCGCCGTGCACGCCGAGCACCTCGTGCGGGATCGTCGAACCGGTCCGCGGCACCGTGGTCATCGCCCGCTTGGCGGCCTCGACCGCCTTGCGCACCGCCTCGGCCACCTCGTTGGCCTTGCCGGTGGCGATGCCGACCCGGCCCTTGCCGTCGCCCACCGCCACCAGGGCGTTGAACGAGAAGCGCCGACCGCCCT
>CAZNOJ010000011.1:0-39407 GCA_964574665.1 uncultured Gemmatimonadaceae bacterium
GAGCGTCTCGGCATACCCCGAGATCGAGGTGAGCGGGGTCTTGAGCTCGTGCGACACGTTGGCCACGAAGTCCCGCCGCACCTGCTCCAGCCGGCGCAGCTCGGTGAGGTCGCTCAGGATCAGCACGGCGCGGCCATCCTCGAGCGCGCGACCGTTGATCACCAGGAGCCTGCCGTCCACCTGGGCCTCGCGGTCGTGCACGTCGTGGCCGGCCAGCACCTCCTCGACGGCCTCGCGCGCCGCCTTGGCGCGGAAGAGCGACCGCACGTCGGGGAGGGCCTCGTGCTCGTCGTACTCCAGCAGGCGGCGGGCGGCGGCATTGATCACCACGATGCGGCCGCGGGCGTCGGCGGCGAGCATGCCGTCGCTCATGGCGTCCACGATGGCAGTGCTGGCGGCCTTTTCCTGCTCCACGGCCTCGAAGCGCTCGTCGAGGGCGCGCTGCATCTGGCGCAGGGCCATGGCGAGCGACTCGAACTCGGGGATGCTGGAGGGCGGGAACCGGGGCGGGGTGCCGGCCGCGATGGCGCGGGCCGCGGTGGTGAGGTCGCCCACGCGGCGGGCGATCGAGGCCCCGCCGAGGTGGCCCGCGAGGAGCGTCACCGCGAGGGCGAGCAGCGCGGCTGCGAGGATGGAGTCGGTGGTGGTCCGCACCACCAGCGTGAACAGGACGATGACCAGCGTCCCGAGCACCAGCCGACGGGCGAGGGTCACCGTCGCGGCGCGTCCCGCTGGGCGGCCTTGAACCGGTATCCGAAGCCGCGGACCGTCTCGATCATGTCGCCGATGTCACCGAGCTTGGTGCGGAGGCGTTGCACGTGCATGTCCACGGTTCGGGTCTGGATGTCGGGCTGGGCATCCCACACCATCTCGAGCAGGTGGGGCCGGGTCTGCACCCGGCCACGCCGCTCCACCAGGAGCACGAGAAGCTTGTACTCCGTGGCGGTCAGGTTCAACTCCTCTCCGTGCAGGGAGACCCGGTGGGCGCCCCGGTCGATGGTGAGCGGTCCCGCCACCAGGGTGGAGCCCGCGGCCACCGCCGGCGCCGCCAGGCGCCGCAGCAGGGCCTGCACCCGGAGCCCCAGCTCGGCGGGAGAGAACGGCTTGGTGAGGTAGTCGTCGGCACCCAGCGAGAGCCCCTTGATGCGGTCGGGCTCGTCGCGGCGGGCCGTGAGGAGGATCACGCCCACGTCGCGGGTCTCGTCGCGCTTGCGCAACTCGGCCAGCACCTCGTACCCTGACAGCCCCGGGAGCATCAGGTCGAGCACCACCACGTCGGGCCGTTCCTCGCGCGCCGCCTTGAGGGCCTCGGTGCCGTTGGTGGCCGTGGAGACCCGGTACCCCGTCTTGGCGAGGTGGTAGGCCACCAGGGCGGTGATGTCGGCTTCGTCGTCAACCACGAGGATCCGGTGGCTCACGGCAGGCCCTCGGATGGCGACACCAGCCTGTTCGCCCGGCTGCGGAGGATTCGTGACATGCTGGCCAACACTCAAACGTAACCGTCGGGGCGGGGCAAGCGGCCCGGCGTTGCCGGAGGGGGCATTGTGACCGGATATTTACCAAGGTGACCCAGGACACCGTCCCGATCTTCCTGAACGACGCCCCGCTGGCGGCCTTGGCCGGCCACACCCTCGGCCAGGTGCTGGCCGTGCACGATCCGGAGCTGCTGACCCTGCTCCTCGGCGGCACGGCCCGGGTAACCGATGCCCGCGGGCTGCCGGTGGACCCCGATCGCCCCGTCCACGCGGGGGCGATCTTCCGGGTGTTCCGCTCCGCGCGTCGTGACGAGGACTCCCATGCGTGAATGGATCCGCACCGCCCCCAAGGCGGAGCTGCACGTGCACCTCGACGGCTCGCTCCGGCCGGAGACGATGCTGGAGCTGGCGCGCGAGGAGGGGGTCACCCTGCCGGCGGGCGACGCCGAGTCGCTGCGTCGCTGGATGCTGGTGAGCGATGCCCGCGACCTGGAGGACTATCTCGCGCGGTTCGAGCACACCATCGCGCTGCTGCAACGGCCCGAAGCCATCGAGCGGGTGGCGTGCGAGATGGTGCACGATGCCCACCGCGACCAGGTGCGCTACCTGGAGGTCCGCTACTGCCCGCAGCTCTCCACCCGGCAAGGGCTCACGCTCGACGAGGTGATCGCGGCGGAGTGGCGCGGCCTGCTCCGCGGCATGGAGGAGACCGGCGTGGTGGCGCGGATCATCAACTGTTCGCTGCGGCAGTACGATCCCGAGCGGTCGGTGGAGATCGCCGAGCACTCGGTGCGGATGCGGCAGAACGGGGTGGTGGGGTTCGACCTGGCCGGCGGGGAGGCGGGGCGGCCGCCGGAGCGGCACCGCGAGGCGTTCGACATCGCGGCGCGCGGTGGCCTGGGGATCACGGTCCACGCCGGCGAGGCCGCCGGCTGGGAGAGCATCTTCGAGGCGATCCACGCCTGCCATGCCACCCGGATCGGGCATGGCACCCGCCTGCCGGAGCGCCCCGAGCTGCTGGAGTACGTCCGCGACCGGCGCATCCTCGTCGAGGTCAACATCACGTCGAACGTGCAGACGCACGCGGTGCCCACGGCCGCCGACCATCCCGTGCGCCAGTTCCTCCGCGAGGAGCTGGCGGTGACGCTCTGCACCGATTCGTGGCTGATGAGCGGCGTGTCGCTCAGCGACGAGTACATCCTGGCGCACGAGGCGCTCGGGTTCTCGCGCAGCGACCTCGCCACGCTGATGCTCAACGGCTTCGAGCACGCGTTCCTCCCCTGGCCCCAGCGATCGCACCTGCTCGATCGCGCCACCTCCGACCTCGCGAGCGTGCTGTGACCCCGCCCCTCCTGCTGCAGGCCCAGACCGCCGCCGAGCGCTTCGAGTCGCTCCGCGGCGGTCTCGACATCCCCCTCAGCCAGCGGCTGATGGGGGTGGTCGGGATCGCCGTGATGATCGGCCTGGCGGTACTGCTGTCGTACGACCGCAAGCGGATCAACTGGCGCCTGGTGGCGAGCGGCGTGGCGCTGCAGGTGGTGTTCGGGCTGCTGGTGCTCAAGACCACCGTGGGCCGCGACCTCTTCCAGACGCTCGGCGGATGGATCACGGCCCTGCTCGGGTTCCAGGAGCAGGGGGCGCGGTTCGTGTTCGGCAACCTGGTCCAGTCGCAGGTGCCGGTGGGCACCCCCGATGCCGTGGGCGGGCTCGACGCGTCGGCGGGATACGTGGCGCAGACGGGGGCGTTCTTCGCGTTCAACGTGCTGCCGACCATCATCTTCTTCTCCGCCCTCATGTCGGTGCTCTACTACCTGGGCGTGATGCAGCGGATCGTGAAGGGGCTCGCCTGGGGGATGCAGAAGACGCTCCGCACCAGCGGCGCGGAGACGCTGTCGGCCTCGGGCAACATCTTCCTCGGGCAGACCGAGGCGCCGCTGCTGATCAAGCCGTTCGTGGGCACCATGACGCGATCCGAGCTCAACACGGTGATGGTGGGCGGCTTCGCGACGGTCGCGGGCGGTGTGCTCGCGGCCTACGTGGGGATGCTGTCCGGCATGCTGCCGGGGATCGCCGCGCACCTGCTGGCCGCCAGCGTGATGAACGCGCCGGCCGGGCTCTACCTCTCCAAGATCCTGCTCCCCGAGACCCAGGTGCCGGTCACCGCTGGTTCGGTCACGGTGGACCAGCCGGAGACACCGGTCGCCGCCAGGCGGAGTGGCTGGCCGAGGTTCTTCCAGCGCAGCAGCCCGTCGGCGGAGTCGTCGGTGATCGAGGCGGCGGCCAACGGCGCGGGGCAGGGCGTGCAGCTCGCGATCAACGTGGCGGCGATGCTGATGGCCTTCATCGCCCTGGTGGCCCTGCTCAACGCGGGGCTGGGCTGGATCGGCGGGATGGTGGGCCTGGAGTCGCTCTCGCTGCAGTCGATCCTCGGCACCGTGCTCCGGCCGCTGGCCTGGGTGATGGGCGTGCCGTGGCAGGACACCGCCTACGTGGGTGGGCTGATCGGCATCAAGACGTCGCTCAACGAGTTCGTGGCCTACGCGCAGTTTGCCGGCGACCTCGGCTCCGGGGTGGCGCTCGATCCCCGCTCCGCGGTGATCCTGACCTATGCGCTGCTCGGCTTCGCCAACTTCTCGTCGATCGGGATCCAGATCGGCGGCATCGGCGGGCTCGCCCCGGAGCGACGCGGCGAGATCGCGGCGCTGGGGCTCCGCGCCATGATCGCGGGCAACCTCGCGGCCTTCATCTCCGCCTGCCTCGCCGGGATGCTGGTATGAACCTCGAGGACGCGATCGACGACGCGGCGCATGCCGTCCGGGTGGCCCTCGGGTCGCTCACGCCGCGCATCGCCATCGTCCTCGGGAGCGGACTCGGTCGGCTGGCGGGACAGGTGCGCGATCCCGTGCGCATCCCCTACCGCGAGCTGGACGGCTTCCACGAGCCGAAGGTGCCGGGGCACAAGGGTGAACTGGTGGGGGGGCTCCTGAACCGGACGCCGGTGCTGCTGCAGAGCGGCCGGTTCCACATGTACGAGGGCCACACGGCGGCGGAGGCGGTGCTGCCGGTGCGCGTCTTTTGTGCCCTCGGCATTGACACGCTGATCGTGACCAACGCGGCGGGCGGGGTCAACCCTGCGCTCCCGGCCGGCACCCTGATGCTGATCCGCGACCACCTCAACCTCACTGGCCGCAATCCGCTCGATGGCCCGGTGCGGCCAGGCGAGGTGCGGTTCCCCGACATGTCCGTCGCGTACGACGCCGACCTGCGTGCCCTGGCGCAGCGGGTGGCGCGCGAGCGCGAGATTCCCCTCGCCGAAGGGGTGTACGCCGGCCTCCTCGGCCCCAACTACGAGACCCCGGCCGAGGTGCGCATGCTCCGCACCCTCGGGGCCGATGCCGTGGGGATGAGCACCGTGATGGAAGTGATCGCCGCCCGCGCGCTCGGGATGCGCTGTCTCGGCATCTCGCTGGTCACCAATCCCGCCGCCGGGATTTCGCCCACGCCACTCGACCACGCCGAGGTGATGGCGGCCGCGGAGGCGGCAGGCGGCAGGCTGGGTGACCTGGTGGAGGGGGTGGTGGGGGGGATGTAGCGTGAGGGGTGAAGCGTGAAGAGGGAGGGGTGAAGGGGGAGGGGGAAGCGGACGAGCGACAGGGAACGGGCGACGGTTCTTGAACAGGGGGGACTTCAGTCCCGCGGCCGCGGACGCACGGTGTGGTCCACCGGCCCGTTCCCGGCGCCGAGTCCGGGTGCGGCCCGGATGGCGCGCTGCAGGAAGTCGAGGGCCTCGGCCACGGCCACCTCGAGTTCGCGGCCCAATGCCAAGCCGGCGGTGATGGCGGCCGAGAGGGTGCAACCGGTGCCGTGGGTGGCGCGCGTGGCGAGGCGCGTGCGCGTGTAGCGTTCGACGCCGTCGCGGGTCACCAGCACATCCACGAGGATGTCGCTGGCCAGGTGGCCGCCCTTGACCAGCGCGGCATGCGCGCCGAGGTCGAGGAGGGCGCGGCCGGCGGTGACCATCGCCTCGGGGTCGCGCACGGTGAGGCCGGTGAGCAGCTCGGCCTCGTCGAGGTTGGGTGTCACGCAGAAGGCGTTGGGGAGCAACCGGTCGCGCACCGCGATCACGGCATTGGCATCGAGGAGGCGGTCGCCGGTGGAGGCCACCATCACCGGGTCCACCACCACCTGCCGCCAGCCGCGGGCGCCGATCTCGCCCGCCACCAGTTCCACCACGTCGCGGGTGGCGAGCATCCCGGTCTTGAGGGCGTCGGGCGGCAGGTCAGAGGCCAGGGCCTCGAGCTGGGCGGCGATGATCGGCAACGGCACGGCGTGGACCGCGTGGACGCCGAGGGTATTTTGCGCGGTCACCGCCACCACGGCGGTGGTCCCGAAGCACCCGAAGGCCTGGAAGGTCTTGAGATCGGCCTGGATGCCGGCACCGCCCCCGGAATCCGATCCTGCGATGGAGAGCGCGATGCGTCGCGTGCCGTCGGCCACCTGAACTCCCTTGTCCGATGCCACTGGCCACCACCATTCGCGACCTGCACCGCCGCAAGGGCCGGGAGCGCCGAGGACTGGCGCTGGCGGAGGGCGTGCGGCTTGTGGAAGAAATGCTCGTCGCAGGGGTCCGGTGCAAGGGTGCGGTGGTGTCCCCGGCGCTCCGGGCCACGCCGCGCGGCGCGGCGCTGGTAGCTGCCCTGAGCCAGGCCGGGGTGGTGGTCGAGGATGTCAGCGATCAGGAGCTGGCCTCGTTCGCCGCGACCGAGCACCCGCAGGGGGTGGTGGCGGTCTACCAGCCGCGCCAATGGGAGCTGTCGGAGCTGCGCCCTGCGGCGCGCCGGCCGGTGGTGCTGCTCGATGCCGTGCAGGACCCGGGCAACGTCGGCACCATCGCCCGCACCGCGCTCGCCTTCGGCGCGTCGGGGATGATCGCGCTGCCGGGCACCGCCGACCTGGCCAATCCCAAGGTGGTGCGCGCGGCGGCCGGGGCGCTCTTTCGCCTGCCGCACCTCCACGCCGACCAGGTGGCCGTGCTCGCGTGGGTCCGTCGCGAGGGCGTGGCCCTCTGGGCCACGGCCATGGAGGGTGAACCGATGCCGGCGACGCCCGATACTCCGGTGGCACTGGTGCTCGGCAACGAGGGCGCGGGGATGCAGCCGGAGCTGCTGGCGGCGGCGACCCGGCGGGTGACGATCCCGATCCGTGCCGCGAGTGAGTCGCTCAACGTGGCCGTGGCGGCCGGGATCCTCCTCCATCACCTGGGCAGCGCGTGAACCGCTTCGACATCGAGATCATCCCCGGGTCGCTGGTGGGGTTCGCGCTGGTGGTCGGCGCGCTGGGGCTGCTGATCGGCTCGTTCCTGAACGTGTGCATCGCCCGGTGGCCGGCGGAGCAGTCGGTGGTGAAGCCTCGATCACGCTGTCCCCGCTGTGCCCAGCCGATCGCCTGGCACGACAACATCCCGGTGGTGTCGTGGCTCGTGCTGCGGGCGCGGTGCCGCCACTGCCAGGCCCCGATTCCGGCGATGTACCCGCTGGTGGAGCTCGCGGTGGGACTCACCTGGGGACTCGCCGCGTGGCACTACGGGCCGTCGCTGGAGCTGCTGCGCGCCGGCACCTTCTTCACCATTCTCCTCGGCATCGCGATGACCGATGCCCGCGAGTACATCATTCCCGACGAGTTCTCGCTCGGCGGCGCGGTGCTGGTGCTGCTGTTCGCCTTCGCCGGTGGGGCGCTTCCCTGGCAGGACGCGCTGATCGGCGCGCTGGTGGGGTACGGGCTCCTCTGGCTGGTGGCGGTGGTGGGCAGCAAGGCGTTCGGCGAGGACGCCATGGGCGGCGGCGACGTGAAGATGATGGCGATGATCGGCGCGTTCCTCGGCTGGCAGGGGGTGCTCGGGTCGCTGTTCCTCGGCGCGCTGATCGGCACCCTGATCTTCCTGCCGATGAAGCTCGCGGGGCGCGAAAAGCTGGTGCCGTTCGGGATCTTCCTCGCGATCGGTGCGGCGGCGATGTGGCTCTTCGGCGAGCCGATGCTGGGGTGGTACCTGGGGATGATCAGGCCGGCGTGAGAACGCCAGAAGGCGAGAAAGCGGTGCGTCGTGGACTGATCCTCTTCTGCCTTTTCGCCTCCGCGTGTGCGGACGCTCCCGCGCCGCCGCCTCCACCGGCAGGCGCCGGGATGCCGCGGCTAGAGCGGCGGGATCTGGGGATCGCGGAGGAGGACCGCCCCGAGAACCGCTATTTCGCCTTTGATGTGAACGCGCGGGGCGAGGTCCTCTACCGGACCGGCGAGGAGGCGACTCCGATGTTCCGGATCGCGGACTCGCTTGGCCACCGGCTTCGGGAGTTCGGTCGATCCGGAGAGGGCCCGGGCGAGGTCCGGCAGGCGCTGCAGCTCCGGTTCGAAGGTGACACCATCGTCGTGTTCGCCTCCGAGCCCAGGAAACTCGCCTTCTTCGACCAGACGGGCAGGCCGTTGGGCGATGTGGTGCTTGCCCCTTCGGTCGAAAGCGGCCTGCCGCTAGCCTGGGTGCGCGATTCCTTCGATGCCTGGATGGGGATTCCCGGTGACCCCGCCTCGGCGAGTCGCACCGCGCACCGCTTCGCGCTGGCAGGGGATGGGGGAGGACGCCGCCTCGTCGGTCGCGAAGACTCCATCGTCGCTTCCACGCTGTCGCCACGCATCGGCAACGGCCCGATGATCGTCCCGTACACCGCCACAAATGACCGGTTCTGGGTGGGTGATCCCTGGGAATACCGCATTCGCGCCTTTTCCGTCGACGGAACGCCGCTCTACACGATCCAGCCTTCAGTGCCGCCCGCGCGCCTGGGCCCGAAGCAGGTCGCATTCGTGCGCGCTTCGATCGAGCGGCAGCCGCGCTATATGCACGGACCCAACGGCGAGGCGCTCGCATTGCCAGACCGTCGCGGCCGCCTGGACACGCTCGACCGCGAGGTGATTCCGCATTTCGGCCGGTTCCCGTTGCACGTGGACCACCACGGGCGGCTGTGGGTGATCGGATCCTCACGTGACTCCATCACGGTGGACGTGTTCCGCGACTCCACGTGGTTGGGGCGCCAATCACTTCCTTGTGTCACTCGGGCCGCCGGCACCAACGCAGCCCTGGGCCCGGGCTGGCTGCTCCTCGAGTGTGAAGTGGACGAGGGTGACTGGCCCACCGAGTTGCAGCTCTACCGCGTGATCGAGGATTAGCTTTTGCTGATGACCCACCGCCTCACCCTCGCTGCCGCGCTCCTCCTCGCCGCCTGCCGCGGCGCCTCGCCGCGCGACGCGGCCAACCTGGAACAGCACGAACTCGACTCGCTGGTGGCCGAGCTGATGCCGCCGGTGGCAGAGGCCACCGGGCTGGAGTTCCGCGAGACGCCACGGGCCGCGATCCGGAGCCGGGAGCAGGTGCGGAACTACCTGCTGGCCAAGCTGGAGAGCGAACTGCCCGCCGAGCGGCTCGACGGGCTGGTGGCGGCCTACCGGCTCCTCGGCCTCCTCCCCGACACGCTCGATGTGGCCAAGCTGTTCGTGGACCTCTACACCGAGCAGGTGGCGGGGTTCTTCGACCCCGACTCGGCGATGCTCTTTGCGGTGGGCGGCAGCGACGCGCTCACGCTGCGCACCACGCTGTCGCACGAGCTGGTGCACGCCCTGCAGCACCAGTACCTGCCGCTCGACTCGATCCTCAAGGACCGCACCGATGCCGACCGGCTCGCCGCCGCGCAGGCGGTGCTGGAGGGACAGGCCACGCTGGTGATGCTGCTGGTGCTGGCGCCCGACCGGGGATTCCTCGAGGACGAGGCCGTCTGGTCGAACCTCCGCGACCAGCTCGGTGCGCCGCAGGCCGGACTCGACGTGTTCAACAACGCCCCCCTGGTGATCCGCACGGGGCTCATCTTCCCGTACCTCGAGGGCGCCGCCTTCATGCGCTGGTGGTACCTCAACCAGCGCGGGGAGCAGCCCTACGGCGCGCGGATGCCGATGTCCACCGAACAGATCCTCCATCCGACGCGGTACCAGCAGGGCGACGCCCCGGTGCGGCTCCGCTTCACCGGCGACACCGCCGGCGTGATGCACGAGGACACCTTCGGCGAGTACGAATCGCGGGTGCTCCGGAGCGCGCTGGCCGGGATCACCGCCGTGGCCACCGACCTGCCGCTCGGCTGGGGCGGCGACCGGATGCGCGTGTATCGCAGCGATGCCGGCCCTGCGCTGGTGTGGTACTCCACCTTCGACGGCGCCGACTTCGCCGACAACTTCCGCGAGCGCGTGGTGGGACTGCTCGAGCGGCAGTCGCGTGCAGGGTATCGCACCGCGATCGACCGGGTGCCGGTGGGCGCGCTGCCGGGGGTGCGGGTGGTGATCGCGCCGGAGGGGTGGACGGGGTGGGCGGAGCTGCCGGCGGTGGAGGCGGCGCCGTGACAGGCCGCTCGCTCAGGTCACCTGCATCAGCGTATAGATCACCAGCCCCGCCAGCCCGCCCACCAGCGTGCCGTTGAGCCGGACGAACTGCAGGTCGCGCCCCACCGCCAGCTCGATCCGCTCCGCCGCCACCGCGCCATCCCAGTCCGCCACCGTGCTGGCAATCAGCTCCGCTGCCTCGTGGCGATGCTGCTCCAGCAGCGTGGTGACGGTGTCGACCACGAGGTGGTCGATCTCCGCGCGAAGCGGCTCATTGGTGACGAGCGACTCCGCGACACCGGCCAGGATCTCCTCCAGGGGTTCGAGCCGCGCCTCGTCGGGGGCGCTCCGGTAGCGCGCCGCCGCGCCGCGGGCGTGATCCCAGATGGAGGTCACCAGCTCCTCGACCATCGGATGGCCGATCAGCTCCTGCTTGAGCCCTTCCACCCGCTGCTGCAGCTCCGGTGACGTCTTGAGTCGCGTGATGAACTGCGCGAGCACCCCATCGAACCGTCGGCGCACGGGATGCGCGGGATCACTCTGCATCTCGTCGAGGGTCCGCTCGATGGCCCCGATCACCCGGTCGGCCACCCTGTCGCGCACCCCCGGCGGCAGCCACCGCGGCGACTCGGCGTGCACCTTCTCGCGAATCATGGCGTGTCCCTCGCGCACCGCGCCGGTGATCGCGGCAATCACCTCGCCCAGCAGCTCCTGCGGGCGCGAGCCGGTGGCGGTCGCCTCCAGCACGTCGCCCACCAGTGGGGCGAGCTGCACCTTCTCCAGCCGCGTGGCCGCGCTCCGGTGCAGGAAGTCGCGCACCTCGCGGTCGGGGAGCGACTCCACCGTGCGCGCGAGCCCGCCGGCCAGGTGGCGGGCCAGGGTGGTGCGATTGGCGGGAACCGCCATCCATGCGGCCACCTTGTCGGCGGGGTGCACCCCGGCGAGCCGCCGCTCGAGGACGGCGCGCGAGAGGAAGTGATTCTGGACGAAGTTGCCGAGGATGCGGCCGACCCGGTCCTTCTCGCGCTGGAGGATCGCGGTGTGGGGAATCGGGATCCCCATCGGGTGGCGGAACAGCGCCGTGACCGCGAACCAGTCTGCCAGTCCCCCCACCAGCGATGCCTCGGCGGTGGCCCGGACGTAGCCCAGCCACGCGTGCTCGGCCTCGAAGTGGTGGGCCACCAGGAAGACCAGGAGGGCGACCACCAGGGCGGCGGTGGCGACGGCCTTCATCCGGGCCAGGTCGCGGCGGCGGACGGCCTCGTTGAGCAGGGGCGGGGTGGACATCGCCGAAGTCTACGGTCGTCGTGTCAGGCGAGTTTCACTGTGGAACAGCGAATGGAGAGTAGAGGGCGGAGGGTGGAGAGAGCCCTGCACCTCCGTTCTCCACCCTCTGTTCTCCGACCTCCGTCCAGTTGGCCTATCCCCCCGGTTGGGCTACATTTGAGGGCTATGTTCGACCAGCTCTCCTCCCGGCTCACGGATACCCTCAAGCGCCTGACGGGCCGCGGGGTCCTGACGGAGGAGGCGGTCCGCGAGGGGCTCCGCGAGATCCGGCGGATCCTGCTCGAGGCCGACGTGTCGTTCGACCTCACCCGCCAGTTCCTGGAGCGGGTGCAGGAGAAGGCGGTCGGGCAGCAGGTGTTGCAGGCGGTCCGGCCAGGGCAGCAGCTGGTCAAGATCGTCCACGACGAGTTGGTCGCCCTGCTCGGCGAAAAGCAGGCCCCGCTCGCGTTTGCGAGTGTCCCACCCACGGTGATCCTGGTGGTGGGGCTGCAGGGGAGCGGCAAGACGACCACCGCGGGCAAGCTCGCGCGTCGGCTCAAGCTGGAGCAGAAGGCGCCGTTCCTGGTGGCGGCCGACGTGTACCGCCCGGCGGCGGTGGACCAGCTCCGCACCTTGAGCGAGCAGGTGCAGGTGGGGTTCCACGGCGAACCCGGCGTGACCGACGTGGTGGGGATCGTGCGGCGCGGGATCGAGGCCGCGGCGAAGGCCCGCGCCCGCAGCGTGATCGTGGACACGGCCGGTCGGCTGCAGATCGACGCCGAGTTGATGGACGAGCTGGCGCGGATCAAGGCGGCCATTGCGCCGCACGAGATCCTGCTGGTGGCCGACGGGATGACGGGCCAGGACGCCGTGCGCATCGCGCAGGGGTTCCACGAGGCGCTCGGCATCACGGGGGTGGTGCTCACCAAGATGGACGGCGATGCCCGCGGCGGCGCGGCGCTCTCCATCTACGGGGTCACCCGGGCGCCGATCAAGTTCGTGGGCGTGGGGGAGAAGCTCGACGCGCTGGAGCCGTTCCATCCCGACCGGATGGCGGGGCGGATCCTCCAGCAGGGCGACATCCTCTCGCTGGTGGAGAAGGCGCAGGAGGCCGTTGACGAGCAGGAAGCCGAGCGGCTGGCGCGCAAGGCGGGGACCAAGAAGGGGCTCGACCTCGAGGATTTCCTCGCGTCGATGCGGCAGATGCAGAAGCTGGGGCCGCTCAAGAACGTGCTCGGGATGCTGCCGGGGGTGAACCCGGAGATGCTCAAGCACGCGAACGTGGACGAGAAGCGGATCAAGCACGTCGAGGCGATCGTGCTCTCGATGACGAAGGCGGAGCGGAAGGACCCCGACCTGCTCAACGGGTCGCGGCGGGCGCGGATCGCGAAGGGCGCCGGGCGCCCGGTGCAGGAAGTGAACCAGTTGATCAAGCAGTTCGACCAGATGAAGCAGTTGATGAAGGGCGCGGGGAAACGGGGGAAGGGTCTCCCGATGGGCGGCCTGCCCTTCCGCCCGCGCTGAACCACCCAGGGGAGCACACTGATGGCCGTACGGATCCGCCTGCGCCGCGAAGGGCGCAAGAAGCTGCCGATGTATCGCATCGTGATCGCGGACAAGGAGTCGCCGCGCGACGGGCGCTTCATCGCCACGATCGGCACCTACCGTCCCAAGCAGAAGGACGACCAGGTGACGCTCGACGTGGAGCAGGCCCGCGAGTGGCTGGCCAAGGGCGCGACGCCCACCGAGACGGTGGCGGCGCTGCTCAAGAAGGCCGGCGTCTAGCCCGCGATGACCCACACGGCGCCCCCGATCGTGGTCGGCCGGGTGCGCAAGCCGCACGGGCTCAAGGGTGAGGTGGCGATCTTCCCGCTCACCGACGAGCCGGACGCGGTGTTCGCGCCGGGACGCACGCTGCAGCTGCTCGACCTGGGCGGCACGGTGCGCGGCACGGTGACGGTGGAGGCGGCGCGCGGCTATCACCGCGAGTGGCTGCTCAAGCTGGCCGGCGTCGCCGACCGCGAGGGGGCGGAGGCCTTCCGCGAGCGGTTCCTGGCGGTGGAACGCGCGGCGCTCCGCCCGCTCGACGACGGCGAGGTCTACCTGCAGGAGCTGGTGGGGTTCGCGGTCCGCGACGAGTCGGACGCCCCGCTGGGGATCGTCTCCGAGGTCTACGACCTGCCGGCGGGGCCGGTGATCGAGGTGCAGGGCAGCCGGCGCGAATTCCTGCTGCCGTTCCGCGGCGAGTACGTGAAGCACACCGATCGCGACGGGCGGCGGCTGGTGGTGGCGATTCCCGACGGCCTGATCGACTGAGGCGGCGGTGCTCGAGGTGAACGTGGTGACGCTCTTTCCCGAGGCGATGGCGCCGTTCCTGGCCGCTTCGATCCCGGGGCGGGCGGCGGCGGCGGGGAAGGTGTCGTACCGGATGGTGCAGCTGCGTGACTTCACGCACGACAAGCATCGCACGGTGGACGACACCCCGTTCGGCGGTGGGGCGGGGATGGTGCTCAAGCCGGAGCCGATCCTCGAGGCGGTGGAGTCGCTTGGGCCACGCACGGGCCCGGTGGTGGTGATGTCGGCGCGCGGCCGGCGGTTCGGCCACGACGAGGCGGTGCGATGGTCGCTGGGGAGCCAGCTCACCATCGTGTGCGGCCACTACAAGGACATCGACCAGCGGGTGGTCGAGATCCTGGGGGCCGAGGAGGTGTCGATCGGCGATTTCGTGCTGTCGGGGGGTGAGCCGGCCGCGCTCTGCGTGATTGACGCGGTGGTGCGGCTCCTCCCCGGGGCGATCGGCGATCACGAGTCGGCCAGTTCCGACTCGCACTACGACGGGCTGCTGAGCCCGCCGAGCTACACCCGCCCGGCGACGGTGCGGGGGCATGCGGTACCGGAGGTGCTCCTGTCGGGGAATCACGCCGCCATCGCGGCGTGGCGCCAGCAGGAGGCGGAGCGCCTCACCCGGGAGCGTCGGCCGGATCTCTGGCAGGCGCACATGGCAACGGAGCGCCACGATGGCGGCGCGAAGTCCTGACGCACGAGTCGCGCAGACGCGCGAGAGGGAGGATCCGATGGGCATGGAACTGCTGGACCAGGTGGCTCGGGAAGGGCTCCGCACCGACATCCCCAAGTTCGACGCGGGCGACACGGTGAAGGTGATGGTGCGCGTCAAGGAAGGCGACAAGATCCGCCTGCAGGCCTTCGAGGGCGTGGTGATCGCCAAGCGCGGCGGCGGCCTCGGCGAGACCTTCACGGTGCGCAAGGTCTCGGCCGGCGTGGGCGTCGAGCGCGTCTTCCCGCTGCACGGCCCGGTGTGGGCCAGCATCGAGGTGGTGCGCCGCGGCCGGGTGCGCCGCGCCAAGCTCTACTACCTGCGCAACCTGTCGGGCAAGGGCGCCCGGATCCGGGAGAAGCGCGACACCTGAGGTGTGAGGCGCGAGTCCGGAGAGGTGAGGGGGCCCCGGCAGATGCCGGGGCCCTCTTGCGTTCCCCCCGGATCGCGGGAGGGTCCACCGCCCGGTAGATTGTGGCGGGTCACCGGATACCACACCCGGCCGCCTCGCCCGTCGTCGCGTTTCCCCCTCCACCGGACCCCGACGTGACCGTTCCCTCGAGCGACCGCCCCTCCGCCGGCCTGTTCGGCCTCGGCTTCGCCACCAACTTCCTCGATGCCCTGGGGGTCGGCTCGTTCGCCACGACCACCGCGGTCCTCAAGCTGGGTCGGGTCATCGACGATGCCGACCTCCCGGGCACGTTGAATGTCGGTCACGCCATTCCCACGGTGCTCCAGGCGGCACTCTTCCTTTCGATCATTCGCGTGGACGTCCTCACCATGGTCCTCATGGTGGCCACGGCGGCGATGGGTGCCTGGCTCGGCGCCGGGCGCGTGTCACGATGGCCACGCCGGACGATCCAGCGCGGCATGGCGGCGGCGCTGCTGGTGACGGCCGCGTTCATCGTGCTCCGCCAGTTGGCGGTCTTTCCCTCCGGCGGTGAGGCGATCGGCCTCCGCGGCATCGCGCTCGTGGTGGCCGTCGTGGCGAGCGGCCTCATCGGTGCCGTCATCTCTCTCGGCATCGGCAACTATGCCCCGACGATGGCGATCACCTACCTGCTGGGGATGTCTCCCCGCGCCGTCTTCCCGATCATGGCCACCTCCGCCGCCCTGATGCTCCCGCTCGCCGCCTGGCGGTTCTACCGTTCGGGCCGGTTCGATCGACGAGTCGCACTCGGGCTCGCCGTGGGCGGCGTGCCGGGCGTGCTGGTCGCCGTGTACCTGGTCAAGGAACTCGACGTGCGCGTGCTGCTGTGGCTCGTGGCCGGCGTGCTGCTCTACACGGCGGCGGTGCTCTTCCGGTCATCCCGTGCACCGGAGGAGGCCGCCCGATGAAGATCACCGCGATCCGCGCCTACCAGGTCGACCTGCCGCTCCACGAAGGCAGCTACAAGTGGTCGGGCGGCAACTCCGTCGAGCTGTTCGACTCCACCGTCGTGGCGGTGGAGACCGACAGCGGGTTGGTAGGCTGGGGCGAGGTCTGCCCCCTCGGCCCGGCCTACCTGCCCGCGTATGCGGCCGGCGCGCGCGCCGGCATCGCCGAGCTCGCCCCGCAGCTGCTGGGCGCCGACCCGCTGGCGCTGGACCGCCTCAACGCCCGCATGGATGCCGCGATGCGGGGGCATCCCTACGTGAAGTCGGCGATCGACATGGCGTGCTGGGACCTGCTGGGCCAGGCGACCGGCCTGCCGGTCGCCACGCTGCTCGGCGGGCACGAGGGCGAGGACTTCGTGCTCTACCGCGCGATTTCGCAGGAAGCGCCGGACGTGATGGCGGCGCGGGTCGCCGAGTACCGGTCGCAGGGCTACCGGCGCTTCCAGCTCAAGGTGGGTGGCGATCCCGACACCGACATCGCGCGGATCCACGCGGTGGCAGCGGAACTGGTGCCGGGCGACGTCCTCGTGGCCGACGCCAACACCGGGTGGACGCAACACGAAGCGATCCGCGTGGCCCAGGCGGTGCGCGACGTGAACGTCTACCTCGAGCAGCCGTGCCTCAGCTACGAGGAGTGCCTCGCGGTGCGGCGACACACCGATCGGCCCTTCGTGCTCGATGAAGTGGTGGACGGGGTGGCCATGGTGCTCCGCGGCCTCGCGGATCACGCCATGGACGTGATCAACCTCAAGATCAGCAAGGTCGGCGGCCTCACGCGCGCCCGGCAGATCCGCGACCTCTGCGTCGCCACCGGCATCGCCATGACGATCGAGGACACCTGGGGCGGCGACATCGTCACGGCGGCGATCGCCCACCTCGCCCATTCGACCCCGACGCGATTCCTCTTCACCGCGACCGACTTCAACTCGTACGTCACCGTCTCGCTCGCCGAGGGGGCACCGCAGCGGCGTCATGGCCGCCTGGCGGCGTCGCGCGAACCGGGCCTCGGTGTCCGGCCCCGCATGGACGTGCTGGGCGAGCCGGTCCTGGTGGTCGGATGACGAAGGCCGACCGGAGCGCTCCCACCCGGTCGCTGCTCTCGCACGAACGCCTGGCCTGGGCTGGCGATCGGCTCCTGCTCGGCATCGACGAGGTGGGACGGGGGCCGCTCGCCGGTCCGGTGGTGGCCGCCGCCGTGGTCTTCCCGGCCCACCATCGCGCGCTCCGCGGGGTGCGCGATTCCAAGGCCGTCAGGGATCCCGCCGAGCGGGAGCAGTTGGCGGCGCGCATCCGCGCGCGCGCGCTGGCGTGGGGGATCGGTGCCGCGAGTGTCCGCGAGATCGACCGGCTCAACATCCGCGTCGCCACCGCCGTGGCGATGCGCCGCGCCCTGGCGCGCTGCCGCGCCCGGCTGGGCGCCACCCCGGTGCTGGTGCTGATTGACGGCCTCCCGATGCCTGAACTGGGCGAGGCCCACGAGGCGCTGGTCAAGGGTGATGCGCACTGCCACGCGATCGCGGCCGCGTCCCTGCTCGCCAAGGCGGCGCGCGACCGGTTGATGGTGCGGCTCAGCGGCCGCCGTCCCGGGTATGGCTGGGAGACGAACGTGGGTTACGCCAGTCGCGGACACATCGCCGCGCTGCATGCCCGGGGACTCACCCCGCACCATCGCCGGCTCTTCTGCGACACGGCGATGGGGCAGCTGGAACTTTGACGGAGGGCGGAGGACGGAGGGCGGAGAAGGGGATCGATCACCCTCTGTCCTCTGTCCTCCGTCCTCCGTCCTCTGTCCTCCGTCCTCTGTCCTCCGCCTACGGCGTCCTTCCGATCGTCCGCAACCGTCCCCTGGCCTCGCCGTTGGTGCTGTCCCGGCGGAGTGCCTCGCGGTAGGCCGCTTCGGCGCCGGTCGTGTCGCCGCGCCGGAGGAGGATGTTGCCCCGGAAGACCGGGAGCCCGCTCGAGGTGGGGAACATCGTCTCGTTGAAGTCGAGCAGGGCAAGCGCCTCGGCGAAGTGCATCGAGGTGCCGAGCGAGGCGGCGGCGATGTTGAGCGACGCTTCGCGGAAGTCGTAGGCATCGCCGCCGAAATACCGCGTCCGCAGCCCTTGATAGGCGCGGATCGCCGAGTCGGCACCGGCGGTCCGGGCCACGTCGGCCAGCAGGGTGGAGAGCGGCATGGGCCGCGTCACGCCCCGGTGACAGGTCATGCAGCTCACCTGCGGTCCGCCACGCTCGCGTCCGGGCAGCGAATCGATCCGTCCGTTGATCAGTTGCACCATGCGGATCATCTCGCGGGCCACCAGCTTGGGGCGCTTGGAGTCCTTCACGAAGTCGAAGGTGGCCAGGCTCTGTCCCTCGATGCCCTCGTGGCAGTACTGGCAGCGGACCCCGAGGGCCGCGGTGTAGTCGCGCATCTGGGCGACGAGCTGGCCCGGGGTCATCTCCTCCGGCAGGACCTGGATGTTGACCAGCGAGTCGGGCGGGAACCGTCCCTGGGCGGACGCGGCGGTGGGGACCGCGAGCGAGAGCCACAGTGCGAAGCGGGGGGACACGGGAGCCTCCGGTGGAGATCACCCGGCAACGGCCAGGCGACAGGTACCTGAAGGTACCACGCGCCGGGTATCTTGCGGGCATGTTAACCGCACTCTTGCTTGCCCAGGTGGCCCAGGCGGCACCCCCGCCTTCCACGACCGACACGGCGCCGACCGCGGCCGAGTCCACCGCGGTGTTGCCCGCCCGCACCTGGACGCCGCACCGCGTGTTCGACGCCGAGCACAACCGTTGGGCCGACCTGGAGGGGATGGCGGCGGAGCTGGCCCGTGCCGACGTGGTCTTCTTCGGGGAGCAGCACGACGATCCCGGCACGCACGCGATGCAGCGCGCGCTGCTCGAGGCGCTGGCCCGGCGTCGCCCGGTGATCCTGTCGCTCGAGATGTTCGAGCGCGACGTGCAGGCGGTGCTCGACGACTACCTGGCCGGCCGGATCGGGGAGGATTCGCTGCTCGCGGCCAGCCGTCCGTGGCCGCGCTACGCCACCGACTACCGGCCGGCGGTGGAATGGGCGCGCGCGAACGGGTGGCCAGTGCTGGCGGCGAACATCCCGCGCCCGATCGCCTCGGCGATCGCGCGTGGCGGCCTTGCGGTGCTCGACACCCTCGGCGAGCGGCGCCCGCTCGCGGCGGCGGAGTACCGCTGCGGGCGCGACGAGTACTTCGAGAAGTTCGCGGAGACGATGCGGGCCCACGTGCCGGGTGACACCGATTCGGCCAAGGCCGCGGCACTCGACCGCTACTACTTCTCGCAGTGCCTCAAGGACGAGACGATGGCGGAGGCGATCGCGCGCGCGCGCACGACGCACGGCGACTCCGCCGTGATCGTCCACCTCAACGGCGCGTTCCATTCCAACTACCGACTCGGCACCGCCGAGCGCGTGCGCCGACGAGTGCGCGACGGGGAGCTGGTGGTGGTCACCGCGGTGCCGGTGCCGTCACTCGACGGCATCCGCCCGTCGCGCGACGACCGCAAGCTGGGCGACTGGCTGGTCTACACCCTGAAACCGTGACGGTCGCGCGCGCCGGCTTCCGGCGCGGGGCGACCGGTAGATTGCACGGGGGGGTGTAGCTCAGCTGGTAGAGCAACCGGCTTTTAACCGGCAGGTCGTGGGTTCGAGTCCCACCGCCCCTATCCGAGAATCGGCTCGCAGGACGGGCGCTCACCGGGGTAACCGTTGGCCGGGTCTGGGGTTGTGGCGAGGACGTGACTTGCCAGATGAGGTCGAATGGCCTAACTATGGTCAGTTGGCCCGCTTGCACCACCAGCGTCCACCCTGCCACCGGTTGGAGCCAATGGCCTGGCGAACCTTGGCAATCGACGATCGTGAGTGGTCCGTGTCCGTGGCTGCCGAGCGGCAGCCGGGCTCGCATGACTGGACCCTGGTGGCGGCGTTCCGGTGCCCCGCCCCGGATGCCCGCCGTCTCTGGGTCCCTCTGGAGATATCTTCCCCCAGCAAGGCCGCGCTCTTCGCGCGGGCGGACACCCTGAGCCAGGACGACCTGGCGGTTGCGCTCAAGACCCGCCTCGCGAGCTGATGCGACCCGCCCCGCTCCCGGGGCATCCTGTGACCGACCGACGCATTCAGGCGTCCCATCGTGCGGCCGATGCTGGAGAGGCCCCCCACACTCGCTGGAGACTCCGCCGATGCCCCGTTGGCAGCTGGCAGCTTTCCTGATCCTCGCTGCCGGCTGCGGTCGTCACGAGGTGTCGAGCGTCCCGGATCCGGTCGGCGCGCCCGAGCGTCCCGCGGCGGAGTCCGGTCCCGCCTCCTCGGCGTCCCGCGTCGCACGCTCCCCCTCGGCGCCACGGCTCCGAGCCGACTCGGCGGCCGACGCCCAGGTGCTCGACTCGCTGCAGAAACTCGAGCCGGGTGCCGCGGTGCCCGAGCTCACGCTGGAGGACCTGCACGAGCCGCGCTGGGACATCAACGTGCAGCGCTTTGCGGATCATCCGCGGGTGCAGTACTACCTCGACTTCTTCACCACGCGCAGTCGCGAGCGGTTCCAGGTCTGGCTCGACCGGATGCCGCGCTACGAGGGCTACGCCCGGGCGCAGCTGCAGGCGCAGGGGCTGCCGGGCGACCTGGTGTACCTGGCGCTGATCGAGTCGGGGTTCTCCCCGATCGCGGTGTCGCGTGCCCGTGCCGTGGGGATGTGGCAGTTCATGACCGCGACCGGTCGCGGCTACGGGCTGCGGGTGGACTCCTGGCTCGACGAGCGCCGCGACCCGCTCAAGGCGACCGATGCGGCGGCGCGCTACCTCAAGGATCTCACCGATCGGTTCGGTTCGCACTTCCTGGCGGCCGCCGCCTACAACGGCGGGCCCGGGCGCGTGGGGCGCGGCGTGCTGCAGATCGCGGCGCTGCAGGGGGCCGGTGACGAGGCGGTGGATCCGGCGAGCGACGAGATGTTCTTCGAGCTGGCGGAGTCGCGGCACCTGTTCCAGGAGACCAAGGACTACGTGCCGAAGCTGATCGCCGCGGCGCTGATCGCCAAGGCCCCCGAGCGCTACGGCTTCGAGGCGCCCGGTGACGTCGAGGCGTTCCCGCGCGATTCGGTGATCGTGGCAGGGAGCACCGGGCTCGACCTGGTGGCGCGGCTGGCCGACACCACTGTCGAGGCGATCCGCGAGCTCAATCCCCACCTGTTGCGCGGGGTGACCCCGCCAGGGGTGCGCTACCCGGTGCGGTTGCCGGCCGGGACGGCGGAGGCGGTCACGGCGGCCTATGCCGCGGTGCCGCCCAGCGAGCGGACGCGGGTGCTGACGCACGTGGTGCGGCGGGGCGAGACCGTGTCGGGGATTGCCCGTCGCTACGGCGTCTCCACCGACGACGTGATGGCGGCCAACCGGGTGGCGCGTGCCCGGTCGCTGCAGGTGGGCACCACGCTCTACATCCCGGTGGGCGGCGCTGGCGCCGGTGCTGCGCTCGCGGAGCCCGAGCCGGTGTCCCGCGCGCCGCTCACGCACATCGTGCGTCGGGGCGAGACCCTGTCCGGCATCGCGGCACGCTACGGCGTCACCCAGGCGTCCATCCGGACGGCCAACGACCTGCCCGCGAGCGGCGCCATTCGCGCCGGCCAGCGGCTGGCCATCGGCAGCGGGGCGCCGGCGCGCAGCGTGCGGGTGCACGTGGTGCGGGCCGGGGAGACGGTGGGCGAGATCGCCGAGCGCTACGGCGTGGGGCAGAGCGTGCTGATCCGGGAGAACAACCTGGGCACGGCGGCGCGGATCCGGGTGGGGCAGCGGCTGCGGATTCCTGCTTAGGGTGTCGCGGGTCGTGGGTCGCGGGTCGCGAGAGGCGTTGTTCGAGCCCACTGCATAGCCAACAGGCCGACATCCAATGAGGATGCCGGCCTGTTCTTCTCGCGACCCGCGACCCGCGACTAGCTCCGCATTCCCCCCATCACCGCGCGCGAGTACCGTCCGCGCACTTCCATCCCGCTCTCGCGCTGGGCGTTCACCAGCGTGGGGCCCTTGTTGTAGGCCTCGAGGGCCAGGGCGAGGTCGTTGTCGAACTGCTTGAGCAGGTCCTTCAGGTAGCGGAAGCCGATCCGCAGGTTGACATCGGGGTTCATCAGCTCGGCCGCCGTCACGGTGGGTTCATAGGACCGCGCCGTGCGGAGCATCAGCTGGGTCAGCCCGATCGCCGAGGCGTAGCTCTGCGCCGAATTGATGAAGTTGCTCTCCACCTTCACGAGCTGGAAGCCGAGGGCCGGCGGCAGGCCGGCGCTGACGGCGTGGTCGTGGATGCGCGCGGCCAGGTCGGCCGGAATCCGGTACCGTCCCGAGAACTCCAGGATGCGATGGGCGCGATCGAGCTCGAGCCGGGTCTCGGCCAGCTCGCCCTCGGCATCGGCCGGCCGAGCGGTGCTGTCGGGCGCCGCCGCCAGCTCGGTGGCGGGCAGGGCCGCGCCGCCGTTGCCCGACAACACGGAGGCCAGTGCTCCCAGTCCCATCAATGCAGACGCCACGAGCCCCAGTGCTCCGGCCCGGACGACGAGTGTCTTCATCATGCCATCTCCTCTGTTGGGTCCTGCCCCTCGGGGGCGGTCCACTCCCCGCGCGAACCGCCCGACTTGCGCACCACCCGCACCGCCGTGATGCTGGCCGCGCGGTCCACTGCCTTGATCATGTCGTACACCGTGCAGCAGGCGATGCTCACGGCCACCAGCGCTTCCATCTCGACCCCGGTGCGGGCCTCGGCCCGCACGGTGGCGGTGATCCGGATGCCCGGCCATTCCTCCACCGGTTCGGCGACCACCTCGACACGGTCGAGCGGCACCGGGTGACAGAGCGGCACCAGCTCGCTGGTCCGCTTGGCCGCCATCACGCCCGCCAGCTCCGCGGTGCCGAGCACGTCGCCCTTGCGGGTCGCGGCATCGCGCACCTGCGCGAAGGCCTCGGGCGAGCATCGGACCTGGCCTTCCGCCACGGCGACGCGCGAGGTCACCGCCTTGTCGCCCACATCCACCATGCGGGCGCGGCCCGCTGCGTCCACGTGGCTCAGTGCCATCCCTGCTCCAGCGCCGCCAGGTCTCCGGCGAGGGCCCCGAGGGCGAGCCGCGGGTTGACGTTGCCCTGCGCCTGCTCGCGCGTCGCGAGCACCAACTCGATGGCCCGGAGCGCCCTCCGCGCCTTGCGCTGCTGGCCCGGGTGCCCCGCGGCCGCGCGGAGGTCGCCGTGGTACGCATCCACCAGGGCGTCGAGCATCGCGGTGAACTCGCCGCGGGCCTGCGCCACCGGTTGCCGCAGTGCCAGCAGTGCACGCGCGCCGGCGTCCTCGTGAACCGCCTCGCGGACCGCCCGTGCCGCCGCCGCTGCCTTCTGCCGGGCGGTGTCGTCGCGGCCCAACAGCCGCCCGATCGAACCGGCCGCGTGCCGCACCGCGTCGTCGTCGCGGGGCAGTCCCGCCGCGGCGGCGAAGCCGGCCACGTCGTGGTCCGCCAGCCGCATCACCCGAAGCGGCACCGCGCGGGACCGGATCGTGGGCAACACGAGGCCCGGCTCCGACGCGGTCAGCACGAACACCGAACGCGGCGGCGGTTCTTCCAGCAGCTTGAGCAGTGCGTTGGCCGCATCGGTGGACGATTCCTGCGGCACCAGCCGCTCGGCCCGCCCGATCACGAACACCCGCCAGCTGCCCTCCGCTGCGGTCATGGCGGCGTGGCGCTGCAGCCAGCGCGCCGAGGCGATGCCATGGATGGCCATCCCGTCGGGCGCCTGCCACTTGCCGCCTTGTCGGCGCTCGGCCATCACCGCCTCGAGCGCCTCGGTCACCTCCTCGACCTGCTTGTCGGGCTCCGCCGCCTTGGGGCGGGGCACCGGCACCAGCCAATGGACGTCCGGGTGGGCCAGTTCCCCCACGCGACGGCACGGGCCGCACTCGCCACAGGGCTCCTCGCTGCCCCGTTCGCAGAGCAGGCGGGCGGCCAGCCAGAGCCCCAGCCGCTGCTTGCCGACCCCCTCCGGGCCGGTGAGGAGGATCACCTGGGGAAGCGATCCACCGCGGATCGCCGCCGACAGCCTGGTGCGTGCCTCCTGGTGCCCGAACAGGGGGGTGATCGGCATGGGCGCAAGGTAGCGGGTGGACCCGGAAATGGAAGTGGCCAAAATGGCGTAAGGTGGCGCAAAACAACGAGTTATGTAGATATCTGGCGCCGAAATGGCGCGCCTGACCGATGTGAGGGCTCACTGCAAAATTGGTCATGTGAGCACGCGCTCATTCGCCGATCGCAAGCTGTTGATGGGCAATCGGTTCGCCGTGGGTGTTTCCGAAGGGAACGGTCGGGTGCACCGGGACCGAAACCGACCCGATTCCTCGGCCTGGGTCCGTGGGCGGGCGCGGCGGCGAATTCTTGCCGCGGGTAGGGGGCGGCGCTACCTTGCGCGCCTGTCTTCCCGAGTAGCTCAGTCGGTAGAGCAGCTGACTGTTAATCAGCGGGTCGGGGGTTCGAGTCCCTCCTCGGGAGTCCTTGGACATCGATGCGCACGGGTGCCCGCCTGGGTGTCCGTGCGCTCTTCGCTTCCCGGCGTGCAGCATGTTGCCGACTCGGCCCCGGTCGCCATTCGCCAGTCACCGGTCGCCGGTCGCCCCCGTCGCCGCCGCCAGCCACTCCCTTGCCTGCCTGACCCGGACGTTGCCGCTGTCGAGCTGTGCCGCGAGCCCATCGTACCCGCTCCGCAGCAATGCCAGCGCCTCGTCACGATGCGATGCGCCACCGTGCGCCAGCACGTCGCCCAGCGCCGCCTGCGCCTGCGCGATCGCCCAATGTCTCTCCGGAAACTGCGACTCCCTGAGCGCCAGCGCCTCGCGCGCCAGCGCTTCGCCGCGCGTGGCGTCTCCGATGCGCGCGTGACACCACCCCGAGTACATCAGCGCGGTGCCCACCGACGGATCACCCTCAGGCAGCGCGCGGCGCATCGCGAGCATCTCGTCGGCGGCCGCGATCGCCTCGGGGCACTTGCCGCCGTCGGCCAGCACGTTGATCAGCATCCGGAGCGACACCGCCGTCGGGAGCGAGGCGGGGCCGAGCAGCTCGCGATTCATCGTCCAGCTCTGCCGCGCCACGCGCTCGGCCTCCGCGGTGCGCCCCAGGAAGTTGAGCGTCCCGGCCCAGGGCTGCAGCGCCGCGGCGACCCGAAAGCGCTTGGCGCCACGGCCGTCGCCGAGCAGCGCGATGGCGTGCCGGAACCGGGGCTCGGCCTCCGCGTAGCGACCGAGCTGCGCCAGTGCCGTGGCGAGGTTCGTCTCGGCGACGCTGCGCCCCACCGAGTCGTGCGGCACCCGGCGCGCGAGTCCATCCACCACGCCGGTGTACATCGCGACGGCCTCGTCCAGCCGGCCGAGCGCGGCCACCACGCCGGCATGCTGGCCCATGCCGAGCCACACCTCGGTGGAGTCGATGCCGGGCACGGTCCAGTAGGCCGCGATCGAGGCGCCGTAGAGCGAATCGGCGCGTTCAAGGGCACCGTCGGTGGCCTCCACGCCGGCGAGGTTGTAGAGCGCGTCGGCGCGCTCGCGCGGTGAGGCGGCAGCGCCGAGGGAGTCGAGCGTGCGGAGCGCGTCTTCGGCGAGCGGCCGCGCCCGGTCGGGGAGATAGAGGTTGAGGAGGGTGGCGCCGAGCGAGTTCTTGATGGCGGCGCGGAGGTCGGGGCTGCCCCCGAAGCCGGAGTCGATGCGCGGAATGGCGTGGTCGAGCGCCTGCAGCACCGTGACGCCGCTGCCGAGCTGGTCGGGGCTTGCCGCGGCGAAGACGTCCTGGAAGAACTGGGTCACGCCGCGGGTGCGCGCCGCCTCCAGCAGGGCGCGATCGCGTTCGGCGCGCGCCAGGCTCGCGAGCCGGAGCGCGACCAGCGCGCCGCTCAGCAGCGTCACCACCGCGAGGGCGGCGGTGGCCACCAGCAGGCGATTCCGGCGCGCGAAGGTCCCCACGCGGTAGCCGACGGTGTCGGGGCGCGCCTCCACGGGGCGCCCCTGCAGCACGCGCCGCAGGTCCTCGCCGAGTTCGAGCGCGGTGGCGTAGCGCCGCCCGGGCTCGGGACGGAGTGCCTTGAGCACGATGCTGTCGAGGTCGCCCCGCAGCTCGCGACGCACCGCCTCGCTCGCCGCCGCCCGCGACGGCGGCATTGGAGGGGCCTCCTCGCGCAGCCGCTCGGCCAGCTCGCTGCCGTGCGGACGGGTGCCGGTGAGCAACTCGTACAGCACCACGCCCAGCGCGTAGACGTCGCTGGCCGTGGTGACCGGCAGGCCGCGCACCTGCTCGGGTGCTGCATAGGCCGGCGTGAGCGCCCGCATCCCCGTGGCGGTGGCCTCGGGATCGTGGTCCGCGTCGCCCGCGATCGCCTTGGCGATGCCGAAGTCGAGCAGCTTCACCGTGCCGGCATCATCCACGAGGATGTTGCGCGGCTTGAGGTCGCGATGGATGACCAGGTGCTGATGGGCGTGGTGCACCGCGGCGCACACCTGGCGGAACAGCTCCAGGCGCGGTCGCGTGCCGAGGCGCTCGCGCGCGCAGTACTCGGTGATCGGCACGCCTTCCACCAGCTCCATCACGAACCAGGGGAGGCCGGAGTCGGTCACGCCGCCATCGAGCAGCGCCGCGATGTTGCGGTGCTGGAGCCCGGCCAGCAGCTGACGCTCGGTCCGGAAGCGGCGATGGGCCTCCTCGGAGAGCTGCGCGGCCGCGGCCACCTTGATCGCCACCCGCATGGTGAAGGTGTCGTCGTCGCGATGGGCCAGGTAGACCGTGCCCATCCCGCCGCGACCGAGCTCGCGCTCGATGCGCCACACGCCAAGTCGCTCGCCCTCGAGTCCAGGGGGTCCCGACGTGGCGGCGACCCAGGAGGGCGGATGCTCGAAGCGGTCGCCCACGGCCTCGGAGGCCTCCAGCAGCGAATCCAGCTCCGCGGCCAGTGCCGGGTCGTCTGCGGCGATCCTGCCGAGGGCCGCCGCGCGGTCGGGTCCCGAGAGGCCGGCGAGTTCGCCGAAGAGTTCCTTGACCCGCTGCCACGCGATGGTCATCGGCAGCGTGTCCCGGTCACGCCTGGGGTCCCAACTCCCGGTGCAGCCAGGCCCGGGCCAGCGTCCAGTCGCGCTTGACCGTGGCCGGCGAGATCCCCATCACCTCGGCGGTGTCGGGCACGGAGAGGCCCACGAAGTATCGGAGCTCCACCACGCGCGCCTGCCGCGGGTCGAGCGCCGCGAGCCGTTCCAGTGCCTCGTCCACGGCCAGCACCTCGTCGCTCGGCGCCGTGCTGGCCGCCGCCTCGTCGGGGTCGAGCGTCACCTGCCTGTCGCGGGACCGCTTGGCCGCATGCCGTGCGCGCGCGTGATCCACCAGGATGCGTCGCATCGCGCGGGCCGCGGCCCCGAAGAAGTGCGCCCGATTCTGCCAGCTGGCTGCAGGGCTGCCGAGCCGGAGCCACGCTTCGTTGACCAGCGCGGTCGGGGAGAGGGTGTGGTCGGGGCGTTCGTGGCGCAACTCCGCCGCAGCCGTGCGCCGCAGCTCCTGGTAGAGCAACGGGAGGAGGCGGGCCTCCGCATCCGGTTCGCCCTGGGACACGGCGTGGAGCAGGGCGGTGATGTCGGCTTGCGGATCGTTCACGGCGAGGCCGGTTGGGGTGCATCGATTCTCCGCTCGCCACGGGGGACTGTCAAGCCGCCACGGAGACGTGCGCGATCCTGCGCGCCGTGGGCTCACGGCGCCGGGGTGAGCCGGATGCTCCGCCGAGCCCGCATGGGTGAGTGGTCCCCAACCCGAGAGGTCCCGATGTGTCGCACCCTCGCCGTCGTGGTGGTCGCCAGCCTGCTGGCAGGCTGCGGTGGCAGCACCACCGGCCCCGATCCCGACCCGACCCCGACCACCGGGGCACTGGTGGTCCAGGTGCAGGGACTTCCCAACGGCGTGGCCGCCGCGATCCAGGTGAGCGGGCCGGGTGGGTTCGCCCAGACGGTCAACGCGAGCACCACGCTGAATGGGTTGACCCCCGGGAGCTACCAGCTCACCCGCGGGCCGGTGGCCTCGTCGCCGTATTCGTTTGCCCCGGCCGCCACCAGCAGCAGCGCGCAGGTGAGCGCCGGGGCATCCGTCACGGCGGCGGTGGCCTTCGCCGCCACGACCGGCGCGATGCTGGTGACATTCAGTGGGCTCCCGGGCGACGTGGCCGGTGCGGTGACCGTGACCGGGCCCGGGGGATTCTCGCAGCAGATGTCGGCTGGGGCGCGCCTCGACAATCTGGTGCCGGGTTCGTACACCGTGACACCCACCGCGCCAGGCAATGTGGGGCTGCAGTACCGGGCCGGTGATCCCGCTGCGGTCCTTGTCGCGGCGGGGGCCACTGCCAACCGCGCCGTGACGTGGGCGCTGCCGATTGCCGCCCGCAGTGCTGCCGATCGTGCCGATGGCGCCGGTGCCGCCCTCAAGGTGATGTACCTCCTGCCGTCGGATGGCATCGACCGCCAGTTCGACACCGACGGCACCATCCATCGCACCCTCTCGGCCGCGCAGCGCTGGGTCGCGACGCAGCTCGGTGGGCGCGCCTTCCGGCTCGACCTCACCGCCGAGGGCGCCCTCGACATCACCTTCGTGCGGCTGCAGCGCAGCGACGCCACCTACGCCGGTTACGGCATCACCATGCGCGATTCGGTGGAGAAGGACCTGGCGGCACTGGGGCACATCAGCAACCAGGCGCTGTACCTCGCCTACTACGACGGGGTGAACACCACCGCCTGCGGCAGCGCGCCACGCCCACCGGCGCATCCCGGCCGGATGGCGGGGATCTACCTCAAGGGGACGATTCCCGGCGCGCCGGCGTGTGCCACCAATCCGCTGGCGGCCTCGGCGGTGGCGCCACCGGGATACTTCGAGTTCGTGACGCTGCACGAGGTGCTGCACCTGTTGGGCGTGGTGGATGGCAACGCGCCCAACCACGCGTTCGATGGCCACGTCGGGCACGATCCCGGCGACCTGATGTACGCCGGCGTGCAGGCCTGGACCCCATCCCGAATCGACCAGCAACGCGCCAACTACTACTCCCCGACCGGGCTCCCGGGCGGACTCGTGAACCTGGCCCAATCGGCGTACCTGCTGCCGTAGCGTCATGACGCCCGGCCCGGGGCTTCTCTTGGCCCCGGGCGGTGGTTCCGATACTCTGTAGTATGCGCCGCATCTCCCTTGCCTCGGCGGTCCTCGCGATGGCCGCCTGCTCCCCGTCGGAGGGTGGCCCGGTCGGGCCGGGGCCCGGCCCCGACGGTCCGACCATCACCGTCCCCTTCCGGCTCGGCTCCACCCGTCCCGAAGAGGCGCGTGCGATCACCTCCACGCCCGCCGGCGTGGCGGTGGCGTCGTGGTTCACCGGGACGCTCGACTTCGACCCGAGCGTGGATGGCGCCACCGGCCGCACCTCCTTCGGAGGCCAGGACCTCGCGGTGTCGCACTATGACTCCGACGGCACCTTTCAGTGGGTCTTCGCACTGGGCGGGACCGGTGCCGAGGTGCCCAATGCCATCGCGGCCACGCCCGACGGCGGCGTGGTCGTGGTCGGGTACGGATCGGGCGGTGGCACCTGCGGCGGTGGCGTGTTGCCGAGCCAGGGCGGTCGGGACATCCTGATCGTCAAGCTGAGTGCGACCGGGACGTGCGAGTGGGGACGGCTGGTGGGCGGCGCCGAGGATGACGAGGCGCGCGCAGTCGCGGTGGACAGCGACGGTTCCGTGCTGGTGGCCGGCGTGTTCCGCGCGACGGTGGATTTCGATCCGGCCGGTGGCGCCGCGCTTCGGGTGGCACGCGGCGGCACCGACGGATTCCTCGCACGCTACGGTCCTGATGGCAGTTTCGTGGCCGTGGCCACTGCGGGTGGCGTCGAGGACGACGCGATCTCCGGCATCGCGGTCGGCAGCAACGGCGAGATCTCGGCGGTGGGCGAGTTCCGCGGCACCGCCACGATCGGCTCCGAAGTGGCGCCGGCGGTGCTGGCCAGCGTGGGCGGGAGCGACGTCCTCCTCGCCCGCTACACCGCGCTCCTCGGCCTGCGCTGGGTGGATCGCGCCGGCGGGCTGGCGGAGGATCGTGCCACGGCCGTGACGCACGACGGCAACGGCGACCTGCTGGTGGTGGGCACCTTCGAGTCCACGGCCGACCTCGATCCGGGTCCGGGAACGGCCCTGGTCGTGAGTCTCGGGGCGGCCGATGTCTTCCTGGCGCGCTACCTCCAGGGGACCGGCGAATCGGACGGCTTCGTGCGGGCCTTCGGGGGGCTGGGGAGCGAAGGGGTCACCGGGGTGGCCCGCCACATCAGCGGCCGGATCATCCTCTCGGGGTGGTTCCAGGAATCGGTGGACTTTGACCCGGGCCCGGGGGCGCGGACCCTGATTGCCAAGGGGACCAGCGGGGCGGGGGACGGCTTCCTGATGGCCTTCGCCTCCACCGGTGAGGTGGCCTGGGCGGCGCCCTTCGGCGGGGTGGTCGGGGGCGGCGGCCAGCTCTCGATCGCCTTCGGCCTGTCCCTCGACGACCAGGGGACCGTCTGGACCACGGGCCGCTTCTACGGACGGGGTGACTTCGACCCCGGGACCGAGGCGGTCGAGCTTCAGGCCACCGCCGAGGCGGACATCTTCGTCTCCCGGTACTCGGTGGACATCGGGTCGCTCCGGGTCTCCCAGACCGGCAACTGACCCGGCCCCTTCCCTTTCCCGCGGTTTCTGGGCATTTTCAAGGGCTGGCGCCGGGATGGTCCCGGGGCCACCTGACCTGCAGGAGTCGGCGGAACGATGGCCAAGACCAGTTCGATGATGCGCAACGCCAAGCGGATCAAGCTCGCCGCCAAGTGGAACGACGAGCGCAAGCGCCTCAAGGCGATCATCCGGGATCCGCAGGCCGGCCCGGTGGACAAGGAGCAGGCGATGCGGAAGCTGCAGGCGATGCCGCGCAACGCCTCGCCCACGCGGATCCGCAACCGCTGCCAGATGTCGGGACGGTCGCGCGGCTTCGTGCGGCGCTTCGGCCTGTCGCGCATCGCCTTCCGCGAGATGGCGCTCGAGGGGAAGCTCCCCGGCGTCCGCAAGGCTTCCTGGTAAGCCCGGAGACTACTGATCATGGCCAAGAAGGGACGCGTCCAGGTCAAGCTGCGCAGCACCGAGAGCGCCTACCTGTACGTCACCACCAAGAATCCCAAGAAGCATCCGGAGCGGATGGAGCTCCGGAAGTACGACCCCACGCTCAAGCGGCACACCCAGTTCAAGGAAGAGAAGTAGGGGCGGGTCCCCGACCCGCCCGTTCCCGACGGAACCTCGAATGCCCCAGACGGCCGCGCTTGCGCGGCCGCTGTAGTTTTCGGGGATGGACACCGAAGCGTTCCGCCGCCACGGCCACGAACTGATTGACTGGATCGCCGACTACTGGCGCGACCTCGAATCGCGCCCGGTGGTCTCCGCCGTGGAGCCGGGCGACATCCGGCGGGCGCTGCCCTCGGCGGTGCCGAGGCAGGGCGAGCCCTTCGCGCGGATCTTCGAGGACTTCCAGCGCATCATTGACCCGGGGATGACCCACTGGGGACATCCCGGCTGGTTCGCCTACTTCCCGTCCAATTCGTCGCCCCCCGCCGTGCTGGGCGAGGTGCTGGCGGCGGGGCTCGGGGCCCAGGGGATGAGCTGGGTCACCTCGCCCGCGGCCACCGAGCTGGAGCAGGTGGTGATGGGCTGGTTGCGCGACCTGCTGGGATTGCCGCCGGAGTTCACCGGGGTGATCCAGGACACCGCCTCCACCGCCACCTTGCTGGCGTTCCTCACCGCGCGGGAGCGGGCCGGAAGCGAGGCGGACCGGCTCACCGCCTACTGGTCGGAGGAGGCGCACTCCTCGGTGGCCAAGGCGGCGCGGCTGGCGGGCTTCGGCCCCGATCGCTGCCGCGTGATCCCCGCCGACGATCGGTGGGCGATGGATCACGACATGCTGGCCACCATGATGGCCGCCGACACGGCGCATGGCCTCCGCCCCGGCATCGTGGTCGGCACGATGGGCACCACCTCGTCGGCGGCGTGCGACCCGCTGCGGGAGATCGGGGGGATCGCCCGGCGGCACGGGGCCTGGTTCCACGTGGACGCCGCGTACGGCGGCGCCGCCACGATCCTGCCGACGCACCGCTCGCTGCTTGATGGCGTCGAGCTCGCCGATTCGTACGTCACCAATCCCCACAAGTGGCTGATGACGTCGTTCGACTGCTCGGCGTACTTCGTCCGTGACGTGCCGCTCCAGATCCGCACCTTCACGGGCAACCCGGAGTACCTCCGCACGGCGCGAGACGGCGAGGTCGTCAACTACCGCGATTGGGGCATCGCGCTGGGCCGGCGCTTCCGGGCCCTCAAGCTCTGGTTCGTGTTGCGCAGCTACGGTCGCGAGGGGCTGCAGGCACTGGTGCAGCAGCACCTCGACCTGGCGGGCGAGTTCGCGTCGTGGGTCGAGGCGGCGGCCGAGTGGGAGTTCGTGGCACCCCCGTCGCTCGGGCTGGTGTGCTTCCGGCACGTGCCGCCCGCGCTGGCCGGCAACGAGCCGGCGCTGGCGCGCCACAATGCCGCGCTGCTGGCTCGGGTCAACGCCGCTGGGCGGGTGTTCCTCACCCACACGCTGCTGGGCGAGCGCTATGCGAACCGGATGGCGATCGGCGCCTTCCGGACCGAGCGGCGACACGTCGAGGAGGCCTGGACCCTGCTGCAGCAGGCACGGGAGTCCGCGAGCTAGGCGAGCACCGACCTCAGGTGCAGGCCGGTGTGGCTGCCCTCGGTGGCGGCGACCTGTTCCGGCGTCCCCTGGGCCACCACCCGGCCCCCTGCGGCCCCGGCCTCGGGGCCCAGGTCGATCACCCAATCCGCGCGCTTGACGACATCGAGGTGGTGCTCGATCACCAACACGGTGTGGCCGGCGTCCACCAACCGATCGAGCACCGCGATCAGCATCCGCACGTCGTCCTGGTGCAGGCCGGTGGTGGGCTCGTCGAGCAGGTAGAGCTTGCGGCCCCCCTTCTTCTGGGCCGTGAGCAACTCCCGCGCGATCTTGAGGCGCTGCGCCTCGCCGCCGGAGAGGGTGGTGGCCGGCTGGCCAAGCCGGAGGTAGCCCAGTCCCACCTGCTGCAGCTGCCAGAGGGCGGCGCCGAGGCGGGGCTGGTGGCGGAAGCGGCGGATCGCGGCGTCCACGCTCCACGACAGCACGTCGGCGATGGATGCCCCCTGGATCTTCACGTCGAGCACCTCGCGGGCGTAGCGGGTGCCGCGACATGTGTCGCAGGGCACGAAGACGTCGGCCAGGAAGACCATCTCCACCTGCACGTGGCCGGCACCCTCGCACGCAGGGCAGCGGCCCCCCGCCACATTGAACGAGAAGGTGCCGGCGGTGTACTTCCGCTGTCGCGCGAGCGGCTGGTCGGCGAAGAGTTCGCGGATCTCGTCGAATCCCTTGATGTACGTGATCGGATTGGACCGCGGCGTGCGCCCGATCGGCGACTGGTCCACCACCACCACCGCCTGGATCGCCTGCCATCCCTCGAAGGCGCGCACGGCGCCGACCTGCTCGCCGAGGTGCGCCTTGGCCGAGTCCTCGCCGTGGAGGCGGCGTTCGAGTTGCCGGAGCAGCACGTCGTGCACCAGGGTGCTCTTGCCGGAACCCGACACGCCGGTGACGGCCACCAGGGTGCCGAGGGGGATGTCCACGTCAACGCCGCGGAGGTTGTGGAGGGTGGCGCCCCGCAGGCGGAGCCGCGGCCCATCCACCGCGCGCCGCACGCTGGGCACCCCGATGCGACGCTGCCCGGTGAGGTAGCTCGCGGTCAGGGTACCGGTGGCGGCGTCCACGGGTCCGGCATACACCAGTTCGCCGCCCTGTTCGCCGGCGCCGGGGCCCAGTTCCACCATCCAGTCGGCCTCGCGAATCGCCGCGGGGTCGTGCTCCACCACCACCAGCGTGTTGCCCAGGTCGCGCAGGCGTCGCAGCAGCACCAGCAGGCGGTCGGTGTCGCGCGGGTGCAGCCCGATGGACGGTTCATCGAGCACATAGAGCGCATCCACGAGCTGTGCGCCGAGGGCATTGGCGAGCGCGATCCGCTGCGCCTCGCCGCCCGACAGGGTGCGCGTCTGGCGGTCCACGGTGAGGTAGCCCAGGCCGACGTCACGCAGGTAGGTCACCCGCGCCTCGAGCTGCTCCAGCACGAGGTGCGCGACCTGGCGGGCCGTGGGCGCCAGGTCGAGCGCCTCCAGCCAGGTGAACAGGTCGTCAATGGTCTGTGCCGCGGCCTCGGCGATCGAGGCGCCGCCCACCTTGATGGCCAGCACCTCCGGCCGCAGCCGGCTGCCCTGGCAGGCCGGGCAGCGATTGGCCAGTTGGTACTGTCGGAGGAAGACCCGGATGTACTGCTTGTAGCGCTTCTCCTCGAGGCGGGCCAGGAAGGGGAAGATCCCGAGATAGCGTCCCCGCTTGCCGTGGAGGAGCGTCTCGCGCAGCGCAGGATCGAGCGTGGACCAGGGGGCATCGGGGTCGCCGCCCAGGTCGCGGGTGACCTGGGCCACCAGGCGGCGCTGCGCCTCGTAGCGCGGCTTGGTCCAGGGATCGATCGCTCCCTGGCGCACGCTGCGCGACGGATCGGGGACCACCAGCGAGAGGTCGTACTCGAGCACCGCCCCGAAGCCGTTGCAGGTGGGGCAGGCGCCGCGCGGGTTGTTGAAGGAGAAGAGTGAAGGCGTGATCACCGGTGCGGGGGTGTCGCACTCGCTGCAGGCGGGATGCTCGGTGAAGCGGCGGCGCTGCCCGCCATCGAACAACGCGAGGGCGACGCCCTCGCCCTCCTGGAACGCCGTGGCCACGGCCTCGGCGATCCGGCCGCGACCGGCCTCGGTCGCCTCGAGCCGATCCACGATCACCGCGATCGGCAAGTCGGCGGTGAGGTCGAGGGTCTCCGGGATGGCCTCGAGACGGTGGGTGGTTCCCGCCACTTCGATGCGCACGAATCCCAGCGCGCGCAGGTTCTCGACCACCGCCTGGCGCGAGGCGCGGGAATGCGTCGGCAGCGGGAAGGCCAGCTGCACCCGGCCCCCGTGGGCCAGCAGGGCCTCGGCCACCGACTGCGGGGTGTCGCGCGACACGCGACCGCCGCAGCGCACGCAGTACGGCACCCCGGCCCGGGCCCAGAGGAGCCGCAGGTGGTCGTACACCTCGGTCGCGGTGCCCACGGTGGAGCGCGAGGACATCGTCGGGGCGCGCTGCTCGATCGCCACGGCCGGGGCGATCCCCTCCAGCCGATCCACCAGCGGCTTGGGCATCCGCTCGAGGAACTGCTTGGCGTAGGTGGAGAGCGACTCGATGTAGCGCCGCTGGCCCTCGGCATACAGGGTGTCGAAGGCGAGCGACGACTTGCCGCTGCCCGACGGCCCGGTCACCACGACCAGGGCACGACGCGGGATGTCGACGGTGATGCCCTTGAGATTGTGCTGACGGGCGTTGACGACGCGGAGGACGGGGCGGTGCACGGGTGAAACGTAACGAGAAGCGAGAAGCGAGTCCTGAGTCCTGAGGGGGATGAGTCGCACCGCACACCTCAGGACCCAGGACTCACTTCTCACTTCTCCACCGGAGCGGTAGCTTTGATGCCAATGGCCCGTCTCCTGACGCCGGGCGCCATCCGGCGCGGCTTCGAGCTGTTCCTCGTCATCTCGCTGCTCGGGTACGTTGGCGTGCTGGTGTACGGCAACGACACCGGCGCGTTCGTGGCGTCGCTGCGCCGCATCGAGTGGCCCTGGGTGCTGCTCGGCGCCGGCCTCGCCGCGATGGACTGGATCGGCGGCGGCCTGCGCCTCTGGGTGCTGGCACGCGAGGTCCACCCGCGTCCCAACCTGCCGGGGCTGATCATCGCCGGTGGCATGGGGGCGTGGGCCGGGTACATGACGCCGATGCAGGCGGGCTCCTCGCCGGTGCAGGCCTACGCGATGCGTCGCACCGGCATCCCGATCCCCAAGGGTCTCGCCACCATCCTGATGTCGTTCATCGCCACCGTGGTGTTCTTCGCGGTGGCGGGGCCGCTGGCGCTCCTGTTCGGGGCGGGGCGTGCCCTGGGCGACCGCGGCAACGTGCTGGGCCTCTCGCTGCTCGACCTGTTCCGCGGTTCGATGCTCATCTTCGCCGCGCTGGCGGTGCTGCTGCTGCTGGTGATGCTGGCGCCGCGCCTGGTGTCCAGCGCCCTGCACCGGATGGCGGCCCGGTTGGCGCGCCGCTCGCCGGCCCTGGCCACGCGGGTGGAGGGGTTCCGGGCCGGCGTGGACCAGGCCCACGAGACGATGCAGGCCTTCAACACCCCGCGCGGCTGGCTGGCGCTGCTGTGGGCCACGATCATCTCGGGCCCCAGCCACGCCAACAAGCTGCTGGCCGGGTACGTGGCCCTCCGTGCCGTGGGGATCGAGGCGCCGTTCGTGGACGTGCTGCTGGTGCAGACGCTGATCACCTTCCTTCTCTACTTCGCCCCCACGCCGGGCGCGAGCGGCATCGCCGAGTTGCTCAGTGCCGCGGTGATGGGGGTGTACGTGCCGCGCGAGGTGATCCCCCTCTACACGCTGATCTGGCGGTGCATCCTCACCTGGTTCACCATCGCGGCCGGCTTCGTGGTGTTCTCGAGCTGGGTGCGCCAGGGGCTCAAGTCCATCGAGCTCAAGTCGGGGTGAGGAAATCGCTTGCCGGGTGCGAGGGGCGGCGGGTAGCTTTCCCCTCCCTGTCGTAAGGCCATCCTCGGGAGGAATGCCTGGGTCCAGGATCGTTGCCGCCCCACCCGCCGCTGGTCCCCACCGCCGGTGGGGGAGGGCCTGTATTGGCCGTGCTGCACCGCCGTCCGGATGGCCGGGAGGGTGGCAGCCGCTTCCCGATCCACCTGAGCGAGGTGCTGATCGGCCGGGTCCCCGGCAACGACCTGATGATCCCCGACGCCTCGGTGTCGGCCCGCCACGCCCGGCTGCGGCTCTCCGGCGGCGTCTGGACCCTGGCCGACCTGGGGTCGGTCAACGGCACCACGGTGGACGGCACGCCGGTGGTGCGGGCCCAGGCCCTCGCCCCGGGGTCCGAGCTCACGCTGGGCGCCACGACGCTGGTCTTCGAGCCCCTCGATCGCTGGGAGGATTCGCCCGGCCCGGCTCCGGTGGCGGCCGTGGTCGAGGCCGAGGAGGATGCCCCGTCGTCTCGCTGGCCGATGGTCGTCGGCGTGGCCATCCTGCTGCTGTCCCTGGTCGGTTACCTCCTCACCCGGGCCGGATGATGCGCTTCGCCTGTGCGGCCCGGACCGACGTCGGGGTGGTCCGATCCGGCAATGAGGACTCCTACCTGATGGCCGACGACCGCGGTCTCTTCGTGGTGGCCGACGGCATGGGTGGGCACGCCGCGGGCGAGGTGGCCAGCGAGATGGCCTCGCGCCTGGTGGCCGAGACCTACCGCCCCGCGCGCGGGATGTCCGACGACGAGTTGATGGCCCAGATGGTGAGTGCGATCCGCGCCGCCAACGCCGCGATCTTCGAGCGGACGCTGCAGGAGCACGACAAGCGCGGGATGGGCACCACGGTGACCGCCCTGGCGCTGCTGCCGCGCCGGTATCTCATCGGCCAGGTGGGCGACTCGCGGGCCTACGTGCTGCGGGCCAACACGCTCACCCAGATCACCAAGGACCATTCCTACGTGCAGGAGCAGGTGGATGCCGGCCGGCTCTCGCCCGAGGAGGCCCGGGTGCATCCCTACGCCAACGTGATCACCCGGTGCGTCGGCTCCAGCGGCGACGTGGTCCCCGATCTCTACATCGGCACCCTCGACGCGGGCGACCTGCTGCTGCTGGCCTCCGACGGCCTCACGGGCATGATGGAGGACGAGGACCTGCAGGCCATCCTCCAGCAGGAGGGCACCCTCGAGGAGCGCGTGGACCAGCTCATCGCCGAGGCGAATCGCCGCGGCGGCCTCGACAACATCACGGTGATCCTGGTGCAGATCGAGGAAGTGGCGGCGCCGACCGGTGAGCAGCCGGTGGTCCGATAGTCGCGGTTCACCCCCTCAGGATCGCAGGAACCCCTTCCACCACCCGCGGCACCGCCGTGAAGATCCGCAGCCGGCGCGCGCTGGCATAGAGTTCCTCGGCGATGCGCGGCAGGCCGAGCTGGCCGGCGCGGCCGGCGTCGGTGAGGCGCTCCACGCGGCCCTCGCGGGTGAGCAGCGGCAGGTCCACGCCGAGCATCGCGCTGCGCCGCGGAAAGTCCACCAGCACCTCGCCTGGGGCGAGGCCCCAGTCTGCGGCGAGGCGGTTCTCCGCCTCCTCCAGCCGGTCGGGATCGTCGCTCACCCACGCCGGAATCGCCGGGACCTCGCTGGCGGGCAGGTCGAGCGCCCGCTTGTGCAGGCGGCGCTCGCGGAGGGCCGCGGCCAGCCCCGTCGGGTCGTGCTCGGTCAGCAGCGCGCCGAGCCCATCGTCGGTCGCCTCGGCCAGTTGGGCGGCCGTCATCCGGCCGCGCGCCACCGTGGCGCGCACCGCCCGCTTGAACATGCAGGTGGCGCTGCGCACCGCGTGGTGCCAGTACACGTTGCGGTACATCTGGTACTTGGCGAAGAGCAGCGATTCGAGCGCGCTCACGCCCTTCTCGTGCACGCCCACGGCACGGCGGTCTCCCGCGCGCACCAGGGTGAGCGAGGCGAGCAGCCGGTCCACGTCGAGCACCCCGTAGGGGACGCCGCAGTTGCGCGCGTCGCGCGAGAGGTAGTCGAGCTTGTCGAGGTCGAGCGAGCCGGAGACCAGGCCGGCCAGCGGCGAGTCGCTCCGGCCCTGGATCAGGGCGCGGATCCGCTCCACCAGGGCGTCGCCGCCCGCGTCGCGCAGCACGGCGCCGAGCGCGCCGGCACCGAGCCGCGCGGCACCGAGCGTCTCGTGGTGGGGGAAGCCCGCCTCCTCGAGGGCGTGCGAAAACGGGTAGTGGCCGAGGTCGTGGAGCAGGGTGGCGAGGCGTACCGCGAGGCGTTCGTCCTCGCCGATCCCGTCGAGGTCGCCACGCTCGCCCAGCATCGCCAGGGCCTGGCGGGCGAGATGGTACGCCCCCAGGCCGTGCTCGAATCGCGTGTGGGTGGCACCGGGATAGACGAGGAAGGCGTGGCCGAGCTGGCGCACGTAGCGCAGGCGCTGGTAGGCCGGGGTGTCGATGCACGCCACCGCGACCGGCTCGAGGCGGATGTTGTCCCAGAGCGGGTCGCGGATGACATCGTAGAGGTGAGTCGTGAGTCCTGAGTCGTGAGCGGTGCGGTTCACGCCTCCTTGCCCGGCATTCGCCATCACGCTTTCCTCGCTGCTCAGGACCCAGGACGCACTGCTAGACCCGCTCCGGCTCCAGGCTCCACCGCTCCGGGCTGCGCCACAGCGACGAGAGGATCAGCTCCCGCATGTACATGAACTCCTGCGGCAGGCGGTCGTAGAGCCGCTCGAAGAGCTCGCGGTGCGACAGCAGCTCGCTCTTCCACTGCTCGCGATCGATCGCCATCAGGGCGTTGAAGGTGTCCCGGGGGAAGTCGAGGCCCTCCCAGCGGAGGTCCTCGTAGCGCGGCATCCAGCCGATGGGCGACTCGATTCCTGCGCCCCGGCCGCGCACCCGGTTCACGATCCACTCGAGCACCCGCATGTTCTGCGAATAGCCGGGCCAGATGAACCTGCCGTCGGCATCCTTGCGGAACCAGTTGACGCAGAAGATCCGGGGCGGTTCGGCGAGCCCGCGGCCGATCTGCAGCCAG